>CAJZIX010000001.1 GCA_916049765.1 uncultured bacterium
TGGATTTGCCTTTTCTACCAGTTTGAATTTCATCATTCCTCTTGACTTTTAGAAAGTAAAAAGAGACGAATGCTCAACTTATTTCTAATAATCTCGTTTTTTTTTCAAGGAAAGTTTTCCCAGTTCTCACCATTGTTTTTTGTTTCTAAAAAAGAACGGCAAGATCTATTTCTTTTTCTACTATGACAATTGAACGATTTGTGAGAATAATTTTAAAAACTTTATATTCTACTCTTTAGCTTCGAAATACAGACTTATGATCTAAGAAAGCAAATACATTATCCTCATCAGATTGAAAAATGTTCACCATAATCTTGAAGATTAAAAATTCAACTATAATTAGAAAAAAAGACTTAAAAAACTTCTTTTCTTGATTTACCAAACAAAATCTCTATGCTAAAAACAGATTTTTACTCTCATAGTACTTTCCTTAGTGGCAAATCCTTTGATTGATGAAATTTTACAAAACACCGATATTGTAGACGTTATCGGAAGATACCTCCCCCTCAAGAGAGCAGGAAGTAATTTTTCTGGTTGCTGTCCTTTTCACAACGAAAAGACGCCTTCCCTCATGGTTTCTCCAACCAAACAAATCTTCAAATGCTTTGGTTGTGGGAAAGGAGGAAACGTGCTAACCTTTATCCAAGAGATCGAGAGAATTGATTTTCGAGATGCAGTAAAAGAACTCGCCAAACAGCAGCATATCGACCTAGAAAAATATGATACTTCTCTCAAAAAAATGACCGCAGAAAGTGATGAAAAAGGGAAGCTCAAGAGAATCCACAGCTTAGCTCAAAATTTCTTTAAAGAACAGCTAAAGAATAGTTCTGAAGCGATGGGTTATTTACAAAAAGACAGAAAGCTGACTCCTGAACTCATTCAGCTTTTTTGACTTGGTTATGCTCCAGACAAACATTACGAACTCATCCAACTCTTGAGATCAAAAGGCTTTAGTGATGCAGATATTGTAGACGCTTCCCTCGCTAAAAAAAATCTTAATGGGGAAATTTATGCATTTTTTAGAAATAGAATTACCTTTCCTATTTTTGATACAATGAGCAATGTGATTGGCTTCTCTGCCAGAGTACTCAACTCTGAAGATAAACCAAAATATCTCAACAGCGCAGAACACAAAGCCTTTGAAAAATCAAAAATCCTTTATGGACTTAATTTCGCAAAAACAGGAATCAGAGAACATGAAAAGCTGATTATTGTAGAGGGTCAGATGGATGTTTTAGGGCTTGCAAGGTTGGGATTACCGATTGGAATCGCCACTTCTGGAACCGCACTTTCCGAACATCACGTCAAAATCCTGAAAAGATACACCGAAAATATCTATCTCATGTTTGATAATGACGGTGCAGGCCAGCAAGCTACTCAAAGAGCACTCAAACTCTTTTATCAAGAGAATCTCTTTCCTAGAATCATCAAACTCCCAGAAGAAAATAAAGATATTGATGATCTGGCAAATACTCCAGAAGGAAAATCAGTTTTTGAAACCTGTTTATCTGAGGCAAAAGATGGTTTCCTCGCAATATACGATCATCTTCGTCTACATTCGGATATGAGCTCTCCAGTAGATAAGCAAAAACTCATAAATACGCTTTTTGACCTCATTCTTTCGGTAAATAGTTTGACGATTCAGGAGCATTATAAAGGTGTATTAGCAGAAAAACTTGGGTTTGCTTTTGAAATCCTTGATGCCCAGTTTAAAAGATACAAAAATACTGACTGAAGATTTCAGGTCATTCAGCAAACACACAAACAAGAGCAGCAACAGGAAAAATATCAATTGGAGAGAGAACTCCTCTTCGTTGCACTTTTCTATCAAAATCAAATCATGAACTATCTTGAGTCATACGAGGCAACGGAAAAGCTTCTCACTTTTGTACAACTTCTTGCTGAAGCTGACAAAGAAAGTCTACTCTCTAAAGCCCTGCATAACCAACTAGAAGAAGCTCAAATTCAAAAAATTTCTGAACTTACCCTTTGGCGAGACCAACAACTAGAAACGCTCAATGAAAAAGAAAAGAAATATCAGGTTATTTTGCAAACGCTTCTTCCTTATCTCCAAAAAATTCTCCAATTTACCCTAAAAAATCCTAAAACCCCAAATGAAATTAAAGCACAGCTCCTAGAAGCTAGGAAAAATCTCTAAAAAACTAACTAATAATTCCACTTCCAAGACAAACTTCTCCATCATAAAGCACAAAAACCTGACCTGGAGCAACGGCTCGTTGAGCTTCTGAGAAACGAATCAAAACTTCAGCTTTTTCTTTTTTAAGAAGGGCACAAGAAACCGGTGGATTTTGACGATAACGAATTTTTCCTGTCAAATCCTGTCCTACTTCTGCTTCTTCAGCGATCCAATGCCAATCTTTCACCAAGATTTCCTGGGTTTGTAATTCCTTAGCTTCTTTATCACAAACATAAACGATATTATTTTCAATATCAATGCGATAGACATAGGCCTTAAAATTCAGTCCAAGACCTTGCTTTTGTCCAATTGTAAAAAAATAAGCCCCATCGTGAGTTCCAACGGTTTTGCCTTCAAGGGTTCTGATTTCCCCTTTTTTGATAGGAAATTTTTGGAGGAGAAACTGCTTAATCGGTACATTTCCAATAAAACAAAGCCCTTGAGAATCTTTACGACGAGCATTAGGAAGACCGATCTTCTCAGCAATCGCTCTCACCTCAGGCTTTGTAAGCTCTCAAAGAGGAAAAACTGAATGCTGAAGCTGAAATTGATTAAGTCCAGCGAGGAAATAAGATTGATCTTTATTATGATCAACTCAACGAAGAAGATGACAGAAAAGCTCTCATCGCTCTTTACAAGATTCTTGGATTCTTGCATAATGCCCTGTTGCAATTTTATCAAAATCTTGTTCTAAAGCCTTCTGTAAAAAGACATCAAACTTGATAAGAGAATTACAAAGCACATCAGGATTTGGAGTAATTCCCTTCTGATAACCAGAGAAAATATAATCAATAATCCTTTCTTGATATTCTTTTTGGAGGTCAAAAGAGCGGATTTCTATTCCCAAAAATTCCGCAACTTTGATTGCATCTATGGCATCATTGTAGGTCGTACAGTTCCCCGTATCAGAAACATAATTTTTCATAAACCCAGCAACGACCTCATGCCCCTGCTCTTTCAAAAGATAAGCTGCAACTGCACTATCAACTCCACCTGAAAGCCCTACCAAAATCTTCATCTGCTTTTTACACCAAATAAACAGAATCTTTATAATTAAAAGCTCAAAGTTTACAATAAAAAAGAAATTCTGAACCGTGATTTTCTTGGAGTTCAACTTTTTCTACAGGAAGAATAATTTCTTGATTTAGGAGATAGATTAACTATATTGAGAATGATTTTATTTATTAGACAAAAAAAATATGCCAACCTTATCATGAACTCAAACAGAAAAAAACCTCCTCAAAGCGTTCGCTGGAGAATCTCAGGCAAGAATGAGGTATGACTACTTTGCTAAACAAGCAAAAAAAGAAGGTTTAGAACAGATTTCTTGATTCTTTGAGGAAACTGCAGCCAACGAAAAAGAACATGCAAAAAGATTTTTCAAATTTCTTGAAGGAAACATGGTTGAGATCACAGCCACCTACCCTGCTGGAAAAATCTGAACGACACTTGAAAATCTAAAAGCCGCAGCTGATGGAGAAAATGAAGAACGAAGCGAACTGTATCCTCATTTTGCTGAAGTTGCATTAGCTGAAGGATTTCCTGAAATTGCTACAGTATTTACAATGATCGCAAAAGCTGAAGAAGCCCATGAAAAAAGATACAGAAAACTGTATGAGAACTTGGAATCAGGAAAAGTTTTCCAAGTAGGAGAAAAACTCATCTGGAAATGTAGAAATTGTGGATATCTTCACGAAGGAAGTTCTGCTCCAGAAAGATGTCCTGCCTGTGATCATCCACAAGCTTACTTTGAAATTGCTTCTTTCAACTACTAAAAATAATTGTAAACAAGAAAAAGCCTGCAATAAGAATTCAGGCTTTTTTTAGAATATAAAAGATAATATTAATAGCTCTTCGCATAAATTACTCTTCTCGCACTAGGTTTTCCACTAATAGGATCAATTCAAGTTTCTTCAGGCATATCAAATGGAAGACATCTAATCGTCGCTTTGAGTTCTTCTTGCACTTTCATCGCTGTTTCCTTCGTTCCATCCCAATGAGCCAGCACGAAACCTTGTTCAACCTTTTCTTTAAGTTCCTCATAAGTATCCGCAGTAAAGGTATGCTCCAAAGTGAAAAGCTGATGTTTTGCGAGCATTTTTTCTTGAATTTCAAGAAGCAAAGCCTGAATTTCTTCTACGAGATTTTCAAGCTTCACGAGCTTCTTCTCCATCGTATCTCTCCTAAAAAGTTCCACCTGTCCTTGCTCCAAATCCCTCTTTCCAACAGCGATTCTAATTGGTACTCCTTTGAGTTCCCATTCATTGAATTTTCGTCATGGGGATTTCTGATCATCATCGTCAATCTTCACTTTGTAAGGGAGATCGTAAGTTCAGAGAAAATCAGACTTTATTTGTAATTCTGAAGTTTTGAGCTGATCCAAAGCAGGCTGCAAAGCACCTAAAATCTGATCTAAATCTTCTTTATTTTTGAAAATAGGAACAACCACGAGATGAAGCGGTGCAAGTGCAGGTGGCAAGACCAATCCATGATCATCAGAATGTGCCATAATCAAGCCTCCCATCAATCTTGTACTTACCCCCCAAGAAGTCGCATACACATATTCAAGTTCGTTATTTTTATTGGTGAATTTTACATCAAATGCCTTTGCGAAGTTTTGACCGAGGTTGTGGGAAGTCCCAGCCTGAAGTGCCTTAAAATCCTGCATCATAGGTTCAAAAGTATAGGTCTTAACCGCTCCTGCAAATTTTTCATGTTCAGGTTTTTCTCCTTTGTAATGATAAACTGCCATAAAATGAGAAACAAAATCTGAATACACTTCCATCATTTTTCTCGCTTCAATATCAGCTTCCTCAGCCGTAGCGTGTGCAGTATGCCCTTCTTGCCAAAGAAATTCCGCACTTCTAAGGAAAATCCTAGTTCTCATCTCCCATCTTACCACATTTGCCCATTGATTTACGAGCAGTGGCAAATCACGATGTGACTTGATCCAATTTCTATAACTATCTCGGATAATCGTTTCTGAAGTCGGTCTAACAATCAACTCTTCCTCCAATTTCGCCTCAGGATCTACGACAATCCCTTTGCCATTTTCATCGTTTTTGAGCCTATAGTGCGTCACGACTGCACATTCTTTGGCAAATCCCTCTACATGGTTCGCTTCTTTACTAAAAAAAGATTTTGGGATAAAGAGTGGAAAATAGGCGTTCTGATGCCCAGTTGCCTTAAACATCGCATCAAGCACATCTCTAATATTTTCCCAGATCGCGTATCCATACGGTTTAATCACCATACATCCTCTCACAGAAGAATTTTCCGCAAGATCTGCATATTTTACTAAATCATTATATCGCTCAGAATAGTTCTCAGCTCTTGAAGTCAATTTCGTTGCCATGATAGTTTTATATACAAAAAAAATAAAAAATCAGATTTCCTCTTTCTAACTTCTTATTCTCGTGGGGACATGGAACGTATGAATTCACATACTTACAAAGCAGAATAAAAGACGGCTTACTTATAGAGTTTTAAGTCCACTTTTCAAGTAAGAATTAGAGATTAAGAAAAAACACTCCATAATAGAGTGTTTTTCAGTATCATTTGAAAATTCCTGAATCAAATTATTCTTCATCCATCTTCTTTACTTTTCCTGCTCTTTCTTCAATAATTTTCTTCTCAATCATTCCTGGAACTTTTTCATAGTTTGAGAATTCCATAGAGTATGCAGCCCTTCCCTGAGTATTTGATCTAAGATCAGTTGCATATCCAAACATTTCTGAAAGTGGAACTTTTGCAGCAATTGCTGTAGCATTTCCTCTTGGAGTTTGTCCGAGAATGATTCCTCTTCTAGAAGAAAGGTCTCCCATTACGGTTCCTACGTACTCTTCTGGAGTTACGATTTCTACAGACATGATTGGTTCAAGAATGGCAGGAGATGCTTTTGCGAAAGCCTCTTTGAAAGCCTTATAAGTGGCAACTTTAAACGCAACTTCTGAAGAATCCACATCATGATAAGATCCAAAGAAAGGAACTACCTTAATATTGATGATAGGGAATCCAGCAAGGATACCTTGAGCCATGGTTTCTTTTGCTCCCTTATCAATTGCAGGGATAAACTCGTTAGGGATTACTCCACCTTTAATTTCGGAAACAAATTCGTAGTTTTTCTCTTCAGGAAGTTTTTCTAGTCTAAGAACTACGTGTCCGTACTGACCTCTACCTCCAGATTGTTTCTTGAAGAGTCCTTCTCCTTCTGCAGTAGCGAAAATAGTTTCTCTATACGCTACTTGAGGTTTACCAGTATTTACTTCTACTTTATGCTCTCTCTTGAGTCTATCAACGATCACATCAAGATGAAGCTCTCCCATACCTCCGATCACAGTTTGCCCACTTTCTTCATCAGAATGAGCAGTGAAAGAAGGATCTTCAGCCATAAGTTTTGAAAGAGCCAAACCAAGTTTTTCCTGATCTGCTTTTGATTTTGGTTCAATAGCAATATGGATCACTGGATCAGGGAATTCCATTTTTTCAAGAACGATCGGTTTGTTTACATCACAAAGCGTATGCCCTGTCTGAGTTTCTTTAAGTCCAAGGAAAGCACAGATATTTCCAGCTGAAATTTCAGAAATTTCTTCTCTCTTGTTTGCGTGCATCAAAAGAAGTCTTCCTACTCTTTCTTTCTTTCCAGTAATAGAGTTGAGCAAAGTATCTCCTGACTTGATAGTTCCTGAGTATACTCTCACGAAAGTCAAAGTCCCCACAAAAGGGTCCGTCATGATCTTGAAAGCGATGGCAGAAACAGGCTCATTAGGGTCGGCTCTCCTTACTACTACTTCTTCTTCATTATCAGGATTATGTCCAACTATTTCCCCTCTATCAAGTGGAGAAGGCAAGAAATCTACTACTGCATTGAGTACAAGCTGAACTCCTTTGTTTCCAAGTGCAGTTCCACAAAGCATAGGATAAAGCTGATTGCTAATAGTTCCTGTTCTAATAGCTTTTTTGATAAGATCGATACTGATCTCTTCTCCTCCTAGGAATTTTTCAGCAAGTTCATCATCAAACATTGAGATTGCATCAATCATTTTTTCTCTCCATTCTTCAGCCTGTGCTTGCATACTTGCTGGGATTTCTCCCTCGATAACATCTACTCCTTTTTCTCCTTCAAAATGATAGGCTTTCATTGTGATAAGGTCAATAATTCCCTCAAAAGTATCAGCCTTTCCAATAGGGAGCTGAATAGGAACTACCTTATCACTCAGTCTTTTTTCTACTGATTCAAGAGACATGAAGAAGTCTGCTCCCATTTTATCCATCTTATTTGCGAAGATGAGTCTAGGAACTCCATATTTGTCAGCTTGTCTCCAAACTGTTTCTGTCTGAGGTTCTGCTCCTTGAGAAACATCAAGCAAAGCAACAGCACCATCAAGTACTCTAAGAGATCTCTCTACTTCTACTGTAAAATCCACGTGACCTGGGGTATCAATCACATTTACCTGGATGTCGTGCCAAAAACATGTCGTAGCAGCAGAAGTAATAGTAATACCTCTTTCTTTTTCCTGCTCCATCCAATCCATATCAGCTTCTCCATCGTGAGTTTCACCGATCTTGTGCTTCTTCCCTGTGTAATACAAAATTCTCTCAGTTGTTGTGGTTTTACCAGCATCAATATGCGCCATGATACCGATATTCCTTACCTTGTCCAAAGGTTTTTTGTCGTTTGCCATCAGTATAAAACTTTAAAATAAAATAATTGGCTTTGCCGTTTTCTTTAAATCTCTGAGATTTTCTCAAAAATCCAAAAAAATATGACCAAAAATACTATAAAAAAATACCTCCTGTTTTCAAGTGTTTTTTATTAAAGAAAAAGCTGAAAAAAAATAAAAAATCAAATTTTTTATTTCCTTTTCTTTCTTCTTTCAAGAATAAGTGAAATAATTAGAGAAAAAAAGAGGATATTAATCAAGATAATAAGTGAAGCAGTAGAAGAGATATGAAAAACCGGACTAACAATCATTTTTAGTCCAATAAAGGTAAGAATTAGTGCTATTCCATACTTCAAATAAGTAAATTTATCAATAAAATTCGCCAACAAAAAATAAAGACTTCTTAAACCAAGAATAGCAAAAATATTAGAAGCATACAGAATAAAAGGATCATTCGGAGCAATCGCAAAAATCGCAGGAATACTATCTACCGCAAAGAGCAAATCTGAAAATTCAATCACCCCAACAACGAGCAATAAAGGCGTCGCATATTTTAGACCATTTTTTATCACAAAAAAATTTGATCCATGAAATTCATCAGTCATTCTTGGAAAAAGCAACTTCACTAACCTTGCTCACAAGGTATCAGAAAAATTCTTTTTTTCTTCTGCTTGGTCTTTCTGAAAAAACGATTTTACCCCAGCATAAACCAAAAATATTCAAAACAAAAGAAGCAAAATATTAATTTTTATCGAAAGATCTCCTATAAAAAATTCTGGAAGATAAGTAAGCTGAATAAGCTTTACTCCTGTAAAGATAAAGATTGCTCTAAAAATCAAAGCTCAAAGGACCCCCCAAAACAACACCTTATGATGAGCTTTTTTCTCAACACGAAAAAAACTAAAAATCATCACAAACACAAAAAGGTTATCAACAGAAAGCAATTTTTCTATCCAATATGCAGAAAGAAACTGAGAAAATCTTTCCATCCCTGAATCTCGATAAATATAACCAGCAAAAAGCATTGAAAGAGCAATCCAAACTAAAGTCCACATAAGTGCTTCTTTCGTTTTTACTTCATGACTTTTCTTATTAAAAATCCCGAGATCAAGGATAACCATAGCAGAAATAATAATTCAGAACACAATCATTTCATGAAAATACATAAGATATTTTTTATAAATAAAACAATAAAGAAATATAGAGATTCCCATTCTCATTTCCATCAAAAAATTAAAAAAAGGAAAATATCATCATATTAGCTTTCATAAAAGACGAAAAATATCAATTAATAATTAGAATCCAAAAAAAATCATCATTTTTTTGACAAATAGATTTTTTATGCTATAATATTGTTGTCTTTATTTCTTATACAAAACTATACATGAAAAAAATGGTAAAAAAACTCGGTCTTCACAAAGATGAAACTGAAAGAACAAAAACTCAAAAGATCATGAGAGATGTCGCTTTCTTCGGAGTTGTTGTTTATGCTGCAGTAATGACATTTATGGTTTTCTCTGCAGAAGCAGACAGAGCTGAAGCTGAAACAAACCTCGTATCTGCAAATGTTACAGCTTCTCAAGTAGCTTTCGCAAAATAGTTTTAAACAAAGAAACCAAAAAAATCTGAATGGGAATGCTTATTCAGATTTTTCTTTTTTAATTTTTTTCTTATTCAATATGAAAAGCTCGTCTTTGATCATTGATGAATTTTGGTAAAATTGCTTCCACCTGCTCCTTGGAAACAGCCTCATAATGATCTAAAATATCCTCTAAAGTCTGGATTTTTTGATACAGGAGCCATTGAGAAGAAACAAAATCGGCCATTTCATTTGAACTTTCTATTCCCATCTGAATGCTTCACTTTAGATAATTTTTAGCATTTTCAAATTCCTCTTGAGTAATTCCCTCCTGAACAATAATATCAAGCAAACGATAAATCTCTTGCATTCAAAAAGCAAAATTTTCCTTACTCAATCCTGACCTAATTGTAAAAATTCAATATTCAAAACCTGCATGATGACCAGCACCAATATAATAACATAACCCAAGTTTTTCTCTAATTTCTTGAAACAATCTAGAAGACATATTTCCACCCAAAATTGTCGTCAATACTCTAGCAGCATATCTTTCTTCTTCAAATGCTGTAAATCCTGGCATCGCAATAATTACATGATTCTGCTCCGTTCCCTTTTCAAAAAAATCAGATTTCTTCTCTGGCAATTGCCATTTAAATTCAGGTTTATTTCTAGTTTTTTGAGCAGGAAGCGATGAAAATAAAGTTTCAATGTGTTTTTCTAGGAAAGCTTGATCCTGAATTTTACCAGCAATAGTAATCAGAATATTATCCTTGGTATACAAAGCATTCTTGTAAGCAAAAAGATCTTCACGAGTAAAACTTCTAATCGTTTCTTCATACCCAATCGTTGGTCTTCAATAACTATTTTCTCAGAAAAAAAAGGAACTCCATTTTTCACCCACAACTGACATCGGATTATCCTCATACATTTTGAGCTCTTGAATTATTACTCCTTTTTCTCTTTCAAGTTCTTCTGTTGCAAACTGAGCACCTAACATCATATCCGATAAAAGTTCAAGCGAAATCTGAGCAAACTGTGGAGCACATTTAACATAATAAGAAGTCAGACTTCCTCCTGTTGCTGCATTAAATTCTGCTCCAATCTTATCCATTTCCGTGGCTACCGCTTTAGGAGTTGCTCGTTGCTTTCACCCTTTAAAGAACATATGTTCCAACACATGAGATATTCCAGCCTCAGCTCTGGTTTCATATTCTGATCAAGCCTTCACTGAAATTTCTATAGTAAGCGAATTTCCCTCCTGCATAGGAGCAAAAATACAATCTATTCCTCAGATTTTTTTGGTTTCATAGTGCATGAACTATTATATGATTTAAAAAATAGAAAAAGCTGAATCATTATGAATTTTCAGCTTTTAAAATCAAGAAAGAATCAACAAAAAGCAAAGATTTATGCTCTACTATAGAAATTCCAAGCATCCTGGACCGCATCAACAATCGTTTTTTGAGGCTCCCAATGAAGAACCTGTCTTGCCTTAGTTGGATTGGCAACGGAAACTGCAACATCACCATCTCTTCTCTCTCAAACAGTATGAGAAATCGATTCTCAAACAATCGATTCAGTAATTATCAATATTTCTTTAACAGATTTCCCAGTTCATGTTCCAATATTAAAGACCTCAAATTTTGACGGAGATCAGTTTTCTTTTGTTTGTAATTCCACTTCCTGCTGCAGCAAATAATCATAACTTTGAAGATGCGCTTGTGCAAGATCTTCGATATGAATATAATCTCTAATACAGGTTCCATCAGGTGTTGGATAGTTATCTCCAAAAACCGTAATACTTTCAATTTCTTTTTTCGCAACTCTTAGGAGAAAGGGAACAAGATTAGTTGGAATTCATTTTGGATTTTCTCCGAGTAAACCTGAATGATGTGCTCCTACAGGATTAAAATATCTCAAACACACTACGGAAAATCCCTTATGCTGAGCCATATCTTTAAGTAAAAATTCCATTGCCAGTTTTGTCGTTCCATAAGGATTCGTAGTATTTAGACGATCCGTTTCTGTAAATGGGGCAAGATTTTTCTCTGCATCATAGACTGTTGCACTAGAAGAAAAAATCATTTTTTTTACCTGATGTTTATCCATAACCTGCAAAAGCGTCGTCGTTCCTGTAATATTATTATCATAATAAAGAAAAGGATCATGACAACTTTCTCCTACTGCCTTTTTGGCTGCGAAATGAATCACCCCATCAAACTGCTCCTTTTCAAAAAGCTGATCAAGAAAATCAAAATCCCTAACATCCCCTTCATAAAAAGGCAAATCTTTCCCCGTAAGCTCCTTAAGCCCAGCAAGAACAGACTCTTTGTGGGTATTGGAAAGATTATCTAGGAGAACAAGCTCATATCCCGCATTAGCAAAAAGCACCACAGTATGAGAACCGATATATCCCAATCCCCCCGTAATCAAAATTTTCTTTGGTTCCATAATGATTAACCAAACTAAAACTAATTAAATATACTGATATAAGCTACCAAAATCAAGATTAAGGCAAAATGGTAGTGATAAAGCTTGATTTTTAGAGGCTATTTTCTAAAATTCTTCTCATTTATTCGGAAAAATTGCAAGAATTATGAACGCTTCAATGAAGTTAAAAAAAGTTCTCAAAATAAAACTCATTTCTTGAATATTTCTAGGAAGTAGTCTGATTTTTCTAATTCTTTCTGCTATTTTTCCTAAAACACGACCTATTTTAGATGATATTAGACTCTTTTTTCAAAAATATTTATTCACCGAAATCGCTGAATTTCGCTACCGTTCAAAAATCAATCACCCAGTCATAATTTCAAAACTCCTCTCCGCAAAGAAACTCACACCTGGAGATCTCATTTTCACTTCCAATACTGACTCATTAGGGAGTACTTTCATCAACGGAAAATGGAAACATATTGCTCTCTATCTCTGAACGCCTAAACAGCTAAAAAATGTAATGGGCAAGAAATCCCCCTTTTATCAAAAAATAAAAAATTTGAATTTCCCTCAAAAAACGCCTCTTATCATTGAAAGTACTTTTAGTGGAGTTCAGATTTCTCTTCTTGATACGTTAAAACCAAGTGAGGCACTTCTTGCAATCAGACCTGAAATCTCCAAGAAAACCTTGAGAGCTGGGATAGAACTTTTAACCGAGCAGATTGGAAAAGCTTATGACTTTGATTTTAATACCGAAGATGCTACAACACTGTACTGCTCAGAATTACTCACTCCTACTTTTATCAGGCGAGGTTTTTCCCCTATAAGTGAAGAAACACTCCTAAGAACCGTTATTCCTCCAGATGCTATGCTTAACGCTTTACTCACAAAGAAGAAAGGAACCCCTAAAACTCACTTAATTTTTTATGTAGAAAGTGATGGAGAAACTCGACATTTTTTAGGGAAAGAAAGTCTAAAAAAGGACATGTAAGAGAGATTAAAAGTTAATACAAACAAGCTGAAGCCTATTCTAAATAAAAAGATTTCTAGGATTTACAGCTCTTTTTCAAACATCTTCCTAATAATTGCATGTAATCTAAATCGTTTTTTATATTCAAAACTTTCCAAAACCAATCAGGATTTTTCACACATTCTTTGAATATCACTTTTTGTATATATTTTCACATCTCAATATCAAAGAAGATTAAGAATTGGTAATTCCACAAAATTTACAAACCATCACAAATATTTTCATAAAGACATGTCTCTTAATATTAGTTTTCATCAAGGTTTAAGTGTTTTCTGAACACTATTTAAAAAATCTTGAGGATTAGGATAATGATGAAAACTTTGTGAACATACAATAATATCAAATGAATCCCTCTCAAAGGGAAGTTTTTCACAATCTCAAACAATAAATTCAGCATTCTTGATCTTTTTCTTTTTGGCTACTTCAATCATTTTTGGAGTGAGATCAATCCCTACATAATGTTTATCAGGGAATTTTTCACTAACCAATTGAAGTAATGCTGCTGGACCACATCAAGCATCCAACAAATCTATAAAGACTTCTTTTGCAATTTCAGCTAAAATATCAGGATAATCATTTCTACATAATTTGTACACTCCGGCATTAGATCATTCATATTTCTCAGCTACTCTCGTAAATTCTTTTTTTGAGAGCATTTTAAATTTTTCGCTTGAAAATCTCATTATTAAGCCAAATTAAAGATTAAAAACTAATAAATTAATAATATCCAACATCTTAATCTGATCTTATACGACAATTTTTTTATAGAGTTATATAACAAGGAACTACCTACTAAACACGGATAAAAAAAACTTTTTCTACATCCATATAATATCAAAAATATAGTCTTAAAGTAAAAATTTACAAGTTTTTTTTGATTTGACTCTATACGTACAAAATCTATACTGAAACAAAAGTCAGATTTATCTTTTATGTTATAGCTATGGTTGTCTATTCTTTTTCACAAATTAACCTATATGAACAATGTCCAAGAAAGTATCAGTATCGTTACCTTGATCAGCTTGAAAGAGCTTTTGAAACAAGTCCTGATCTCATTCTTGGAACAAGCGTTCACGGAGCTTTAGAATGGCTCTATCAACAAGTAAATATTTTCAATATTCCGATTAAAGCCGATCTTTTGGGAAAATTTCACGAATTATGGCAAAATACTAGAGCTGATATAGGAAAAAACCTTGTCTATAAAGGAGATCAGCACGAAGATGATTATCTCAGGAGAGGAGAACACTATTTAGAAAAATATTACGAAATGTACACTCCTTTTAAGGACAGCAAAATCATTGCTACTGAACTAATGATGAACTTTGATTTGCAAAAAAAAGAAAACTGATGAGAGCAGAAATTCCGCTGAATCATCGATAGATTAGATAAAGAAGGAGAGAGCTTCGTCATCAACGATTACAAAACCAATAAACAACTTCCTCCCGAAGAAAAAGAAGAATACAGAGAACAGCTCACGCTCTATGCCCTCGGAGTTCAGCAAAAATATGGTAAATATTTTCAAAAACTCAAAGCCAGACTTCATTATCTTCATTTTGAATTAACTGACGAATGGGAGATTACTGATGAACTCCTCCAGCCAATCATTGAGAAATACCGCGAAGCCATCAATGCCATAGAAAAAGCAAGATTTGACTACAATATGGGAATTACAACAGCCTTTCCAACTAAACAAAATGCTTATTGCAAATACTGTGAATACCAACAACTTTGCCCACTCTGGAAGCACCTAAATTATGCAGATGAAGCGATAAACTGAGGAGAACTTGGAGAACAAACCATAAAAAAACTCGTAGATCAGTATGCAAAACTTGCTCGTGAAAGCACCGAACTCAGCAAAGAAAAAGAAAGCCTGAAAGAGATTTTAGTTGCCTATGCAGAGAAAGGAGGATTTGAACAGCTTTTTGGAGAGGAAAGCAAAATCTGAATAAGTAAAAGTGATTCTTACTCCGCAAAAGACAAAGATGAGCTAAAGAAATTCCTAGCAGAACAAGGACTTTTGGAAGATGCTATAGAAATCCCCTACTATAAACTCAATACCCTCGTAAAAAATCAAAAGCTGACTCCAGAGCAAATTCAAATGTATTTAACAAAAAAGGACTCACGAAGAATAACCCCAAGTAAGAAAAAAGAGTAGCTCTCGTCTACTCTTCTTTACTCAAAATCGCCTGAAGTACACCATTGACTAGCTTCGGAGCTCACTCATCAGAATATCTTTTTGCAAGTTCTACCATTTCATTGAGGATAACCTCTTTTGGTGTAGCAATAACTTTATATTCAATATATCAAAGAAGCAACAAAACCTGATCCATAGGATCCATCCTCTCATATCAAAAACTCTCCGCATATTGATCAACTTTCTGAATAAGCTCTGCCTCATAACGAAGAAGAGCATTCCCTACCTGAAGTACATAGTCTACATCCACTTCGTCAGCATTCCACTGGTCAAAAAAATAACGAAGCATATAATCAAAATCCTCTTCTACAGTACAATCTGATGCATATTCATTAAGTTTAGCCTGAACAAACTCATCAATATGAAGCTCTGCTTCCTTTTTTTGAGCAACAACTCTAAGAAAATCTTCATCCAAAAATGTTGATTTTTTATCTCATGAAGATAAGTCTTCTAGAATAGGATTTTCTATCTGGGTATTTTCACTTATAAAGGGCTTTTTACTCAAGACAGAAAAAAAACAATGCTGATAAAAATACGATAATACGATTTTTCTAGCATTGATTCTCTTCTTAATATCCATTGTAAGATTAAGGACGCTTAAAATAAAATATCCCTCCAAGACGTTAAATCTCTGGAAATTTTAAACTACAAATTATACAAAAACTATGCTTCTACCACCGTTGCATCTTTTTTAGCCTTAATAGTAAGCACCTGCTTCCCATTATAATACCCACAAGATGGACATATCCTATGATTCAATCTATTTGCACCACAGTTTGGACATTTTGCTGTCTGATATTTTTGTGATAACTTTTTAAGATTAATTGATTTCCAAGTTGAATGTCTTTTACGGGTCTGAACTTTACTGACCTTTTTCTTTGGACCGATTGTCATTTGATTGATAGCTTTAGTAAATTAAAACCGATACTGATTACTCAGCCTTTTCTACTTTCTTAGCTGGAGATTTTTTAGCTGGAGCCTTCTTTTCTGCTTTTGGAGTAGCTTCTTTTTTAGTTACTGCCTTTTTAACAGCTACTTTCTCAGAGTCTTCCTTTTTAGAAGTAAGTTTAGTAGATTTAGACGCAGCTTCTTCTGCAGTAAGAACATCTACAACAGTTTTTAGATATGTCCTTCCGTTGAATTTCTTACAATTCTTTTTTCTAAATGCAACCACCCCATCAATCGCAGCATGAACGGTAAAATCAGCAGCTTCATAAGTATTTTTCCCACATTCATATTTTGAACCTTTCTGTCTGATAATAATATTCCCTGCAAGAACAGGTTGTCCACCAAAGACCTTGACTCCACGATATTTTGGTTGTGAGTCCTTTAGATTTTTAACCGAACCAGCGGCTTTTTTGTGTGCCATAAGCTTTTCAAATAAGATAAAACGACTTTGTGTAAGTATAGGGATTGGGAGATAATATTCAAGAGGAAGTGAAAAAAAGTCTTATTCTTCTCATTAAAATGAGCATAAAGCAATCCAAAAGCTAATCATCTAGCACTTTTTCTGCATAATGGATCACCGTATAAACATATTTTTTCTCTGGATCAAACTGAAATCCCAATCCTATTTGCTTAAAGTGAGGCATAACCATTGCCTTATAATGAACTCCTCATTTCCCTTCTGATACAAAAGTATCAAAAATTTTCTTCGTCGAATTAATAAGCTCTTGCGTACAATCTCAGGTAGTACAACGATATAATCTATACCCAATGCTCTCAGAGAAAGCACTCTTTCAAGCCGTTTCCTTAAGAAAAGAAACACCTAGATTTGCAAACCATTTCTTAATTCCCCAATAATTATAGTAACCATCACTTGAAGCTCTTTTATGAGTAGACCTTTTCAGAGAAACCAAATAATCTGCCCAATTTTTAGCCGTTTTTTCTAAATCACTATGATAGGTATAAGGTTCCAATCCCTGCTGAATTCTAAGTTCATTATGCCAAGTAAGCCAAGCTTGCCTTACCTTATCAAAATCAATATTTGGCATATCTTGATAAGAAACTTCATTTTTTTTCTCATTAGTTACTATCTGAACAAGAGTTCAACTTTTCTGAGAAATTCGATCCTTTATCTCAGTATGGAAAATCTGATTTTCATCAGTGAGCGAACCAATAGCTCCAGTATTTATTGTTATTGCAAGTGTTTGCAAATAACCCTGCTGCTGAGAAAGAGGCATCGACGTAAGCTTTTCTTCTACAGTAGCAATAAATTGATTTGTAGTATCACTATATGCTGAAACGTGAATGGAAAAGAATAAAATTGCCATTGCCCGAATCAGAATTCATGATTTTTTCATATCATCGGTAAAAAATAAAAATCCTCACCCTACGACCAATACTTTCACAAAACACTAAGATAAGCTTAAGCACTCTTAATCACCAAAACCCTTCGTAGGAAGGAATATCTCTCAAGTATAACAGTATACTCAAGCGATAATATACAAAAACAAAATTTTACACGAAGAAGCATTGTACGATTCTCAAGACGAATGTCAAAAGATTTTTAAAAAACCAAATAGGAACGACAATCTCCCAAAAAAGATTAACACAGCATTCAAAAAATCAACATAAAAAATATACTCAAACCATTCTATGACCTTCATTGAAAAAAGAAAAAAAATCTGTATAGTTTTTCCATTTACTCTCAACATTATAATGAAAAAACTCGCATTCTTTCTTTCATTCTGGCTCATCTTGGGATTAGGAATAAGTCAGGCTGGATTTTCAGACACTAACGGAAACGAATATGAAGAAGCAATAAATGAGCTCGTAAAAAAAGACATCGTAAAAGGCTATCCTGATGGGACCTTCAAGCCGAATCAATGAATTACTCGTGCCGAAATGATAAAAATAATCATTCTCGCCGCGAACCTTGATCTCGTTGAATGACATGAACAATGTTTCCCTGATGTGCCTCAAGAGGAGCGATTTTTTAATTTTGTTTGTTCTGCAAAAGCCCTAGGAATCGTAAAAGGCTATGATGACGGGACCTTTAAACCAAACCAAAAAGTTTCCTTGGTAGAAGGACTAAAAATGGCTATTGAGGGCTTCAAAATTCAGACCCAAGAAAAAAAATCTGACTTTCGATACGAGAAATATCTGTATTTTGCACATCAGAATTCAATTTTTTCTCAATATGCTTATTATCCAGAGCAGGAACTCACTCGTGGTATGATGGCACATCTCACCGCAAAACTCCTCGAATGACAATCATGAAGTCGGGACTATCAACGTAAAGTGTACTCGGCAGGCTGTGGGAAAGATCAAGCCTCCTCTACCCTAGACACCGTACTAGTAAACGGGATAGAAAGGCATTTTATCACGAGCATTGGAAAAAACTATTCTTCTTCTCGCCCTGCAAAACTCATAATCGCCTTTCATGGTCGTACCAACTCAAATAATGGACTTGGATATTATGGTATAGAATGAGCTAGTGATGGGAATACTATCACTGTCTATCCTGCCGGTTTACCTGAAGAAGGCCCACAAAGAAACCGAAGAGATCCATGAGATAAGGTTTCAAATCTAAGGGATTATCAGTTTTTTGATGCAATTGTAAAAGAAATTTCAGAGCAATATTGTATTGACCCATGAGAAATCTACGCCGTCGGACATTCACTCGGGGGATGGTTTACCAGCATGCTAGGATGTTCGAGAGGAGGCCAATTACATGGAATTGGAATTGTGGCGGGAAGCCCCATGCTTTTCCCACAATGTACTGCCCCAGTTGCTACGATCATTTTTCATAATCCATCAGATCCTTTAGCTTCTTTCGCATGAGGGGAACAAATCCGTGATAAAATTCTTAAACAAAATCAATGCTGACCAGAAACTGAAATCTACCTTAACGCCCACGGTATGGAATGTCTACGCTACACAAAATGTTTACCCTGAGCAGCTGTCGTATTCTGCAAATACACAGAAGGAGGACATATGCGACCAAGTAGAGCAGCAGAAATGATGCGAAAATTCCGATCAGAAAATTAAAAAAATCAGCTCTAATTCGAGCTGATTAATTCTATTCTTTCTCTTTACAAGAGAAAGTAACAAAAGACCCATTTCCAGATCGGAATACTCCTTCAATTTGGAGTTCCGGATGCTGGTTTTTAAAGGCCTTCAAAAGGCAAAAAAGCTCTTTATCAAATGCATCAAAATAGAAAGATTTTTGATCTATTTGATGACATCGTGTTTTTAATTGCTCTCTTTGAAAACGCAATTCTGGAGTTAAAGAATCTTTTGATTCTTGGGACATAATTAAAAAGATAAAGACCCCGATAAACAGCACAATTACCGAGAAAAAAATCTTTTTTGCTCTTTTTTGTTTTTTTAAAATTTGTTCTCTATTCATGTTTTTCCATTTTTTGTTTTAAAAGGGATAATATATTTTTTGAATATAATGTCAAGAGATACTAAAAATCTCTCTTGCAAAGGTTAATACTTTTCCCTATACTCCATACTCTATGCTGAATATTGAATTTGAAATAGAAAATATATTCTGAATTCTTGATTATTTTTACTCTTTTTATGAGAGCAAACCAATGAAAATAGGACTTATTGGAGCGACAAACGCAGGGAAATCTACGCTTTTCAACCGTCTTATCGGACAGTTTAGAGCAATTGTAACTGACATTCATGGAACGACCACAGATATTATCGTTCATACTATGCAGGTTGATGGAGTCGGAAATTTGACCTTTTTTGATAGTCCGGGACTGTTGGATTTTTCAGATGAAGTGCCGTTTATTGAAAAAATCGTTAAAAATTCAGACTTACTCTTGTTTTTGATTGATGATACCGTAGGAGTCTCTGCTAAAGATCAGCATATTCTTTCTCTCATTATGGAAAATAACAAAAAAAATCAGACTTTCTTGATTGTAAATAAACTTGATGTGAAGCGAAAAGTAAACGAAGGAGACCTCGCAATCAGCGATTATTACAGTTTAGGACTAGAAAAAGTAATCTGAATTAGTGCCAAAAAAGAGAGAAACCTTGCAGAGCTAGAAGATGCAGTTCTCGACTACGCTAGAAAACGAAACACCATCCACGACGAAGAAAAAGAAGAACTTCCTGAACAAAAAGGAATCGGAATTGCAATTGTAGGAAAACCAAATTCATGAAAATCTACCCTCCTCAATACCTTTGTCGGGAAACAACTTGCAAAAGTAGAAGACAAACTAGGTACAACGAGAGATTACTTAGTCTGAGAATTTAAATCTCAAGGAAAACGATATACCGTCTACGATACTGCAGGGATTAGAAAAAAAGGAAAAACTCACGGAATAGAAAAGATTGCCTATGACAAAACTGTTAAAATGCTGGAATTTACGAGACCCGTCGTAATTTTTCTAGTGGACTGTACGCAAGGGATCACCCATAGAGATATGACCTTACTCCAAGAAATTGTTCAACTCTGACTTCCTACGATTTTTGCTCTGAATAAAGCTGATTTAGTAGAGAAAAAGGCAATTGATGCGATGATAAAAGGAGCCCAGAGCTATCTTGATTTTGCCAAGCACATTCCTATTGTTCCAATTTCTGCGCTCCATGCTGAAGGAATTTGAAATCTCCTCAAAATGGTCGCTCTCCTACAAAAAGAAAACCAGAAAAGAATCTGAACCACTGAACTCAATCGTATTCTCAATCAAGAACAAGTCCAAAAACCTGCTCGTTTCCCAAAAAATAGAATCTGCAAAATCATGTATGCTACACAAATTGAAGTAGATGCACCAACCTTTATGATCTTTGTCAATCACAAAGCCAGAGTCAATTTTGCATTCAAAAAATGGATAGAAAATGTATTGAGGAGAAATTTTTGATTTATCGGAGTACCTTTAGTACTAAGATTTCGTGAAAGAGGAGAAGGACAAGAAGAAAGATCTGCACCATGAGTTTCTCTTAAAACGCTTCGTAAAGAACAGAATGCCCGCCAAGAAAAACAAGAAAGAAATGCGGCTAAAATCCTCCAAAGAAGAAAAAGAAAAACAAACTAAAAAACTGGACGTTCGTTCCAGTTTTTTTTAATTTCTTAGTAACATAAAATAGAAAAAGCACTACTCTCCTCTCTTTTAAACAAGTCACTTTTTTTCTGGAGCCACCAATCCGATTGCCTTGTAAGGAACTTAACATCCGAAGGCTTTTTAAGTAACATCTTTACTGCTTCTTCAAGGAAAATGGTATTCTGACTTCCTTTAAAAAGAAGTATCCATTTTTCATCAGATTTCTTGAGAAATTCAAGGACAAACTTTCCGACTTCAGAAGCCGAATGACAAAGCTGAAACTGCGATGAGGGGAATCAGATTTTTCCTAATTCATCAGCAAGAAAGTGATGCATTGAAGTTCAGAGCAGAACCACAAAATCCGCACTTTGCTGGATATAGGCCGCGAGTAAACGATGCTCTTTTTCAGTCAAATCACCAAGCTCTCTCATATCTCCAAGCACGAGTAGCACTTTTCTTTGCTCTGGAAGGGACTTATTGAGCATCAAAGTCGTATCAATCAGCTTCCTCATACTCAGCGGCGAAGCATTATAGCTAGAATCCACAAGGATACTCTCTTCTTTTCCCTTAAAAAGCGAACATCTCCCCGCTTGTAACTGAAAAATCAAAGGTTCAGCAAGGAAACTCTGCATATCAAGCTCTTCCCCCTTAATCTTAAGGACTAAAATCTGAGCCATTACCAAAGCAACACTCAAATATCCGTAGTTGGGTTTACCGAGGAGGTTAGTTTTTAGAGAATAGGACTGCGATTTGAGATGAAGCTTGAGATTGGTAAGCGCCAAATGCTCGTTTTGCATTCAGATTTCTATTTTTTCATCAGAGAAATGCAGATCAGACCTGCTTTCATAGCCTAAAGTCTGATAACTGAAACCATCAATCTCTAAAGCCCCCATGACCTCTTGAGCATAGGCATCATCAGCATTGAGGAAAGCAATTTCTCTAGTAGATTTGACCATTTTCACTTCTTCTCTGGCAATTTCCGCAGGATTCCCAAACTGCTCAGAATGCACGGCATCAATTGCCGTAAACACTCAGAAATGAGGCTTATTGATCGTCAAAAGAAACTCCATCTCCTTTGGCCTATCAATCCCGTATTCTAGCACAATGATATCATAGTTCTTCTTTGAGAAAAAAGCCTTTTTGAGTGCAAGAAGTGCTGTTTTCAGAAAAGTAAAAATCTGAGGTTCTCGGCTTTCCACCTGCAAAATAGAGAGCGACATTCAGAGTTCTCCATTAAAGTTTTTGGGAGAGGTATAGATTCTCTGCTCTGGAAGCGCTTTTTGCAAAGTCTGATGAATAATCATACGGCAAGAGGTTTTCCCTACACTTCCATTGATTCCAATAGTAAAAATCTGATATTTTTGCAGGTAATGCCTCGCACATCGCCCAAGAAAGCGGTAATATTGAAAAAGAAGTTTTGTTTTCATAAAAAAAGTGGTGGAGTAAAAATTTACCTTAAAGATAGGATTTTTTCCTAGAAAAACAAGCTTTTCTTAGCTACTTTGCAACTTCCAAGCGAGCAAATCCTCTTTCATCTCAGGAGAAATCCTCCTACTTTCCCTCGCTTTTTGAATCGTTTTATTCTGCACAAAAGGACTTAAAGTCTGACTTTGAATCAGAGGAAGCATTGCATTTGGCTGCTTGGCAAGGGCGGTCGCAAAATACCATGCCTGCATCATCTGCACATAATATTCCCCACTCTGCACCGAAGCAACGAGATTGAGCATTTCAGGCTTAAATTCTTCATTTAGAAAATTAGAAAGAAGCAGTCCGATAGCATATCTGAGAGTATAGGAATCTGAGGAATTAAGCCAGATTTTAATCTTTTGATATACAAGAGCTGGAAACTTTTTGAAGATCTTTGGAGAAAAAGTATCACAAACCATTCGGTTATCAATATAAGGGAGAAAAGCCTCCGTCAACTCCATCGCAAAAGTAAAATCCTTGACCTGCTCAATCAAAAAGCCATGAAGCAAATTTTCTTCCAGATAGTAATGCGGAAATGCCTTCAAAAATTCATCAGCTTTATCTTGCTTAAAAAGCTGCTTGGCAAAGCTCCTCAAAAAGGGGATTTTTGTGCCAAGAATCTGTTCTAGACGAAGCGTAGGAATCAGCTTAGCCACGAATTTTTGATTTTTTTGATCTTGAAGAGCCAAGAGCTCAGTTCTAATCTTTTCTATCTCTGACATTAGGAGAAAAAAGAGCTAAAATCAGACTTTTAATCTTCTTTTTCATCAATCCAGAGGCTAACAATTACCGCTAATGGCACAGAAAGCACAATTCCCCAAAAACCCATCACCGTTGCACCAAGAAGCGCTGAAAGCAAGACCAAAACTGAATTTACACCCAATTGCTTCTCCATGAGTAAAGGAAGGATGACATTATTTTGAACCCATTGTAGCAAAAGATAGACTCCACCTACAATTAGCATTCCCCAAATTCCGTGATGAATCCATGCTAAAATCACAATCGGGATCATCGCAAACAGCGGTCCAACATACGGAATAATATCCAACAGCCCCGTAATCAAAGCGAGAGGAAACATATTTGGCAAGGCGAATCCTAGCCACTTCATCACCCAAAAAGCAAGGTAAATTGCCAAGAAAATAAAGAGCGAAAGATAAACCCTCGCCTTAAGCCAAAGCGAAAGCTTACGATAGACATCATCAATTTTAGATTTCACCTCAGATCTACGATGCTTCGCAAAGGGCTTCGCGAGCAGAGAAACGAGATAATCCTTTTCAATAGAGAAAAAAATCGCCATCGTAAAGACTATCGCAAGATTCGCAAGAATCCCAAAAAATCCACCAATCACCGAGAAAATACTTGAAGAAAACTGCTTGAGATAGCTTGTTGAAGATTCTAAAATCGCGTTGAGAACCGACAAAACCGAAGACTGAAAATCAGCATTTGACCAATTAAAATCCTCCCAATGCGTCACGAGATAATCTTTAGCAAGATCAGGAAGAAAAGAAAGCTGATAGATCGCATCAGGTCGGGCATTGCTCACCACAAAATCTTTAATCCCTACGACCTCCTTGGATACCCAAGACACCAAAAGCGAAATCTGAGAAACCAAGAAAGGAACTACAAAGAAAACTCCAGAAAAGACAAAAAGCATAAGCACAAAATAGCTCATTCCGATCGCAACTCACCTGCTCTTAAGCTTCCTCTGGAAAGCAAGAATCATCCCTTCAGCAGAAATCGCGATAATCAACGCTGAAATAATCAGATATACCACTTCTAGCGACTGATAAAACCGATAGCCCAAACACACAAAAAGCGCTCCAATCAGCCAAAATCTGACGATCATTTTGGTAGAAAACCGACTAGGACTTGAAAGTGGCTTTCTATTGCGATAAGCTTGAGGATTTGGAGATGTGGGACTTTTTTTGAGAGGAGAATTTTGCATCATGGTGGAGGAAAGAACTAAAAACTTGGGTTCGCTGCTGGCTAAGCATCGTTTCTACTTCCTCCCACTTTTTGGCTTCAAGGAGAGAAAGCAAGGGCGCTAATTTCATTTTATGTAAAGTCACAAAAGCTTTATAGTAAGGAGCTTTTCCTTTTTGAGCAAGAAAAGTTTCTGAGGCACGGATCAGCATTCTTTTGATTTTATGCCTGACAACAGCTCTTTTGGAAACCAGCAAAGGAACATGGAAAGAAAGCTGATGAAAAGGACGGTTGGGATACTGTTCCACGAAAAAAATCGTAAAAAGTCAGCGAGCAAATACCTGCCTTTTCTTGGTGAGAAACCTCACTTCTTTCCCTTGTAATCTCTGCTGCTTTTTGAACAAATCGCTCTTGTAAAGTAAAACACAAGGAGTATAAAAAAGCTGACTCAAAAATCAAGTAGGGTTTACCTTATACAACGAGAGATACAAAAAAACGAAATATTGAAACATTAACGACTCTCGGAATTAATACTCAAATATTTTGAAAAGAAAAATTCTGATTTCAAACTTTTGATTACTTTTTTACCAGATACAAGTGATTTTTGATACACTTCCCTAAAAAGTTTTACTTGTAAAGAGCCAAGATAAACCTTCTGAATCTCAACTCGCTTATTTTGAACTGATTTTTTATCTGTTACTAAAACAAGATAAGTCTTATCTCCTTGTTGAAAGGTTTTTATAACCACATCACTCGCTGAAGCATTTTTGATAATCAATTGTTTACTCGTTTCATAGACTGAAGCATCATCTCCCTGTACTTTTTCCCCATAATAAGCACTATACCAGTCATTATGCCCCCATCTTTTGGGAATTTCTAACAAGGGATTTGTTAATGACGCTCTAAAAAGCTGAGAAGCAGCCCCACATACCCCTCAATAAAACTTCAAGTCTAGACCAGCATTTCCCTGACAATAACCTCTTAATCCAAAAAGATGACGATTAAAACTAAAATCAGAGCCAGCCTTAATAAGCTTTCCATCTAAAGTTTCAAAAGCAAGGAGATAATTATGTTTTGTACAAGGTTTTAACTGAGAAATATCTTTTTCTGAAATATAAAAGGCTAAATTTGGCACTACTAAGGAAGCAAAAAACGAAAGAGGAAATCAGATTTTTTCTCCTTTTTGATGAGCAAGAACAAGCTGTTGCCTTCTTTTTTCTGTAAGAGGATAGAGATTATCCGCCTTACTCAAGGCAATTTCTGCTGGTCTGTAAAGAATGGTTTCAGTTTGACTATCATAACCTTTAGAAAAAGAAAGAATCCTTGTTCAAACAATATCTGCACGATCTTTAAGTGAGAAGTTCGGCAAGCGTCAATTCAAAACACAAACGGGATCTAAGAAAATTTTATCTTCAACCCTCTGATAATCTGAACAGTCAGAAACTGAAAAATTGATAATAGGAAAGGGGGTTGGAGAAAAAAATGGGAACCTAAATCCTGCATTAAAAACAAAAAAGAAGAGAAAAAGAACAAGAAATAAAACTTTTGGCATCATTATACACAGAACAAAATAATCTCTTCACTATACATATTTATTTTTCAAAAGCGAGAGAAAAGAAAAAAACTGCATTTGCAGTCATCCTTGTTATTTAGCCTTGGGCGGGGTGGGATTCGAACCCACGACCTTATCCTTAAGAGGGATCTGCTCTACCAACTAAGCTACACGCCCCCATCCAATAAACAACGGCAACTAATATACAGAAATATAATCAAAATGCAAGGAAAAGTTTTCTTTCCAAATAAAAACCCTCAGCACATAAAAAAGAACAAACAAAAAAAGAGGATATCTCAATAAATAAGCTAAATATAAATATCCTCTATTACGATCTAATTACTCTACTTTTACACCCCCAAGTTTTGTTTGTTTTGAACTTTGCATAATCTGATTTTTTTCCTTTTGCTGAGATTGCACAGGTATTGTTTGTGTTTGCATATTAGGATTAGGACCAACTCTGAAAGGAAAATCTTCCGGAATATAATATCCTTTAATTTTGGATAAACACTTCTGAACATTACTCTGCCAGTTGATAGGACTAGAAGCATAAATTTTCCCATCTGTATTTCCATATCTTGATAATTGTTTTATCGTATGATAGTTTCCAAGATACTTATTATTGAGTGTCAACGCAATTAGTCTTGCACCATTATAAGGATTATTATAGGCAATACGATCTCCTCTATCATTATTTCCAACATTTCCAATATTATTATCAGTTGCGAGGAATTTTCCGAGTGTTGATTCTGCAAATCAGATACAAATTACCATATCTCTATCAATATTAGTTCCAGCAACAACTTGATCCCAAAAATCCACATTTCTATAACTACCTACTGCATAAGAATTAAGAAAAATCTGAGCTCTCTGATCTACAGAATCTCCCTTAATAATTGAGACATTAGAAATATCAATCGGTCTTACATATTGATCATTAAAATATTTTAAACGATATTCTTCAGGAAGAACCTTATCCTTATCTTGAACAACACTCAAATCAAGTACAGTAAGCGGATCAATAGCTACACCATCTTTAAAGAGAGAAAAAGTCAGATTTTCCCCCTTGGAAACGAATCCAGCTCCTGTAGTCCCTGGTTCCCCTCCACTTTGAGCAATTACTTGCCCTCTTCTTACAAAATCCCCCTGCTGTACATAGATTTTACTTAGATAAGCATAACTAGAAACATAGCCATCAGAATGGAGAATCATCATCCAGTTGATACTTCATGCCCCACTAGCTACATAATAAACAATACCATCTCTCATAGCATAAACAGGAGTTCCTTGTTCTACAGCTAACTTAAGAGAAAGATTTTTAAATCCATATTCCTTTTCAAATGCTGGATCTTTAAAAATAGTCAAAATCTGAGTAATTGGATAAGTCGGCCAAGCTGCTGGAGAAGTTTCATTCTCAGAACTATCAATATGATTTGCTAATTCTTTAATTTTAGCTGGAAGATCATTTGTCGTAAGATATTTCTTAGCAACAATATCAGCTACCAAACCATTGATCGCATCATGAAGATTTGACTCTTCAATACTCACTCCATTTGCTGATGAAGTTCAGAGTTTCTTCTCATTATAAAGCTGCATAAAACTGATCAAATAAGCCTTTTTCTGCTCTAATTTCTCAATCTCAGACTTATAAAAATCCAATGACTTTTGAGATTGAGTTTTAAGTTTTACTAATTTATCAATAGTTATAGACTTTTGTTGCTCCTGAATGGTTGCTTTCTTCATAAGAGAATTAATTTGATTAAGAAGAATTCTTAGAGTATCATCTCCTGCAAGAAGCTGAGGCATTGCATCAGACTTAACAAAGAGTTTAAGTGCATCCACAGAATCGCCATTTTCATTATAAATTTCTCTTTCCATTTTGTAAACCAAAAGCAAAAGCTGATTCAAATACTTTCTTCAGATTTCAAGATGTTGCTTAGTTTCCTCAAGTTCCTTAATCGACTCCTGAAGTTTAAGTTTATAGGCATAAAGTGATTTTAGCGTTCTCGTAATTTTAACTGTAGAAGTATCAATATCTTGAATAACCCTAACCATTTCTGATCTAACCTCTTTATATTGAGTTTCAAATTCTCCCTTATTTTTTTCTTTAGAAGCCTTATCCATAGATACAAGCTGCTTTCTAAAATCAAAAAGGCTTAATCTTAAATTGGCAACTTGATCTACAGCAGTTCTAAAAACCGTATCCTGATTGAGTTCAGAGTGATTGGTTCAAGTTTCCTGTGCAAAAATAGGTTGTAATAGCATTCCACCACACAAAAGGAAAGAAAAAACTAATTTTTTATTCATCTGCAAAACACTAAACTAAAATCACATACAAGTATAGCTAAAAAATAAGAAAAAGAAAAAATCTGATTTTTCTTCCATCAGATTCCTCTTACTTTTTCTCTGAATAGATTATTTTTATATTGACAATTAAAACATTATGTTAACTCTTAAACAGAACAACTTAAACTTTCTTTATTCATTAAATAATTCTGATTTTTTCTATTTATTTGGAGAATATTTAATTTCTTCTTTATCTAAATGTTTATTTTCTAAAAATTTTTTATATGCTTCTTTGAAAGAGATAAATTTTTCAGAAGTACGATCTTCAAGTAATTCTCCAGAAGAAGTAGAACCAATTCAAACTGTCCAAACTTGATCTTGCATATCATGTATCATTTCAGCAATAATTGCATCTAATGTTCATGAATATTGTTTATTAAATCATCGCCCTCTTTCATCTATTTCACCTTTATAATTTCAGTTTCAAAGCTTTCTTACCTCAATATCAAATTCTTTTTCTTCACTTCCTACATAAACAATAGACATCCTTCCTGATTGGGTACCTCTCTCAAAACACATAGCAGAAGGATCGGCACCACAACTAGATAAAGCAGCAGCCAAAGAAAGAGCTAACGTTGAATTTTTCAACGTTTTTTTAACATTATTCATTGAGTTTTTTAGTGATTCTGAGAGATTCATAATAAGAAATAATAGAAGATAAAATCTGATTTATGTTTTTCTATAATTTCAAATAGTAAACAAACATAGATTATGCAACTGCTTTTACAGGAGAATTTGGAATCTTAGATGATGAAGCCGAAGAGGTAGAAGATTTTGACTGAGCAGACTGTGATGCAGAGATTTGAGCTTTAAGAGATTGATTTTCTCCCTGTAATTGCTGATTTTGAGCTTGTAAAGTAGCAAGAGATGATTGTAATTGACCTATTTGAGCAGTAAGGGATGTTAGCTGAGATTGAAGTTGTGTAACTTGAGAAGGATTCGTCACATTAGAAACAGAATTTTTAGAACTTGTTGAAGTAGTATTCAAGGAAGAGGTAGAATTAGATTTTTTCCGCCATGCCCAATTAGATACCCAATTTTTTCCAGTTGGTTTCTTATACTGTAACTTTTCAAAAGAAAAATCCGAAACTGGTTTCGTTGTATCAAAAAGTCTCCCAATACTATTCCCAATATTCTTGAAAAAGTTTCCAGTAACATCGCGAACATTAAGTATTCCATTTCTTGCTGGTTCTATTACTGTTCTTACAGCTCATTCAACCAATGTTCCAGCACCAAGAACTACTCCAGCAGGTACTTGATAAAGTTTATTATACCACTTCCCGGTATTCCATGATGAAGAAAACACGTCCCAAAGCTTATCACTAGTATCTTTTACAACCATTCCCATATCAGTCAAGACATTGGCTCCTGTTTTCAAGGTATCAAGAGCTCCTACTCCAATAGTTCCTAGGCCTCTAGGAACAATTCCAAGCGTATTTCAAACAGCATTTACAATTTTTCCCATTACTACTATCTCAAAAACTAAATTTTCCTTACATTTTATGTATTATAAGGAATAATTTTTATTTGTCAATAAATGGATATGAAAAATATTATTCTGGCAATTCCATATTTTTCAAATAATCATCTCAAAACTGCTGAAAAACATCTGCTAGGAAATTGTCATAATCTGGAATCATTGTTTCAATTTTTTCTAAAGCTTCTGCTTCCTTTCCAGCATCAAAAAGTTTCATTACTTCATCTCTCTGCTCATTAGAAAGTGCTTCAAAAACTTTCGTCATAATTGTATCCATCAAAAGTGGCTCCAATTCAGCTTTTAACTGATCAAAATCATCTTCTTCTGGGATAAATCCAGCTTTCATAAGAAGATCATTAAGAAAATCTTCTTCATATAATTCATCATTTTGAGGAGCATAATTTACAACCATTTGTAAATAAATAATAAATAAAACACTAAAATTATATTCCTTTTCCAAAAAAAATCAAATTTTACTTCTTTATTTATACAAAAAAAACAATTGACTTTTTTTGGAAAAAAATTATCATCTCAAAAAAAATTAAAAAATATGGAAAAATTTAAAAAAATTGTGACTTGCTTTCTTTGTTTAAGCTTTATTATTACGGCAGCTTTCTTTTTTGCCGTACTTATCGTAAGCTTTAATAGACATCATGACGGGGTATTGAATACCCCACGATTTAAAAATCTAGTTTCTTATCAAGAGGCAGGAGGAACAACCTTGGATTATTACCTTGGATATACTCTCATGGATGGGTACGATACCCAGACCGAGCCTGATGAAGAGGGGATATGTTCCCCTACTTCTAGTGAGATTTTAGACGGACTTTATAGCCTTTTTGTAGCGATAGGAATTATTGTCCTTTCGCTCATAACTTGGACAAAAGTCACAAAAACAAATCTAAAAGATAACCTGATTGGATACTTCCTAAGTATAATACTTATACTTATTAGTATTCAGTTTATTAGTTATTTTGCCCGAGAAGGAATTAATTTTTTCTGACAAAATAACAAAAAACTATCAAATAAAGGAGAGAAGTATACTTCTCTCCTTTATTTTATTATTCAAAAAAATTAAATTCATTCTTTATCTAGCATTCCTCCAAAAATCTGAGCTCTACCTTTCTGAGTCAGAATTTAGGATTATGAAATTTCACAATTCCCATATTGTTCCAAATTTCTAAAACATAACCTGTCCCAAAGAGCTTATGCCTCACAGTCGCTCATTCAGTAATACTTGATTGTACAGATCTGCTGCCTCCTTGAGTAAGATCGTAGTGTTTGATGAGTTCTGAAGGCAATTCTGAGAGAAATCTAGATTCAGGATTCATTTTGGTTTGTCCCCAAGTCATCCTACTCTGAGCATGAGAGATAAACAGCACATCCTTCGCTCTTGTAATCGCCACATACATCAGCCTTCTTTCCTCTTCCAAAAGTTTCGGCTCAAGCATTGCATTTGCTAGCGGGAAAACCGAATCTTCAGCCCCAACAATAAAGACCACCGGAAATTCCAGTCCTTTACTAGAGTGAACCGTCATAAGTTTTACCGCATCAGTATTCTCATCTTTATTTTCTATGGTATCTACCATCAAAGTTACTTCTTCCAAAAACCGCCTCAAAAGCTCCTCTCCCGAACTTACCACTTCTTGATTCGCATTACTCGCTCAGAATTCATATTTACTCGCCATATTGATCAACTGACCGACATTCTCATATTTTTCCTCAGCCGTTTGATCATTCCCTTCTTCCTTGATCAAATAGTTCTTATAATCTGTCTTTTTGAGGATAAGCTCAATAAAGTCTGCTGGATTAAGCGTTTTTAGTGCTGTTGTTAAAGCTTCAAAAGTCTGAATAAAGTTTTTAATCCCCTCAAAAGCTGGGTTCATCAGCTTGATTCAGGTTTCTTGTTCTATAGTCTTCGTATCTGAAAGTTGAGCAAGCATCGCCAAAACCTCATAAAGACTGACTCCGAGGCTGTTTGCATAGTCTTCAAGCCTTTCCTCAGAAGTTTTTCAGATTTTTCTATTAGGAATATTGAGAACTCTTTTCAAAGATACGGTATCAAAAGGGTTATTGATCACTTTCAAATACGCAAGAATATCCTTGATTTCCTTCCTCTCAAAAAACTTGAAAGCTCCAAAAATCTTGTAAGGAATTCCCTCCTGAATAAACATCGTTTCAAAGTTCCCAGACTGAGCATTAGTCCTATATAAAATCGCAACCTGACCTCGTGACTTTAGCTTTCATTTTTCTTTCATTTGCTTGATAAGTTCAACGGTATTTGCTGCCTCGTCAATGTCAGTATTATGATTGAAAATCGTGATTTTGTCGTTCCCTTCTCTGTGGGCAACAATGTTTTTCTCATACTGATTTTTATTCTGCTTGATCACCGCATTCCCAGCATTTACGATATGAGGTTTAGAGCGGTAATTGGTTTGTAGCTTAAACATCTGAATATCAGGTCGGTACTGCTTTACATTGAGAAAATTTTCCATCAAGGCTCCTCTCCAGCCATAAATACTCTGAAAATCATCCCCAATTAGCGTAATATTCGCTCCCGTTCCGCTCATGAGTTTCATCAGTTCAAACTGAATCCAGTTCGTATCTTGTGCCTCATCCACGAGAATATAATCAAAGGCATTCTGCCATTTTTTCAAAATCTTCTCATCCTGCTTAAAAAGCAAATAGGGCAACAAAAGCAGATCATCAAAATCAAGAGAATTTGCTTTCTCAAGCTCTTTTTCATATTCTTGATAGAGTTTTCCCATAGAGGCTTCGTAGTTTCCATTGGCATGCTTGAGAAAAAGATCAGCAGTATTTCCGTTATTTTTCTGCGTAGAAATAAAGCCTTTTACCTCTTGTGGTTTGAAGGTATCATTCAAAGCGAATCTTTTGAGAAGATCTCTGATAATTTTTGAACTATCATCACTATCCAGAATTCAGAAATTTTTAGTAAATTTTCTCCCCAGAGCTTCAATATCTTCTTTGAGAATCTTGAGGAAAATAGAGTGAAAAGTCCCAATCCATTTGAGTTCTCTCGCTTCTAAACCTTTTTGGATTTTTGCAGAACTTTGCATTTCAGAAAGAAAATCTGAAAGATCACCAGAGTCTGCTTTTCCCTGTGAATTTCCTTGATCAAAATTCTGGCTTAAGATCTCATCTCCCAGCTTGATCAACCTTTCTTTCATTTCATTAGCGGCTTTATTCGTGAAGGTCACTGCAAGAATTCTCTGCACAGGAAGCTGCAATCCTCGGATAAGATAAGCAATTTTATAGGTTAAAACTCTTGTTTTTCAACTTCCAGCTCCTGCAATGATGAGTGAGGAAGTTTTGGTATGAAGTGCTGCTAAAGTCTGTTCTTCATTGAGATTTGATGCGATGTAGTCTTTGAGGTTCATGATTATAAATTTAGAATATAGAATTCAGATTTCAGGATGAGAAAGGAACATTTGAAAAAAATTTCACTGCTTGGTAGTGTAGGGAAAGGCATCTAAGTTTCAACCAGAAAAACAGAATACAAGAGAAACGCTATCAAATATTTTTACAAAAAAGACAAGCTCTCATCAAACAAATCTCCATTTTTATAAAATCGAAAAATCAAGTTTTCCTCTTGCCTTTCACTTACTTTTCTCTAAGCTAAGATCAGACTTTAGTTTTTTCTTAATACTCGTGAATCTCTCAGAATCTACTCAATATCTCCAATCTTTCCTCAAAAAAACTCCTAATCCTGAATACATCCCCGATTCAGAACTGAAAACGATCTACCAGCTTTTCATTGATACCTTAACGGATCATAATCATCTCTACTATATTGAGGCAAAGCCGATTATTTCTGATACAGAATATGATGAGCTTTTTGCGTATCTCAAGGCAATGGAAGAATACTTCCCGACGATCATTTCGAGCACCTCTCCAACGCAAGGTCTAGTGGGACAACTTTCTGACGGATTCAAAAAGGCAGTGCATCAAATCCCGCTTCTTTCCTTAGAAAACAGTTATAATGCAGAGGATATTAGAGAATGGGCAGTCAGAGTTGCAAAGTTGGCAGAAAAAAAAGGAATTCTGAACTGGGAATATCATTTAGAACCGAAATTTGATGGACTCAGTGTAGAATGTATTTACCACGATGGAAAACTCACCCAAGCAATCACCAGAGGTGATGGGAAAATTGGAGAAGACATTACTGCGAATGTGATGATGATTCCTTCAATTCCAAAGCAGATTTCTTATCTTTGAACTTTGCAGGTTAGAGGGGAGATTATGATGCCAAAATCCCAGCTCCTCAAGCTCAATCAGCAAAGAGAGCAATCCGGTCAAACCCCCTTTTCAAATACGAGAAATGCCGCTGCTGGAAGCATAAAACTCTTAGATAGCAGAGAAGTCGGCAAAAGAGGCTTGATTGCTTTTATCTACGATCAGCTCTGAGGAGAAAAGATAGATCTCAAATCCATTGGAATGCCTATTTTTGAATTACCAGAAAGCTTCCTTGTAACGCAAGATATTGAGCAAATTATCGCTCGATGTCAGGATTTTCAAATTAAGCACTTTCTAGAAGAGCAAGATTTTGATTTTGACGGCTTAGTAATTAAGGTTTCTGATAGTAGAGCTCCTAAAAATACTTCAAACTGCGATACCTCAGAAAAATCAGACTTTTCTCTTTTTGATACAGGAACTCCAGTAAATAATGGAGAAGATATTCGTTCAATCCTCTGATCCACGGAACATCACCCTAGACGAGCAATCGCCTACAAATTCCCAGCACAACAGGTCGCAAGCCAGATCCAAGAGATAACATTCCAAGTCGGAAGAACAGGGATTATCACGCCAGTTGCCCATATTGAACCGATTTCCCTCAGCGGAGCTACGATTTCTAGAGTCAGTCTTCATAATTTTGATTTTATTGCAAAAAAGCAGATTAAAAAGAGAGATTTTGTCCGAGTGCAGAGAAGTGGCGAGGTAATTCCTTATATTTTAGGAAGCATCAAAGAACGCAGAAATGGGAATGAAGAGCCAATCATTCCCCCGTTATTCTGCCCCGAATGTGGAGATCCAATTACCAATATAGATATTCACTACTATTGCACCAACCCCACTTGCTCAGCACAAATAAGAGAAAAGATTACACATTTTGTTTCGAGAGATGCGATGGATATTAGCGGAATCGGTGAAGCGATGATTGAGGTCTTAGTCAAACAAAAAATTTTGAATTCGGTGGCAGATATTTATCAGCTGACCTCGCTTCAAAATCAAATTCTTCTCCGCAAATTCCCAAGCTTTGGAGAAAAGAAAATCACTGAACTTGTCAATCAAATTGAACGTTCAAAAAAACAACCACTCTGGAGACTCATCAATGCTCTTTGAATACCTCATATCTGAAAAAAAACAGCTCAAGATGTGGCAGAATACCTTACTTTACAGAAAGTAGAATCATTAGGTCAGATGATAAGTGTATTTTCTAGTGATGAGCTAAGTAAAGTCGTAGGTATTGGAGAAAAATCGCTACAAGCGATTCAGCTTTTTATGACGAATCCCGAAACCTTAAAGCTTCTGAATACCTTAGAGCAAGAAGGCGTACAATTCTCCGCAATAAATGAAAAAACAAATCCTGAATCCTCATCACACTGAACCTTTTCACTTACAGGAACCTTCCCTATCACAAGAAGCGACCTCATTCAGCAAATGCAAAAACTAGGATATCACTATGAGGAAAATCCAACTTCGGGCACAAACTTTATGCTTATCTGAGAAAAAGCTTGATCCAAAGCAGAAAAAGCAAGAAAATTATGAATTTTAATCTATGAAAATCGAGAAACCATACAAAAAGAGTTTAACTTAACTTTTCCCAAAGAAGAGAAAAAAACTAAAACTCAAGCGTTCCAAGGAGGATTATTTTAATAAAAAAGCCACTTATTTTCTAATAAGTAGCCTTTTTCTAATTGAGTAGTTTTTTATCTTGTCCTAACAGTGAAACTCAACCATTCCTGAAATCCAGCATAAAATTCTTTCCAGTTTCTATATTGTGCTGAACTTCTATTATTGAGAATATCCTGCATACTATCATAAAAATTATTTGAAAGTCTTCTCCATTCTGTGCTATTTCTAAGTCTTGGATAATCTTTTTCCAAAGCAATCATCAATTCATTCCAGATTTTTGCTACTGCTCTAATCTTAGACAGTTCCTTATCAGTAAAATTCAGATGAGAATTCCAATAATTATTAGATGAAGAACTTGAGGAACTTGTATTGACATAAAAAGTCTGATAAGCATTTTGACGATGAGAAGATATTTCTGCAATAACTCTAAATTCTCCCTCTGTCCTAAATCTCACTAAATCATTAAATCTGACTTCTCCTCTATCTGAAGATGAGAAATAATAAGTTGTTTTGTCTAAATCGTAATCATAATTTGAAGCAGACTGCCATCTTCCGTTTCTATACTCTTCTACACGAAAACTCACTCTTCCATCATAATAATTTGAAGAATTATTTTTTACAGTCAATGTCATATCAACCCATTCATTTTTGTCTGGTCTACTAGTGCTTACACTTCTCCATTCTGGAGTATATTCTGAGAAAGAATAAGCGTCCCCTCTCCCAACAGTAAAAGTTGTATATTCACTTCCTCCATCAGCCTCTGCATATAATCTGAATTTTCCCTCTGTTCTAAATCTCACTAGATCATTAAATCTGACTTCTCCTCTATCTGAAGATGAGAAATAATAAGTTGTTTTGTCTAAATCGTAATCATAATTTGAAGCAGACTGCCATCTTCCGTTTCTATACTCTTCTACACGAAAACTCACTCTTCCATCATAATCTGATGAACGATAACTAGAATTTTTTACACGAAGAGTAATATCAACCCATTCATCTCTATCTGGAGTAGAGTCACTTACTGAATAAAATTCAGAAACCCATCTTGAAGTGGAAGAAGTTGAACTAGAAGTGGAGAAACTTCCATTTCTAAAGTCATAATTCGTAATAAGTTCATACCAATAGTTAGAAATATCTGCTCTTAGTTCAATCTTTCCAGCATTCCCAGCATAGCTAAAATCTCCTTCACACCTAGGAAGTGAAACCTGACTTCCATTTGGAAGGGTTAATCTACAGGAAAGATCAGAATTTGATGATAAAGAAGAAGAGGTAATTCTTGACTGAAATCTTTCCGATCCAACTTTCTGAAGATCAAAACAAAATTTATCTCCATTAGAAAAACGGATCTCCTGACACTCCGCTACTGCAAATGCTCAAGAGAAAAGTGGAACTCCTAAAATTCCCGCCAATAGAAGAAGATTTTTTTTCATCTCGTTGAAATAGTAAAATAAAAAATTACTTGATTTCTATGTATATATATATATACGAGAAAGGCAAGTTTTTTTTTGATTTTTTAAATGAACAAGAAAGACAAAGCTTTTAGTTTTAAGTTTTATCTTATGAAGTGGTTAAAAATGTCATTAGCAATCAGTTTTTCTCTTTTACTTGGAATTCGAGCTTTTTATAGATTCTATTTTCTTCGTGATCCAATTCGCGAAGTTCCAAATAACAATCAAGTATTTGTGAGTCCTGCTAATGGGAAAATCATTGCTATTATCAAGCAAGATGATCTAAAAGATCATAAAACAGAATTATACAAAAAGAATAGAAAAGTCATTAATGATTGGACTAAAGGATTTTCAAGTTGAGCAACACTCATTTCTATTATGATGACCCCTCTCGATGCACACTACCAAAAAGCTCCTATGCAAGCTACAATGCTGAGCGAGGAATATGTAGAAGGTCGTTTCTGGAATGCAATGAAAAGTAACGAAACCATGAAATCAACTTTTCAAAACGAATATCATAGTATGCTTTTTGAAACCCCTGAAAAATTTCAATTCCGCGTCATTCAAATTGCTGGATTCGTAGCAAGGAGAATTGTAGATTTCCTAGATCCTGGACAAGAGGTTACACAAGGAGAAAAAATCTGACTTATCAAATTAGGAAGTCAGGTAAGCGTCATTCTAGATAAAAACTTTGAGATCACTGCAGAAGTTTGAGAAACAGTCATCGATGGAGAAAGTATCCTCGCAAAGAAAAAAGAAACAAGATAAAATTCAGACTTTCTCTTTTTTGTCAAATCCTTTTTAAAGGAAAAACTTGTATTTTTCAAAGAGATTACTATCTGTAGAAAGATGTTTATCCTCTAATTTCTTTTTAGATGGTAGAAAAAGTGAAAAAGACATCCGCAACTTCAGAACCATCAAAACTCAAAAAAGTTTCGGTAAGAAAGCCAAAACCTACCACAAAAAAAGAGAAAAAAGAAGCAGACTTCTCTCCACTTTCCAAAACAATAAACGTATTGAAAATGGGAAAAGAAAACTGCTCTTGTAAAAGGATAAATTTTCAATTACTTGTTCTTTGCCTGCTCTTAGTTCAGCTTATTTTAGGGATTTGAATTCTCATCAAGATTTCTCATCTCCAAAAAGAGAAGAGTGCAGAAGTATGAGGGGAAGAAAATTACAAAAGACTAGAAACTTTGTACGCTACACCTGAATATCAAGAGTATTCAAGAGGACAAATTGACAGTCTTGAACAGCAAATAAAAATCATGAATCCAAAAGCTGAATAATTCAGCATTACAAGCCTTTTTATTCTTATAAAAGAAACATAGATTATGGAAAAATGTAAAAACGGAAGCTGTCATCATATTATGGCAGGAACAGCAGTTGCATTGAGTGCAATTACCCTTATCGGAGGTGCAGTATTGGGAACTTGCATCTACAAAAAGGTAAACACGATGTACAAGGCAACTATTGACTTTCAATTCGGTTCTCAAGAGAACTTTGATGCACTCTACAAAGCAAGAATGACTCCTGAAACAAAAAAACAACTCGATGAAAGTATCAAACAAGCCGTAGAGCAGATAAAAGCTCAACAAGGTTCAGATGAAGCTGCTAAAGACGAAGAACAAGCAGCTAGTGATGAGAAAGGACTTGATACCAAAGCTGCATTCAATGATACAACATGGGAGAAAAATTCAAAAGAAGCAAAATCACTTTTTGATCTTAGCGGAACTCCTGGAAATGCAGTCATTAATGTGAAGAATGGAAACTTTAAAGCTATTGGAGGAGCATATCCTCAGTCTGCTTTTGAAGCAGTTATTGCTGACTTAAAAGCTGGGAAAGAACTTACAAGTGATGACATGGGAAAAGCAGGGAAACTGACTAAAGACCAAATTACTGCACTCCTTAAAGACGTATACTTTTCAGGAGACAAAAATGCTGATATCGTAATCGTAGAATATTCTGATCTCCTTTGCCCATTTTGTAAAAGACACTATAACGATAAAACAATAGAAAATATTATAGCTGCAGATAAGGCCGTAGCTCTTGTTTTCAAGAATATGCCTATTGCAGGATTACATCCAAATGCTCCTCTCGGTGCTAAAGGTGTTGAATGTGCAGGGAAACTTGGAGGAAGTGAAAAGTTTTATGCTTACTTAGATAAAGCATTTGCTGAGAATGATTTCAACGGGGCTAATGTAGTAAGCCTTGCAGAAGGACTTGGTCTTGACAAAGAAGCGTTCGTTGCTTGCTTCACAAAATAAGCTAAATAAAAGCCTTAACATATAAAAACAAAGGCAAAAAAAGGAAACTATCGCACTCTTGCGGTAGTTTTTTTAATGCAAGATTTTCATGACTCCTTACATACATCTTTTAAAGAAAAAATAACTTGACTCTCTCTGAAATAAGTATAGTTAAGAAAGAAATTAAAAAAAACAGAAATAAAAAATTAACAAAACAGACCGAAGCATTCAAAGTCTGAGCTTTATAAAAGCTTTAATAGGAGTGCACAAGTAAAATGAAAACAAAATTATTTTTAAGCTTTTTGATTTTCATGATGGGAGTTGGAAGCTTATATGCAAAAACAGAAAACGATCCGAAATACAGATTAGAGAAAGCATTTGAATGGTATCTAGCTCCAGGAACCTATAAACAAAAAGAATACGCTATGCAAAATCCAGGGGAATGGGTGAGGATAGCGGGACAAATAAAGTTTAGCTATCAGAGAAACCAAGATGGTATCATGGTAGATAGGGAGATCATCCTAGTAAGGTTAATCTGCTATGATGAGGAAGAACAAAGATTTCTTTGCGAAGAAAGAGTAGTTAGATCGAAGGATGATGCAACGCTGGCGTGGATTTTACCAATAATTTTCTTAATATTTTCACCCGGTATATTTATACTAATTACCTTTGATGACCCGAAATTTAAGTATGGAAAGATTATCTTTTTTATTCTAATCTGTACTGTTTCTGTGGGATCTGCCTGGCTTCTCAATTGGATTATTATGTGGTGGGAAATTATAGTCCTTGCGTTTATTTTATTTACGATTGGGCTTAAGTATCTTGTTAAATCCATCAAAAAGAAAAAAGAAATCAAAAACTAATTTCAATGCCAGCTTTTCATTAGCTATTTTCTGAGTGAGAGGCTGACATTTTCTCTTTTCCTAAAAAGAAAAAACTGACTCCCATAAAGGAAATCAGTCTTTTTTTTATTTCATAGGAGAGATTGCCACGGCTTTTGCCTCGCAATAACTCATCCTTACATACTTTGGTGAAAAGTTCTTTCAATCACTTCAAGCTGGTGTGCTTTTGAAAGCCTTACAAAATTCACCGCATATCCTGATACTCTGATTGTGAGCTGAGGATAGTTTTCTGGATGTTCGTAGGCATCCATAAGCGTTTCTCTCTTGAGGACATTTACATTGAGGTGATGAGCTCCTTTCTTGAAGTATCCATTCATCATCCCAACCAGATTTTCATTCTGTTCCTCAGCAGTCGCTCCAAGTGACATTGGAACGATAGAGAAGGTATTAGAGATTCCATCTTGAGACTTTTTATAGTCAAGCTTTGCAACAGAGTTGAGAGATGCGATCGCTCCTGAATGATCTCTTCCGTGCATTGGGTTTGCACCTGGAGCAAACGGCTCTCCCGCTTTTCTACCATCTGGAGTCGCTCCAGTATTCTTTCCATACATCACATTAGAAGTAATAGTAAGGAGAGAAAGGGTTGGAGTTGCGTCTTTGTAGGCTCTATGCTTGAGTAATTCATCCATAAAGAAAGCCTGAATCTCTTTTGCGATAAGGTCTACTCTATCATCATCGTTTCCATACATTGGGAATTCTCCTTCAGTCTGGAAATCTTTTGCCACTCCCTGTTCATCTCTGAGAGCCTTTACTTTCGCATATTTGATCGCAGAGAGCGAATCAGCAACGATAGAGATTCCAGCGATACCATAGGCAATATCTACTCCATAATTGGTATCCATAAACGCCATCTGTGCCTTTTCGTAGTAGTATTTATCATGCATATAGTGGATTACATACATGGTCTTTGCATACACTCTCGCAACATTTGCCATCGCTTTTTTAAAGTTTTCTAGCACTTTATCGTAGTTCAAGGTTCCATCTTCATTTTCTACGGCTCCGAAAAGTGAAGCATCCATTACCTGGACTCCTTCATCCTCTTCTTTTCCACCATTGATTGCAAGGAGCAAGGTCTTTCCAAGATTACATCTCGCACCGAAATGCTGGATTCTCTTTCCGATTTCTTGATAAGATACACAGCAGGCAATTCCGTAGTCATCACTTCCTCTTACTGGTCTCATGAGGTCATCATTTTCATACTGAATAGATGAAGTATCAATAGAAACCTGAGCACAGAATTTTTTGAATCCTTCTGGCAAATGATCTGACCAAAGCACTGTTAGATTTGGCTCTGGAGAAGGTCCAAGATTATACAAAGTCTGTAAAAATCTGAATGAAGTCTTTGTTACTTTTGTCTTTCCATCGTGGAACATTCCTCCGATAGATTCAGTCACCCAAGTAGGATCTCCACCAAAGATTTCATCATAAGCTCCTGGTCTAAGATGTCTTACAAGTCTAAGCTTCATCACGAAATGGTCAATCATCTCCTGAGCTTCAGCTTCGGTAATTTTTCCTGCTTGAAGGTCCCTTTCAATATAAATATCAAGGAAAGAAGAAACATTACCGAGCGACATCGCAGCTCCATCCTGCTCTTTTACTGCAGCAAGATAAGCAAAATAGGTCCATTGAATCGCTTCCTGAGCAGTTTCTGCAGGTCTTGTTACATCAAATCCATAAGACTGAGCCATTTCAGCGATTTCTTTGAGTGCCTGAATCTGCATTGAAACTTCTTCTCTGAGTCTTACCTTTGCATCAGTCATCTCACCACTAATGGCTTCAAAGTCAGCTTTCTTTTCTTTGATCAAAGTATCAGTTCCATACAGTGCTAATCTTCTATAATCACCAATCACTCTTCCTCTCGCATAGTTATCAGGAAGTCCGGTCACAATATGCTTGGATCTGTAAAGTCTAGATTCTGCATCATAAGCAGAAAATACTGCATCATTATGATTTTTCGCATAATGAAAGATATCCTTTACTCTCGCAGAAAGTTCAATTCCTCTCTCTTTGAGGGCGTTTTCTACTACTCTTACTCCTCCAAAAGGCTTAATCGCCCTCTTGAGCGGTTCATCAGTCTGAAGTCCTACAATGGTTTCAAGTTCTTGCTTGATATATCCAGGTTTGTGAGAAGTAATAGTAGAAATGGTTTCAGGATCAGCAGATCTGAGTCCGTTTCCGTCTCTTTCTTCTTTAAGACATTTTTTTGCTTCTTCCCAGAGCTGAGTAGTCCTTTCAGTAGGTCCAGCAAGAAAAGAGGCATCTCCCTCATAAGGAGTAATGTTGTCATAGACAAAGGTTCTTACATCAATTGCCATAAGCTATTTCTTATAAACAAAATAAAAAATCTGATTTTTAAGAGTAATATAATCACTCTCTAGTGTTCAGAAAACACAAGAACTTAAATATAGTAAAAAACTTTTTTTTTGCAAGGAAAAAGGAAGATTTTTTTCTCAAAAGAAAACCGATTCAACAAAGAAATAAAGGCAATATAAGAATAATTCCTACAATAATTACTCATTATCCAGTAAATCATGAACTCCTCTAAGAAAACGATCATCTACATGTGTATAAATTTGAGTAGTCGTAATAGATGAATGTCCAAGTAAGGTTTGTACCGATCTAATATCAGCCCCCTTTTTGAGAAGTGTTGTAGCAAAAGAGTGCCTCAAGGTATGGGGAGTTACTTTTTTTTTGATTCCAACCAGTTTAGCATATTTTTTAACCAAAGCCTCCACTGCATTTCTAGAAAGCTGTTTTCCATAACTATTCTTTGAAAGGCTAATAAAAATCGGAGCATAAGCATCATGCCTTAAACTTAGGTAAAAGGACAACTTTTTCATCGCCGAAGAAGTCAAAAAAACCGATCTCAACTTGGATCATTTTCCCCTAATAAAAAACTGTTTTTCGCCAAGAATAATCTGATTTTTTTGTAAATTAACCAACTCTGAAACTCTTAATCAAGTACCATAAAGAATATGTAAAATTACTTCATCTCTGGCCAGTTGAAGATCTGAAAGAGCAAATTGAGAAGGTGCACCCAAAATACTCTGAACCTCAGACTCTAATAAAAAACTAACTTCCCTCTGGGGAATCTTAGAAAGTTCAAGTTTTTCTGGGCTCAAACAATCAATATCATTTTTGAGCAAAAATCTTAAAAAAGACCTCAAAGCGATAATATGATAGTTTACAGTTTTTTTCGTTAAACCAGAGTCATCAAGATTCATTCTAAACTGCAGAACATGCAAAGCTTTGAGTTCATCTATCTTGGGATCTCAAAAAAAAGCTATTGCTCTTTTTATCCATAAGCTATAATTAGTAATCGTTCTTGGACTAACATTCTTTACGTGTTCAAGGTAATGAATAAAGGTTTTCAACAAAACTGACATCCTCATAGGATGTTTTTTTTTAGAAGAAAAAGAAGGCTGAGTCTCCTCCTTTTTTCTAGGTATAATAGTAGTTCGTGATGATCAAGTAAATTTTCTAGACATTAGAAGCTTTTGCTAAATAGCCATCTAACTTTGTTTTTAATGATGACCAAGTAGATATATCAATATTTCCACCATTTGCAAGATCATCTAAAATCTTCTGAGCCTCTTTTTCTACTGCCAATCCGTATTTTATCATAATTCTTTTATTTTGAGCAGTTCCCATTTCTTTTAATTCAGTTCCTTTCCTTTGATATTCAGTAATCTCTTGTTTGATTACATCATTATTGTTGATCGGACCAACTAAACTCTCTACAGAACTCAAAGGATCCTTAGACAAATCAGAAAGATTAGGTTCAGATTCTGAATTTTCATTTTTGATAGGCGTTTCAGTAGAAATACCAGCAGAAGAATCCCCCTGAGTAAGATCTATCGTCTGAATACTACCACTTCACTCCTCTTCCACAAAATCTCCCGAAATTTCCTGAGGTTCTATTGGAGTGATCTCATTATCACTGAGCATATCATCTCCTGTAAGTTGAGTATCTCATGTCAAAGGTGATTCTGGAGCTGCTCCGTGTTCTTCATCAACAGGATTCTGAGCAACAAGTCCTGTTAATGATCAAGAAAGATTAAATCCAGAAAAAGTAAACAAATCAGGATATTTAATATACATCATAGCCCCAACAGCAACAAAGAGAACTACAGAAGCCAAAGTAACAAAGATTCCCTTCTTGTTTCATGCTGAAGTTTGATTAACTTGCTGAGGATAGTCCACAGGTGCCGTCAAAGGATTTGAGGATCCGATTGTGCTTGGCATAGAGGCTAAAGTATCAAGATCTAAGGTCTGAGGAGCTGATGAAGAAATCTGATTTTGAACTTCTGAAGATGATTGTACTAATTGATCATTAGATACTCCATTTGTTTCTTGCTGGACCCCAGAAGACTGTTGTAATGCAGATGATTCTACTTCAAATGGAGCAGATTCTAGATTATAAACAGGCGTCGGTTCAGTAGCAAGAGAAGAAGCATCAGATTGCACTGCTGAAGGATTTTTCTGAATCTCTTGTGCTTCCAAAGTTGCCTTCATTGCGCTAAAAGGATCCATTTCTGCCTGAGCAATATTTTGAGAATGATTAGATGAAAACTGAGAAACCATTTCATCCAGATTTAAAACCTTATTTGATTCCTCCTTTTCTGAAGCAAGAGAAGGTGAAACTTCTTGAACTGGAAGTTCTGATGGTTGAGCAGCAGTTTCCTCTTCCGGAATATTTTCCTGCTGTGGGAGTTCTGATTCAAGAGAATCTGATACAGATGATGTAGAGGAAGCATCTTGGTCATGAGAGAGTAAGAATCCTTCATCAGCAGGAACTACTTCTCAAACAGTTTCTTCAGAAAGCTCCATACTAGGAGTAGCATCTTCCAAATTTAGGGAAGCTTCTTCCTGTGGAGGTTCTTCAAACATATCCACAGTATTTGAAACCTCAGGAATAAGTCATTCTTCAGAAGATACATCCACAACCGGCACCCCTTCATTCCCATCCTCTTCGTGCATAGTTAGATCATCATTCCCCTCTTGCAAGAAATGATTTTCTTCCATAGGCTGTGAAGAAGACATAGCAATTGGTTCATCTGGAGATTCCTGAGCTTCAGAATCCTGTTTTTGAGATATAGGAGTTTGCTCCTGAGCAGACGAATCAGAATACTCCTCAGGCAAATCTAAACTAAAATCAAAAGTCTGATTTTCTGACTGATCAGCATTTTCTAAATTCTCAGAGAGGGAAGCAGCTGTTTCCTCTGGGACTTCTTGAACTGAAGTTTGAGTAATCCCAAGATCAAACTCATCCGTTTGTGGAGTTACTTGGGAAGCTGTTCTAGAAGTTTGAACTGGAGTGCTTGAATCAGTAGTTGGCATCACTAGATATTTGAAAGTATAAAATTTTCACACTCAATTATACCCCCAAAATTAAAAAAATGCAAATTTTTGCACTTTTTTATTTTTAAAAAATAAAAATCAAAGCTCTCAACATCAAGAAAGAGAGGAATCGAACCTCCACCTTCAGCTTCGGAGACTGACGTGCTACCACTACACCACTTTCTTTTCGTTGGAGAAGTGTAAAGATTTCCTCATAGTTTTCAAGATTGGAAAAAATCAGTATTAAAAAATTGCATTCTTCTAAGAAAAAGAAAAAACTGGTCTTTTAAAACCAGTTTTTATTCTCATTTTTCTAACACTAAATCTTATAATTTTCAAGAGCTGAAATTACAAGTGCATAATCAGCTTTAAAAGACTCAAATCTTTTTTCAAGTTTAGCTTCTGCATCTTTAAGAGTAGCTACAAGACCAGCAATAAAGCTTTTCTTTTCACTAGATCTTTTACTGTTCTTTTTGAAGAATTCATCAAGGATTCCGTGAACCTTTGCTGTTTTTTCTTCGACAGTCATTCCAGTAGCAACAGTTCCAGTAGCAACAGTTCCAGTAGCAACAGTTCCAGTAGCAACAGCTCCAGTAGCAACAGCTCCAGTAGCAACAGTTCCAGTAGCAACAGCTCCAGTACTATTCGCACTTACAGCGAATACACTCATCATTGCCATTACAGCAACAAGTCCTAATTGTTTTTTCATTGTCTTGTTAAACAAAAAAAATAAAAAGTTCAACGAAACGAATTATATTGTTTTGCTTACTAAATGCAATACGAAAAAAAGGAATCAATCACTTACCAAAAAGACTAGGAAATAACTATAAAAAAATTTACTCTTAAATAAATTTTTAAAATGATTTTTTTAAAAAAATTAGATTGTATTATTTTTTCTGATTAAAAAACAGCGAAAACTTGATTTTTTATCTATTTAAACCGATAGCAGAATTTCATTTTGATTCATCGTATCATAAGAGAGGGGTTATTGTCCCTCTGTCTTTGCTCAGAGGTAATTGTCTCCTTTCAAGAAATCAGGGAGGGCTTTTTTTGCGATGGTTTCGGTTCAGAGTTGTTTATCTTTGAAATATCAGATACTAATAATTTTTACAGATTCTTGAGGAATGCCATTAGGATTGCTAATGCAGAGTGTTTGTTCAGTCAGATTTGGATTTGCTAGTATGAGATAAGATTCCTCGTTTGGGTTACGAATATTCTGTAGAGAGTCTAGCATTTGAAGGTTTAAAGTGTTTTCTTCTGGATTAAATTTCAATAGTCCGATTTTCCAATCTTCTGCCTTAAAATTTCCACCAAAGCTTCCTTCTAAGGCACTGATATTTCCTCTTTGTAATCCTTCTGCAAGGGTATTGATTCCCTTATCCTTAAACAAAGGAATAATTACCGATAATCATGGTCAGACTTTTGTTAAATTTTCTTCGGAGCAGTTTTCAAAGCTGTTTGCAAGTCATGAAAGAGAAAGAGAAAAAGCTGGTTGATGAGTGCAAAGTTCTCCCTCTTTTTTTTCGTAAGGACAGCTAAAGTTGTTCATCAAATCGCTTCCTGATTCCAAAGTGTATTCTAATCCTGGATTGCGAGAATTGACGATAGCGAGTCAGAGTTCAGTTCCTGCTTTTGCAAGGTAGCTTGTTTTTTCATAGGTCGTGATATCCTCGCTATATCTCAGAAAATTTTTCATAAAAAGTCCGACAAGCACTCCAATCAGAGCTGATGCTAATAAGACAAATAGCGCGAGAAAAGTGATATTTCCACGAAATCTTTTAATCTTCATCTGATGTTTCCTTTAGTTCATAAAGATTTGGAGTAGCTCCTTGCAGTCCGAAGAAGAGCTGAATTGGTAAAATACTACTATTACTTCGTTTCTGTGGATCATAAAAAGGACTATACACTGCACCTAAAATCCAAAATCAAGGTTTAGCAGCTGTCGCTCATGATCCAAGCGACTCTAGTGCAGATACATAAGGAATCACTTTAAATTGCATTCTACTTTGAAGAAACTTTCCTATCCCTAAGAGTGCAAATTCCTGATCTCCTTTTTGGAGCATAAGTTTACATGAAGAAAAGTCGGCATTTTGATATTTGTTTTCTCTATATTTTTCATCGTAAAGGTTTCTAGCCTCTTCACAGGTTCAAGTAGAAAAAATCTGGCTTCCTGTCCATTGGCCTCCTGTGAGATAGAGAGTATCGACAATCCCGTTTGTATTTTTCAAATCAGTATATTTACTATAATCAATCGTAGCCTCTGCTGCAATATTTTGGAGAACTTGAGAAAGGACAAGGGTTTCTTTGGCAAGTTCTTTATCTTGCTCTATTCTAAAGGCAACTTTGGTAATTGTTGTGTAAGTTTTAAGGATAATCCCAGAGAGAAGCCCAAAGAGGATAACGACGATGAGAATTTCTACAAGGGTAAAAGCTGATTTTTTCATGGAGATTTGTGAGGGTAAATGATGTGTTATGGTTTTTTATTCTGAATTAAGTTTTTTAACGATATTTAACTAATGGTAGAATCTTCTTTTTGTTAATTTGTGGTTATTTTTTCCGCAGGAATTGTATCTTTCATCCCAATAAAACTTTCCAAAACGACTTCTCCTGTAGAACTTCCTCTTTTGTAGAGGACACGAGAAGTGATTTTCAGGATTTTATTTGGATCAAGCTCTGCTTCTCATTCCTTTATTGGAGAAAACTCAAGAATCCTTGCAAATCCTTTGCTTGGTAATTCATTTTGTGGAGTGTGGTGATAGTAAGCAAGAGTATTTTCGCTATCTCCTGTGTAGAGTTCAAGGTAGAATGCTTTAAAGTTTTCTTCAAAAGTTTCTTTTTTTTCACTAGGTTCAAAATCTCGGTAAGCTTGCTCTCCTGAAAATCCTACTTTAAAAGTGGAAAACTTATTACTGGATCATAAGTAATTTTCGTCTTCTCCTCCTAGATAGTTCCAAGGATATCCTTGCTCAATATTGCTATCTCTGAATCCATAAACTATTTCTATTCCTTCTTTGGCAAGAAGAGTTGCTTTAGTTTTCATGGTTATTGTATCAAAGTATCCCAAACTCCTCGTTAGTAATTGTAGAACCGCGAGAATCCCTACTCAAAAGATAAAGACCACTACAAGAACTTCAATTAGAGTAAATGCTTTTCTTTTCATTATCAAAAATGAGAATAAAGTTGCTTAGACTATAGGAATTACACAAGAAAAGTCAACTATCTCTTTACATAAAATATAAAATCCATACATTATGAATCGGTTTTTTTATCTTTTTTGTTTAAGATATGAGGCATAATGGCTTTGAAATTAAAGTTTCTGATCTACTTAATAGTAAAATTACAGATACTCTTTCTTTCGAGAATCAACATCTTTCAGAAATAGAAAATCTTACTCCAGAGGGCGTTTCAGGTTCACTTACCTTACAGTCCCTAGATCATAAATCTCTTTTAGTTACACTAAATCAGTTGAAATGCTCACTAGAAGATAGTTGTGACCATTGCGGAAAGACCTTTATTCGTGAATTAGAAATTGAAAATTATGTAGCTAAATATGTAACTGAAATTGATTCAGAATTTCAAGATAAAGAACAAGATGTCTTACTGATTGATATGAAAAATGGCGTGATTGATGTAGAAGAGATGCTCTATCATGCCATTCAACTCGAAGAGCCTTTTGTAAAACGCTGTTCTGTATGTGAACGTTTGCCGGTCGTAGAAGATGAAGAACGATAAAAAAGTTCTAAAAATTTTATAATAATATACAAAAATCTATTTTTACGGTAGGAGGTTTATCTTCATCTTTTGTGTTTTTTCTGATTTTTATTTTTTCTGATGGTAAATTTGCTTTATCAGCATTTTTTTTTATACTTGAGGTCTCTTTATTTTTCATATATTAATAGTATGTTTGGAATTAATAAACAAAAAAAACTGAAGAAAAACTTTACTCCTTTCAAGGAAGTAACTGAATCCTATTATCCAGCAAAAGTTCAGCTTCTAGATATTAAAGACGGAGAAAGATTGATTGTCCTTCTCAATCCGAAACAAGCAATGGCCTTTGGTATTAATCTTAATAATAAAGTTCAACTTACTAAAGCAAATGGTGAATATATTGTTGCTGATGTTTCACTTTCAGAAGCAGTTTTGGAAGGAAGTGTGGCTATTTGTGCTGACATTTCTGAGAAACTGAATTTTGAAAACAATGAACTTGTTGCAGTTTCTCTCGCAGAAAGCTCAAGTACGTCTTATGAAGCAATCAGGAAAAAAATGAAAGGAGAAACTATTAGTTATGACGAAATGTTTGCGATCATCAAAGATATCTCAGAAAATAAGCTTGATGATACGATGATGACCTATTATGTCGCTTCAAGTTTTTTCTATCCAACGACAGATGAAGAAATGTATCAGACCGCAAAGGCGATGGCAGAATGTGGAGTAATGTTTAAATATCCAAAAGGAGAAATTATCGCAGATAAACACTGTATTGGTGGAGTCCCATGAAACGAAACCACAATGATTTTAATTCCTCTGATCGCAAGTCTTGGGATCAAAATTCCAAAAAACTTCTCCAAATCCATCACTTCTCCAGCAGCAACTGGAGAATGCGTAAACGTCCTCATGAATATCAATTTCAACAAAGAGGGAATAGAAAAGTTAGTAAAAGATCAGAATTGTTGTCTTGTTCGATGAGGAGGACTTGATCTTGCCCCTGCTGATGACAAGCTAATCAAAGTGCAATATCCACTTTCTATGCAGTCTAGAGCCAAGGTGGTGAGTTCAATTATGGCAAAAAAATATGCTATGGGAGTTACCCATTCTCTAATTGATATTCCTGTTGGTCCAACTGCTAAGGTAAGTTCCATGAAAGAAGCAAAAGACTGGAAGAAAAAGTTTGAATATGTAGGGAAAAAACTCTGAATGAAAATGTCTGTTCAAATTACGGAAGCCAATGAGGTTATTGGAAATGGAGTTGGTGCAGTTATGCAGGTTCGTGAAGTCTTGAGAATATTACAGCAGCATCCAGAAAGAGCTATGGATCTAGAAAGTAAAGTTATTTTTCTTGCTTCAAAAATCATCGAAGAAGTAGGACTAGAAAAAGGAAAAGAAGCTGTAAAACTCGCAACACATCAGCTTGTTTCTTGAGCTGCATGGGAAAAAATGCAAGAAATTATCAAAGCACAAGGAGGAAATCCTGAAGTGAATTCTGAATCTCTGCCTCTATGAGCACATACTTTTGATGTTATTGCAGAGAAAGATTGAGTGCTCAAGATGATTGATCTTCATGATATTAATGCAGTTTGTAGAAAACTTGGTTGTCCTGTTATAGATCAGGCCGGACTTTATCTTTACAAAAAGACTGGAGATAAGATCAAAAAAGGAGAAGTAATTTGTAAGCTTTATGCTCAAGATGAGGTAAAGCTAAAGCATGGTATTGAGAGATGGAAAGAAAGATCTCCACTTCATATTCGTTAAAGTATTTTTATCTAAAAATATAAAGACTGGCCCTTAGAGGTCAGTTTTTTGTTTATATTGAGATGATTTTTCAAATGCTCTTGAAAATCATTCTTATTATGTTATATAAAGCTTATTTATATCATAAGTTTATAAACTATGTTTATCTTATCACCTTTGCCTTTTGAGAAAGATGCACTTTTGCCTGTTATTTCTGAGGAAACTTTAGATTATCATTATGGAAAGCATCATAAAGCCTATGTAGATAAGTTGAATAGTCTTGTTCAAGGGACAGATTTTGAAGGGAAAACTCTTGAGGAAGTGATCTTGTCTTCTGAAGGAGCGATTTTTAATAATGCAGCTCAGGCTTGGAATCATACTTTTTATTGGAATTGTTTGAATACTCCAAAGGAAAATAATCTTCCAAAAGGAGAATTACTTGAAAAGATACTTCAGACTTTTGGAACTTTTGAAACTTTTGTAGAACAATTTTCAAATACAGCTATAAACAATTTTTGATCGGGACGAACTTGGCTTGTAAAAGATCAAGAAGGAAATTTAAAGATTCTGAACACTTCTAATGCAGGGAATCCTTTAACAGAAGGGGATACTCCTTTGCTTACGATCGATGTTTGGGAACATGCTTATTACATTCAACATAGAAATGCAAGAGCAGCCTATATTCAGAGCATTTTTTCTTTGATTAACTGGGATTTTGTAAAAAGTCAGTTTATAAAAAACTAAGAAAAAATATGAGCTTCTCTTGAAAAGTTATCCATTATGCTTAGAGTATTCCTGTTTTATCTGAGTTTACTTACAATAATGGATTTTTCTTTTTTTATTCCAGGAATAGAGGTAAATCTTTTTTTGTTTCTTGGGATTTGAGGAGGAATAATTGTATGTTTTTTCTTTCTGGTTCTTCTTAAGAGAGGAATGAAATATTTTTTATCCAAAATAGCTAAACAGCATACCTTGAGGAGGAGCTTTTTTGAACTTTTCTCAAAAATTTCTCGATATTCTTGTTTCAGTATTCCTCTTTTTTTTGGTTCTTTGTTCCTGCCTTTTAGTAAGGAAATGCATATTTTCTTTGCGATTTTGTTTGCCTTTGCTCTTATGTTGGAACTTGGAAGAGTAATGAAATTCCTTCTTAATGTCGTGATGGAAAAGGGATTTAAGCATCAAGATGCAAAAACTAAAAAAAATCTGACAGAGATCCTTAATACTATACTTCAGATTCTTGTATGGGTTATTGCAACTCTTGTTTTTTTTGATACCATTGGAATTGCCATTACGCCGTTTTTAGCTTCTCTTTGAGTGTGAGGAATCGCAGTAGCTTTTGCTTCTCAGAAATTAATTGAGGATTTTTTTAGTTCTTTTTCTATTATGGGTTCTTCTCCTTTTAGGATAGGAGATATTATTACGATCCATGGATTTTGTTGAACGGTAAAAAAAATCTGACTTAGAACTACTACACTTCAGACCGTTGAATGAAAATCGATTATTATTCCAAATAGACTTGTTGTCGCTGAAGTTATAGAAAATAGCGGAACGATCAAGACAAGAAGGAAAAGATTTTCTTTGACGATTACTTATGAAACTTCATTATCTAAACTTCGTTTGATTCCGGAGCTTTTGAAAACAATTATTTCCAAGCATAAGGAGTTAGATTTTGAGTGGGCTATTTTGAAAGATTTGCAAGCTTCTAACCTCGAGATTCTTGTGAGTTATCTTGTTAAAAGCGATGATTGGCTTATTGCAGTACAGCTTCATGATAAAATCTTGCTTGAAATTCTTGAAGTTTTTGCCAAAGAAGGTATTGAATTTGCCTACCCAACTCAGACGTTATATCTTAAGAAGTAGTTTTTTTATAAAAAAAAGCTCCAATCTAAGTTGGGGCTTTATACAGAACTGAAGAGTTCACTCAGTTCAGACAGAGATTTATTAGGCGCCCATGGGATTCGAACCCATGAACCGAGGTTTTGCAGACCTGTACAATAGACCACTCTGTCAGGGCGCCACGCCATTATATGTAGTGATATCGTTGATATTTTCAAGTCTTTTTCAAAAAAACTTTGCAATCAAGATAAGAATTGCTATAGTTAATTCTGTTTTAGTTTTCAAAGAAAAAATGCTTCTTACCTATAAATCAGCTTTTGCTTCTCTTTTAGCTTCCTATTTCCAACTTGCAAAGGAGGATCTCTTACCTCTTATTCAGATGGCACCCGATAACATAAAAGGAGACTTAGCTTTCCCTTGCTTTCAATTTGCAAAGTCGCTGGGAAAAGCTCCAAATGTAATTGCGAATGAAGTGTTTGCTTTTCTTCAGAAGAAAAATCAGACTTCTTCTCTTTTTTCTGAATTTTATGCGGTAGGACCTTATGTAAATGTTAGTTTCAATACTCAGGTTCTCGCCCCAGAAGTTCTTCAACAGATCAAGAAAGAAAAAACTGACTTCGGAGCTGGAGAAAAGACTGGGAAAACGATGCTTCTTGAAGGTTGGGCTCCAAATACGCATAAATCCATTCATATTGGACATGTGAGAAATTTTCTCCTGAGTGAAAGTATTGCAAGAATCCTCAAATTTGCTGGAAATAAGGTCATTAAAACTTGCTATCCAGGTGATATTGGAGCGCATGTAGCAAAATGGATTTGGTATTACAAAAACTTTAATCAGCAGCCTTTTCCAGGGCAGAATTTCACGAAATGGGTCGGTCAGATCTATACTTTGGCAACGAGAAAAGTAGATGAGAATCCTGATCTTTATAAACCTCAGATTGAAGCTCTCCAAAAGGCGCTTGAGGATTGAGATTCAGAATTAGTTGCGCTTTGGAAGGAAACAAGAGCGCTTTGTTTACAAGATATGAAGCATATTTTCGCTGAGCTTGGAAGTGCAGAGATGGACAAACGATACTACGAAAGTGATGTTGAGCAGCCAGGAATCCGTATTGTTGAAGAGCTTTTGGCGAAAGGTATCGCGACCAAATCGCAGGGAGCAACCGTGATGGATTTGGAGGAGTTTGGACTTGGGGTCTTCCTTCTTCTGAAATCAACGGGAGCATCACTCTATTCTACCAAAGATATTGCACTTGCCTACCAGAAAAAAGCTGACTTCCCTGATTATGATCAGTCACTGTATGTCGTTGGATTAGAGCAAGAACATCATTTTCAACAGCTCTTCAAAACTTTGGAACTCATTGGATTTGATTATGATAAATTAAAGCATATTTCCTATGGTTTGGTGGATTTGGCAGATGGAAAGATGTCGTCTCGTGCTGGAAATGTAGTTTTGTATGAGGATTTCCGTGACGAACTGCTTGCAAAAGCGGAAGAGCTAGTCGCCGATCGTGATTTACCAGCAGAAAAAAAAGCTGAAATCGCTCACGATGTGGCTTTTGCTGCAATGAAATTTGGAATGCTCCTTCAGGACTCGGAAAAAGGGATTATTTTTGATAAGCAAACAGCACTGTCTTTTGAATGAGAGACCGGTCCTTACCTGCAGTATATGTCTGCGAGAATTTCTTCCATTTTCAAAAAAGTGGATCGTTCCCAGCTTTCAGAGCCAGATTTTAGTCTTTTGACTTTAGAAAGTGAAAAAAATCTGATCCTTCAGCTCGCGAGTTTCCCAGACCTCGTACAGAAATCAGCCAGTGAATATAAACCTAATGGTATTGCCAGATTCGCATTGAGCCTCGCAAAGCAGTTTTCAAGCTACTATCACGAAGCGAAAATACGAGATGAAAGCAATATTGCTTTGAGTACCTCTCGTTTAGCGTTGATTGAGGCAGTTCAGTGCGTGATGAAAAATGCCCTTGAGCTCCTTGGAATTGCAACGCCTGAAAGTATGTAGAAATAAACTTGACTTTTGTAGTATATATGATTATGCTCATAATGAAAATATAAACTATTAAAAAATAAAAATTATGGAATCTGTTACTTTATTATTGTTGCTAGGTTTATCAGCCTTTGTTTTTGGGCTGATATGTTCGTTTTCTTTTTTATTCTTTTTAAAAGATAAGACGAACTCTTCTCATCTTAAGGATGTATATCTTTTGCTTAAGCCTTTGATTACATTTCTTTTGTTGATAGGAACAGTTTATGAGTTTATAGCGTCAATTTATGTGATGCAATGCTCATACGAGGTTGAAATAACCTTTGAAGAGCCGAAGAATTTTTTTGTCCTAGGATTGTTCGTTGGCTCGTTATTGGTTAAAAAACCTAAGAGATAGTGTTAAAAAAGAGGGAAATTTCCCTCTTTTTTTTGTTGTTTCTTGTTTGAAAAAAATTATAGTAAGTGAGTTTTATTGTAAAGAATATCATGAAGAAAAATGTTTTTATTTTACTTTTAATGCTTGTGCTCTTTGCTTGAGATCAGTTTTCAAAGTGGTTTTTTTATGATCTTAAACGAGGACAGGAACTTCCTTTCCTTTATCCTACCTTAAATACTGGGATTTCCCGAGGAGTGCAAGTCTATCTTCCGATGGTGATTTTGATTTCTCTTCTTGGAATCTGACTTTTTGTTTTTCTTTGGAGGAAAAAGCATCTAAATGATCGAGTTTTCGTCCTTTTTCTCGCAGGGACGCTTGGAAATCTTGTTGATAGAATTTTTTTGGATGGAGTGAGGGATTTTATCAGTATTGGGACTTTCCCAGTTTTTAACCTTGCGGATTGCTTTTTATCTCTTGCAGTGATGATTTTAATCCGAAATGAGATTTTCCCTTGCATTTACAAGAAAAAACACTAATCTCTCAAGTAAGTGTAATACTTTTTTTATTATTTACTACACACAGTATGCAGTATCAAGGATTTGTGAAATTTATCGGACCAAGAGAAACGATTGGTGAAGGTGTTGAAAAACAGACCATCGTTTTGGAAGAGAACACTGACAGAGAGTTCAAAGGGTCTATCGCAGTTGATTTTTTCAGAGACAAAATTAATCTTTTGTCCGATGTAAATACTGGTGATTTGATCACTGTTCATTTGAATGCAAGAGCAAATGAATCTAGAAATCAACCAGGAAGATGGTTTAATAGTATTACTTGCCGAAGAGTTGAAAAATCATCTACAACTCCTACTAATTCATCTGATGATCTTCCTTTCTAAGTTGAATGATTATACAAAAAGAAATCTGATTTTTGTAATGAAGTCAGATTTTTTTAATTTTTTGTAGGTAAGGTTATTTTCAGAAGTTTTGAGTTTCCAAGCTTTGATCATATCGTTTAAGGGCTTTTTTTAATTCATCAACGGTAAATTCTGGACAATAAAGATCTGTAAAATACAGCTGAGCATAGGTAATTCGCCATAGCATAAATCCAGAAAGCCTTTTTGCAAGCTTCTGTTTTGTTCTAATAACTAAATCAACAGTTGGCAAGCCTCAAAAATCCATAGTGGATTCTAAGCTTTCTTTGGTAATTTCTTGATGTTGCTTTTGAAGTTTTTGAGCTGCTCTGATGATTTCATCTTGTCCTCCGTAATTGATCGCAAGGACTAAGGTTTTAAGAGAAGAAGGAAATCTGAATTTTTTTTCTTTTTCTTCAAGGAAGCTTATTAATTCAGACGGAAGCTGACTTTTATCTCCTGCTATGCGAAAATTTACTTGGTAGAGCTCCATTGTTTCATAGAGTGTTTCTGTTACTTGTTTGTAAAGTTCAAAAAGGTAGGAAAGCTCGGCATTACTTCTATTTTTTAAGTTTTCTGTACTTAATCCCCAGAGAGTAAAGACTTCAATAGGAGTCTTCTTGAAAATATATTCTGCAATTTCTATTGCCCTCTGAAACCCCTCAAAATGTCATTCAATTCAGTCTTTTCCTTTTTCTTTTGCCCAAGTCCTGTTTCCATCTGGAATAAGGGCGATATGCTTTGGGTATTGCATAATTTTTTGGTAGAATAAAATGATCTTTTGTGGAGGGTAAGGAATTTATTTTCTCTTTCAAGTTTAGTTTTTTTCTTTTACTTGACTTTTTAATATAATTTAGTATTGTTTATGTATTTTTACTTGATAGTATTTATAAAAATGACATCGATTACTTGGTTTTGGACAATTGTGATTATTCTTCTTTTCTTAATTGTTCGAGTATGGAGGAGATATATTGGGAGAATTATTTTGATTTTTCTTTTTTTGTTTGTTCTCTTTTTTATTTTCAAATGGATTAATCCAGCCGGAGCTGAGCTAGTTTCTCAGGAAATTCTTAATTTTCCTTCTAAGATTACTTCTTTTTTTGGGAAAACGGTTTCTAATGAGGTTGTAATTTCTTCAGGTGAGAACTTGAGCGAAGAAGAAAAGTCAGATTTAAATGCTATTGATTGAACTGGAGATTTATTTTTATCAACTGAATCATCTTTAAGGGCTCCTAAAAAATTACAAATTCTTAATTCAAAGAATATTTCTACACCACGCACAGGAACTTTTATTTTGGGAACAGGACTTATTGTAGGAACAGGTGAGAAAAATAAAGATCAAAAACTAGAAACCGAATCTTTGATTAATGAAAATGATCAAGAAGATGAAGATAATGAAGTTATTTATGTAAAATCTAATCCTAAAATTTCTAATAACAAACATTGATCTCTTGAGAAAAAAACTTCTTGAGATACATCAAAATCTAAAGGTTTAAATGAAAAAGATTTGAAAGAGGCACAGGAGATTTTCGGAAATTAGACTTCTTTTTTGAAAACTACTAAAAGATCCCATAGGAAGGGATCTTTTTTATTAGGGGAAAATTTAAAATTCTTCTTTTATTTTGTCAAAATAATTTCTTTGATGAGTCTAGATCCTTCACTGGAAACTTTAAATTTTTTTTCTCAGATGAAGATTGTTTTTTCTCATGGATAGCCTTTAATGATTCGTGCTAATTTGCCTAATATCTCAATATTATCGGGAAGTTTGTAACGAGGGAGTTCTGATTCTTCAAGTTTTTCTGCTAATTTCTGATCGAAACTGGGACTTTGTGCATTTTCATGATATTCTAGTTCTTCTAGCCTTTTCCTTGCATATTTAATATCTTCTACTGCTGGAATTTCTTCAGGCATGGTTCCTCAGAGTTCTTGAATAGTTTGTCTGATTTTTTGTCCTACTTCGAAATGAGCTTTACTTGCTTTTTCTTGTCCTTTAATAGCTTCTCTTTTGATCTTGGCTTCAGCTTGAGTAGCACGAAAGAGGTTGGCAGCGAGTTCTTCACTACTCATATGATCCAGAATATTATCGTCAGTATTCAGTTTTTTCTTTTCAATGATCTCTTTCTTTTTGAGTCCATAAAGCCCTTGATAGCCAGAATCATAAAATGTAGCATAGTCATGGACTCCAGCTCCTCTTGCAGTGCTAAAAAGCTTCTTATTATGCTCAGTAACTTCATCTCTTAACTGAATTCTTTTCTGGTCCTCTAGATATTGAGCAGACAGTTCTTGTTTCCTCGTTTGCAAAGCAAAATAACTTTGTCCAAGAGCGACAATTTCCTTGTTCGGATCTGCATTTTGAATGATTAGATAGCAGGCATAACGGCTGAGTTTTCGGCTTTTTAGACCTCTTGTAGCTCCGGAGCCGATTTTCACCATTTCGGTAAATTCACTGAAATGGTTGGTTGTTGTTTGTCCACTCTTTTTGCATGCGGTTTCAGCTTTTTTTACCACTTTAGAAAAATTTGAAAAGTCAGAATATTCAAGGACTTTAGAGAGTTCTCTTGCATATCGATATTCTTTTCCGTATTCATTTACCCTTTTGATTTGCTCAAAAATCTGATCATCCATAGCTGTATTATCTAAGGAGTAAAAAGCTTTTTTATTCAACAAAATTGGTCATAATTGCACAAAGATTTACAATCCCTTGGTAAGGAGACGAATAGATAACGGTTGAACAGAAGCGGAATTCTTTTGCATCAGAAGATATGCATTTTTTTTCTTTATATCCCTTACATCCTAATAATTCTGTAGGGTTGTTGTCATAATAATCTTTGTTATAAAGTCAGTCTCAAGTAATAAATCTTCGATATCTTCCCAAGGATACTTCTTCTTTTTGTTTTTCACTATCAGAGAGTTTGTTAAAATTTTGATGATCTACTCGCTCACCATTTATCGAATGTAAGAGATAATTTCTTGGATTTGTCTTATCGCTAGGATCCTCAGGATAGGATAGTAAGTCTGTCAGATATTGTATTCTGTTTTTCAGAGCTTCTGGTTTTTTTACTCGATTTGCAATTTGTTCTATTCCATTTGACCGTATGGAATTTGATACACCTGGGCCTTCACATTGTTCTAACATATAATAATTACTGTTTCATTCCGAAGTACGAAAGAGGGCATATCTCCCTTGTCATAACCATAAATCATTTTCACAACCATCTCCTCATTCATCTATCATTGGATTTGCTTTAAGCCAGCATTCATCTCTATTAGCAGATCGTCTCCTCCAGTTGGTATCTCTTATATTATAGACAGCTTCAATTCCTTCTTTAGCGAGATTAAGAGCAATTGTCCTTTGTCTCATTTCTGAAATATATTGTGTGGTTTTACTTATCCCTTGGATAATAGTAATCAATGCTGTAGCGATAATTACTAAGATAAGAATAATTTCTACCATTGTAAATCAGTTTTTCTTTTTCATTTCCCTTTGCTGAAAATAAAATTGACATTTTCTTTCTAAATCGTAATATGCCTTATATGTAGTTATCTTTCTTAGATATGCAATAGTTTTTTATTATGATATATTGGAGAATGTCGGTGGAGGTAAGTTTATTTTTATCGGTTGTACTTATTCTTGTTGTGCTTTCTCTTTTGAAAGTAGAAAAACTGGTAAGGATGACTTTTGGAAATTATGTACTTTTAGCTTTCTCTTTGGCTTTTGGTTCTGCTCTTTCTCAGCGAGTCTCTCATCTGCAGTTGAGTCCAGAGACGCTTTTCTTGGGTATGCAATATGCAAAGATTGCTGAATTTCTACTCAATGCACAACCTACGCTGATGCTTGTTTTCTTTTGATTATGACTTCGATTTTTTACTCAAAATTCTCATTTGACGATTAAAATTTCTTCAGAACTTTTTGAAAAAAAACTGCAAACCTTGCTTTGGTGCCTTCTTGCTCTAGGAAGTCTGATTTCTTCTCTATATTTTTCTCTTGCTTATTTTAAAGGAGCAGTTTATGAGCGACTTTTTACTCAGAAATTTCTTGCCCCCTATGTAACTTGGATTCCGAGTCTGTGATTAGTAATTGCGCTAGTAAGTTTAATTGGAGCTTCTCAAATCAATATTCGCTTTTCATTCAAAAAAGACGTATGAGTTTCTGGACTGTAATTTGAAGACTTTTTAGTTTCTTACCAATATATAATGAGCAAATGGCTAGAAATTCTTTTCCCTCGCACTTGTTGTTGATGTGGAAAAGTTTGATCTTACCTTTGCTTTGAGTGTAAAAAACAACTTTTCCCACATCCAGAATTGTGTCCTATTTGTCATTGTCCTAGTCCTTGATTTAAGACCTGTGCAAACTGCACTTTAGAAGAGAGAACTTTTTTAGATGGCTTGCTTATTGGATTTGCCTACAAGACTTTTCTCAAAAAATTGATTCTTAAATTAAAATTTTATCACAAAAAGGATATTGCTTTATTTTTGGCTGAAAGAGGAGCATTACTCATCCAACTCAATCCTTATTTATCCTCCTCATTAGAAAAACAACAGCTTTTTCTCTCTTTTGTTCCCTCTCATCGGTATCGTAGATATTTTCAAAAAGGCTATAATCAATCTGAGCTTCTTGCTAAATCTTTATCAGAACTTCTTCAGTTACCCTTTCTTTCTTGTTTTAAAAAAAATAAAGCCACAACATCACAAGTTAAACTTAATAGAGCAGAAAGACTAAAAAATCTGACTTTAGCTTTTAAGTTTGTAGAAAAAGAAAAACTTCCTCATGGAGCTACCTTATTAATTGTGGATGATGTTACGACAACAGGTGCAACACTCAATGAACTTGCAAAAACTGTAAAAATAAAAAGACCTGATTTGCAGGTTTGGGGACTTGTTTTAGCAAGACATTTGAATTAAAAAAGAGTAGATTTTTCAAAAAAAACAATTCTGACTCAATAAAAGTACCAAAAAAAATATTTAAAAAATCCACGGAAAATACATTGACTTTAAAAAATTATTAGATATACTCTAAGTCATAAAAAAATAGTAACAAAAAAATAGTAACAAAAAAATATGGAAATGGAAAAAGAATTTAAAAAAAAGTTTGAGAGAGAAGTTTATGTGCCCTTAAGAAAGGAAATAACCTATGCAGGAATATTTTTTTTCTTAATAGGAGTAGGTATCATTATTTGTGAGTCTTTCACATCCCTATCATCAATAGCATTAGGCATGCTATTTATTATGATAGGTCTAATCTTCTTTTTTAGAAGATATCTATTTGACAAAGGCTTCGCCTCAAAAGGCGACCCAGTAAATAGATTTAATCTCAACTTAGCTCTCCAAGAGAGGCTAAGGAGGTTTAAACTTCTCCAAGAAATCCATTATAGCTTTAAAAGAGCTAGAAGGATAATCTTGATAAAGGAATGGCTAGATGAAGAATAAAAAATAATCTGGTAGATGGAATTCCATTTACTAGATTTTTTTAATTGAAAAAGTATTACTCATAGCTATACTCCTACTATCTTTATTCTCGTTCTACTGATGAATACCCATTCTAAACTATGACTTCTTTTCCTTGGGAGACTCGAAACCGAAAAAGGTTTTGATCTAATTTTTGACTTTATCAATCAATATCCCGGGAAAGAACTCCCTTTTGAGCTTTATATTTTTGGCTCTGGAAGTTATGAAAAATGACTTCTAGAACTCAGCCATCATTTTAAGCAAATTCATTTTTTCGGACGAAAGCCTCTTTCTGAAGTAGAAAGATACCTTGATAACATTGACTATTGTCTGATGCCATCGAGATTCTTAGAAACCTTCTGACTAAGTGCTATCAATGTGCTCAAGCGAGGAATTCCCGTAGTAGGATTTAAAAAATGAGGACTTTTTCCTTTCATACCAGAGGAATATGCTATTGATCAATGCAAAGGAAGCAATGACCTAGCAAAATTCGCCACCATGCTCATTCAACTTCAAAAAGAAAAAACAGAAAAAAAATCAGATTTTTATCAAGAGTTAGCCGAAAAAAGCAAAGCTATCGCTCAAAACTATACCAAAGAAAAACGATTCAAACATTTTAAAGAACTTACAGTAGATCTAAAGGGGAAGAAAATCGTCCTTGTCAGCGATTTTATCAATAAAATTGGAGGGATAGAAACCTATCTCCACGACGTAAAAACCCTTTTAGAAAAAGAAGGCTACAAAGTAAAGCTTTTTGGAAGTAGATGTCCTAAAGGTAGAATAGGAAAACTCAAAAAACTTTTTGGAATTGGATTGAGTACCTTGAATCTTTGGGAGTCCATCAGATTTTCTATTTTTATCAAAAAAGAAAAACCAGATCTCATCCGATATCATAGCATGATTCGTCGAAATGGACGACTTCCACTATGGTTTACAAGGAAGAATAGAGCTAAAAAATGGATGATGTACCACGATTTTGGCTATTTTACGCCTTATCCTCATCAGCTTAGCGATACAAAACAGATAAAAACTCCTCTTTCTCTAAGACACTACCTCGCTATGGCAAACACCAAAAATCCCATCAGAAAATTCTTAATTTGCGGAAAATATCTGACACTTACCTGTCTAAAAAAACAGCTAAAAAAACAGATTGATCTCCATCTCGTTCCTTCTGCATTCATAGTACCAATTGTAGAAAAAAGTTTTGGACTCCCCATAGAGAAAATCTCAGATTTTAACCATTTCATCCAAGAATAATGGATACGAGAGAGAAACTAAGCACAGGGAATAAAGCAGATAAAATACAAGAAGTAAAAAACACTCTCAATCAGCTTAATTTTAATAAGTATGGAGATTTCAACGAACGATACTGAAATGAAGAGGAAAAGTTAGAGGCTTTTAAAGCAAAAATCCAAACTGATGTTATCAGTGAAATTCTCCTCCTTGATATTCAGGAAGATGCCTTTCTAACAAAAAAAGAAATAAAAAAACTTCCTGAAGAAATCCTTCGTTTTAAAAATTATTCCGAATACAGAGGAATTAAGTACTATATTTTTAAAAGCCAAGATGAAATTTTAAAAGCTTTTGTCGGAGTTTATTGAGGAACAACAGGAAGAACCAATGATTACTATATGCAACAGATAATCAAAGACCCTGAAATCAAGAAAAAAACAAGGAAAATTGAAGTTTCTATGAAAGAACTCCTGAACGAATAAGACAAGGACAAGCCCATTTTCTAGCAAAAAAAATATCTCATCACAAAATCATAAAATCACAAGGAGGAAGAGAATCAAAACATCAGATTTTTTTCCTTTTTTTTATTTTTCGCGTATACTTAGATCAACAACTTATCTTTTTATTCTCTTTCAGAAAAAAACCAATGAATACGCTCAACACCCTATCAAGTACAACTACTAAAATGACCACACTCCTTGATAAAATTACAACCACCTGTGATGCTCTCGTTTCAGCTCTTGAACTAACAACTGAACAAACCAGTCAATACGGAGGAGGAATTGTTGAGTCCTTTGATAGTGAATATGTTGATATTGTCATTAGAACACTGCTTCAGTTGAGAGTTTATACCATCAGGCTTGGAAGAGAAATCAATAACGGACTCATTAAATCAAAAACAGATCTCATGCTTTTGGTCCAAGGAATACAAGATCTCGATGATAAACTGGTTGCCCTCATGAGAAAAAATGGAAATCTGAGAAATAACTTCGCATTTGGACTAGAAGAAATCAGAACTACTATTGCAGAAATAAAAGAAAATATTCTTATTTCCTAAGCTCTGTGTAGAACTACCATATCAAGATAGCTCAACTCCAAGCTATCTTTTTTTAGAAAGAAAACGCCAATTCTTCCTTGCATTTTAAAATAAAAAGTATACATTTCAAAGCAAGATTCAGGCTTTTAAAATCTTCTTTTAGAAGTACATTTATGCCATCTTCGTTCTAAGTTCTTATCCTATTATTCATCATGAACCTTGAAAAACTCTTTGGAAGTAAAGCAAAAGTAGACATTCTCAAGTACCTTATCTTTAGAAGACAAGGAGTATCTATGAGAGCATTAGAAACCGAACTCTGATGGACTTTCCCAGCAATCAAAAAACAAGTAGATGGACTCAATGAAGCTGGGATCTTGGAAGTCGACAAAGAAAATACCTGACGAGCAATTACCATCAAACCAACCCTATTACCCTTTTTTAAAGAACTTTTTTTTGAAAGTTTAAGACAAAATTTACTCTCTCTTTTTGAAAACCATAAAAATCAAATTGCTCAATACTTTTGGTGAGATAAATTCTGAAAGCCAATTGGAATCGATCTGATTCTCATTTATGATCAGCTTCAAAAAGAAGAAATCGATAGACTCAAAAATAATATCAGTGAGATTTTTAGAGAGTTTTGGATAGAAAGTGCATCTATTGTCTTTATGAGTAGTGAAGAACGAGATAAGAGATATAGGCTTGCTGATAGGTTTGTACTCCAAGTTATGAGATTTTACAACAACATCACAAAATAAAGATAGTAATTTTTCTTAAAAGAAAACCCTACCCAAAGCCACAAAATCCGAATCACAATCATTAACAAGCAAAATGAACAAACAAAAAAAGCAAATAAAGACTACAAAAACTTCAACAACTTTTACTTGCAATTCAAATGAAGAGCACTATAGTGAAGTACGAATAACTTAAAAAATTCATCCGATCAAAAACAATTTTCAGTTTATTTCTTTTATTTCTCTTCTATGCCTTACGAACAACTTCTTGATGAGATTATGGTCAATACGCTCTCTGCAAAAGAACTCATTGGCTACCCTCAGCAAGAATTTCGTTATGCAGTTTGTCCTTGGGAGCTTGAATTTCATACTACTATTTTCCTTGCAAGTATTTTGCTTGCATTTGATCAAGAAAAGCCGCTCATTTTACTCATTCAGGTGGATGATTTGCCTGAATCAGCGATGCTCTATACCGGAAATATCTGACCTCATTTTGGAAGAAAACGAAACGGATCACATCAAATTCCAGAACTTTTTATTCAGAATCATATTCCGCAAACCGAAGAAAATTATTACCCTTACCTTGATAAACTTTTCTGCTATCTTGGAGTAATTAACGTCAACCAAAGGCATTTAGTGCTTTTTGTAAAGAAAGGAGAAAAAAATAAAAACCTGACTGATCTCTTGAGAAAACTCCTCCAAACGGAATATTCACTCCTCGTGATCAGTAATTGCTTCAATCAGCTTCCTACGAATCCTTGCAAAGAAGCCTCTGAACAATTAATCAGCCATATTGTCAAAAAGAAAATGAGTCTTGAAGAACAGAGAAGTTTTCCAGCCTTTTGACTACTTAGTGAACTCCTTCCTAGAGAAGCTGAAGAAACCGCCTTGGAACAGATAATCAATACCTGAGAACTCGGACTTGATCCTCAAAAATCAACCTCTTTTTGGTTTATGCTAAGGTAACTTTCCCAGCAAAACAGGATATTTTCAACTCATAAGCACAAACCATGCACCTCCTCATCTGCTGTGGAACTCCCTGAGAACTCAAAACCGTAAAAACTCAGATCAAAAACCTCAAGCTCAAACAAAAGCTCGCAATCCATTACCTCTGCACAGGGATTGGAAACTACGAAACGATTTTTACTTTGACGAAATTCCTAACTGAACAAGAAGATTCAGATTTTTTCCTTGTGAATATTGGGATTTGTGGCTATTGGAATCGTGGAGAACAGCCAGAAAAACTGATCCAGATTGGGAGAATCAAAAACCGAACGACAGAAAAAGAACTCCTCCCTCCGCTTCCGATCCGCTTCGCCAAGATTGAAAGTATTCGATCTAGCGAAAAGCCGATTTTGGAAGGCAAAGAAGAATATGGGTTTGGAGAGATGGAAAGCCGAGGGATTGAACTCGTTGCGGATAAATTCAGACTCCCTCGTTTATTTTTGAAAGTCCCCTTTGATCGCGTCGGAGAGGAAACGAAAGCCTTTGATAAAGAAAAGGCTTGCCAGATGCTTGCGGAGAATATTGACTATAAAGCTCTTTTGGAGCAACTTTTATCTTTAGCAAAGTAAATATGAAACTTTTGATCGGACCAGAACACACACAAGCAGAAGTTTTTATGCAACAAGCAGCAGAAATCGCACAAAAAGCAAGCTGTGAAAGATCAAAATGCTGATGTATCATCGTGAAAGATGGAGAAATCATCGGGCAAGGCTTCAACTCCCCACCTCAGCACTTAGAATCTCAAAGAAGATGCCACTGCGATAAAGCACAGTATCATAGAAAAGTTACTGATAAAACCTGCTGTATCCATGCCGAACAAAGAGCCATTCTTGATGCTTTAAAATCTGCTTCAGATCAGCTTCCAGGTTCAGATTTATATTTTATTCGCCTAGATCAAGAAGGGAAAATTACTAAAGCTGGAGAGCCGTATTGCACAATTTGTAGCAAAATGGCTTTGGAAGTAGGGATCAAGAACTTTCATCTCTGGCATGCGGAAGGGATTGTCGCTTATGACACCGAGGAATATAATATTATTTCCTACCAATATCAATGAGAATAGTAAAAAAAGACCTCTAGATGATCCTTAGAATTCAGTTTAAGGACAAAAAAGACCCCTTTCTAGAGCTTCGTAGATCGTTTGAAGAAAAAAATCCCTCATTATGAGGGACAAGATTATTTTCAAAGAGTCGTTGTCAGCATAATTCAAAGATTTTCACATTGCTTGAAAGGAAGCTTCTTTTGTTGGAGGCGACATTCTTCATTCTTTGGGCAAAAATTTTCTTCTTCAAAGCAAGCTTTTAATTTCCATGATCCATTTTTTTGTAATTCATATTGTGGAGTGAAATAGTGATTTTCTTTTCCAGTCACAGTTGGAATAAAGTAATTGAGCTTATGATTAAGAAGTGTTAATCTCTTATTGGTAGAGTAATTTCTTTTGTCCGCAAAGTATAAGCGAGCAAATTCTTGCCAATGGGTATCTCCTGCCTTAAGGACAAGAATCCCCTCCCATAGTTCTTCAACCAGATTATCATGACCATGATAGGCAAATCCTAATCAAAAAAGAAACTTTCCTACTCATAACTCGCTATTCTCTGCTATAGTTATCCCCCCACGACCATAGTCCAATGGCATAAAATTTTCATCAAAATCGCTCCATTCTATAGTTCTAGGAATCCCTATGCTATGTTTTCTTATAAGCGAGGTAATATCATCTAAAGTTATCTTTGATTGTTTAACTTCTTTTCCAATAATATAAGATGAAAAATATTTACAGACTCTTTTTATTGATTCTGTTTTCCCTGATTCCGAACAGTTAAGGAACAATGATGATAAAGTTTTCAATGTTTTTTCTTTTGTTTTTGAAGGAGTATAGATTTTAGGAAGAACATCTCGTAAGGTATCGGATAATTTTTCATCCGCCGTTTGAGCTTGATTCGCTTCTCTCCTTTCTATGAGAGTTTCTTGTCTAGGGGAAGCTAATTCAACAAACTGTGAAAAATAATTCAGCTCTTGCAAACAGTTTTGATTATAGTTTTTGTCATCATATTGGCAAGCATCTAAAGCATTAGTATAAAAAAAACTGAACGATCACAATACGCAAGAAAAGAGAGAAAAGTAAAAGATTTTTTTCATAGAACATTCTGATACTACGATAAAATACCAATAAAAAGGTAGTGATTCTATTGAAAATAGCAAGAGCAAAGAACTTATGTAAAAAGCCTCTATTTCTAAAAAGCATCTAAACTTCCTACAATTCTCACTCATACTCCTATAGTGAAGTCAATCAAGCCTTCATTCCAGAAAAAAGAGGAGAGAAAGACCCTCGGATGACACCTAGAACTCAATTTAAGGGGTAAACGAGCCCTCGGATGATACTTAGAACTCAGTTTAAAGCAAAAAAGACCTCTAGATCGGACTTAGAATTCAGTTTGAGGACAAAAAAGCCCCCTTTCTAGGGCTAGGCAGACGATTTAAAGTAAAAAAGACTGAATTTAGAAAACAAAAAACACTAGACAAGAGTCAGTGTTTCTTTTGACATCTACTTGAACTAGAAAGATTTTTGATTTAACGAAAAAGTTATGCAAAAGCTCTATTCCTCAGATAAGAAGAGAGTGATTTATAGCCTCTCTCTGAAGCGAGCTTTAGCATTTGAGCCTTTTCTTCACTGCTCACTCTGAGTCTGATTACTTCCTGTTTTTTTTCTGACTGATAAAAAGTAATTAGCTCTGGCACTGAAGCAATCAATCAGCCTATATCTTCCAACATATGATCTTGATCAATGCCTGCTTCCTCACAGAAAACATGAACAGCACCCTGATCTTTATATTCAGGTTCTAAACATTCTGAGATGATAAATGGAATTTTTTTCCCATTGTGAATAATGTGGAGAATTTGTGTCATGGTTAGTTAGCTACAGAAAGATAAAGTTTTTTCATATTGATTTTATAGATGGACTTACAGTCATTATTGTGCAGAGCTATCGTCGTTGATAATCTTGGATTTTCAGGTCGGTAGATGAGCTTATGAGAACCGTTGAGCTCCTTGATTTCAAATCCTAGAGCAATTAAAAGACTCTCAACATCTGAGTATCTTAATTTTGTCGGATCTTTTAGCAACTGTTCTATTCTCTTTTCTTGTTTGCTCATCTCCGTACTAAATATAAATGTAGCCACATTTTATATTTTTTAACACAAAATACAACTTTTTTTCACTTTTTCTATCAAAACACCCCCTCTTTTTCCTCCCTTGCAAGGCTAAGCAGATACAAGAAGCAGCCCTGATCAGATCAAGAAGAAAAAATCTGATTGTTTTTCTCCTCTGTTTCCGTATGCTCAGACTTGTTTATATTTCTGCTTTACTATGCTCCGCCATATTCCTGTCCTCGCCCAAGAAATCTACGACCAGCTCCCTCAAGACCGACAGCTCGGCTTTGATGGGACTTTTGGGCATGGGGGGCATGCGGAGTTTTTCCTTAGCCACGAGGAGCAAAAAAGGAGCATTGAACCTCTCAAAATTATCGGAACGGACATTGATCAGCAGATGATCCAGAAAGCCACTGAACTCACGAAAAACTACGCTCATCAGATCCAGATTCTCCATAATTCCTACGCCAAGATTGAGAACATAAGTCAAAAAATCTGACTTTTTGATTATGAACTTCTTGATCTTGGAGTGAATCTTGAACATTTCAAGGATGGGAGTCGCTGATTTTCTATCAAGACCGATGCTCCGCTAGATATGAGATTTGATCAGGAAAAGAATCCGACCACCGCGAAAGATCGGCTTCAAAAGACCAAAGCTGAAACCATTGAACAAGCCCTCCAAAGCTACGGCGACTTCTCTCCCAAAACTGCTGAATGGCTCACGAAACTTATCTGTGAACAGAGAAAAAAATCAGAATTTTCAACCACTTTTCAGCTCAAAGACTTTCTGACCGCTCATCATTTCAATCAGAAAAAGATTGCCGTCATTTTTCAGGTCATCAGGATTATGGTCAATCGTGAACTTGAACAGCTAGAGCAGTTTTTGAAAGACTTTCCTCAGACTTTGAAAAAGGGTTGAAGATGCTTGATTATTACCTATCATAGCATTGAAGACAGAATCACCAAAAACGCCTTCAAAGCGCTAGCAGAAAGCTGATCCTTCCAGCTCGTAAACAAAAAAGTGATCGTTCCTCACTACACCGAAGTCCAAAGAAACAAAGCTGCCAGAAGTGCAAAACTCAGAATTATTGAAAAAATATAGCTCAATAATCTTTAGTACCTTTTCCTTTTCCATGCCAGATACTCCTCTTCAAACCACACAGCATAAGATCAAAACTTTTGCCTATCAATCCATAAAATCTTTCCATAAATCCTATACCAGTTTCCTAGCAAAATATAGGAATAGAGAAGAAATGCGAGATTTTATCAAAATCGGGACTTTATTCTGACTTTTCTTACTTTTTGGAGGATTGTTTATGTACTATATCAATCTTGCTTCAACAAGAGGATACTTTATGAGGCTTGCAAACCAAAAATTACAAGCAACAAAAGCGAAAAGTGACATCGTAAAACTAGAAATTATCAGAAAAAAAAGAGAAAATCGAGATAATTTACACACCCCAAAAGCACTGAATCTCCAGAAAAATCTCCTTGTCATAGAAGTCCCTGATCTCAGTGGAACACAGACAAAAAATTAGAACCGCCATCTTTACTTGAAAAGCTTTCTCATAATTTTATACTAAAGGAAGCTTTTTATTTTTTGTCAAGAGATGAAAACTGAACTTCCAATTCAGAATAAAAAAGTCCTCATTCTAGGAAATCGATCCTACAAAAACCTAGGTGATGAACTCATTTTACTTGGGACCATCCGTCTTTTGCAGAAGCAAGGAAATCAGGTTATTGTCTCTGCCTATCATCCTGAATGGCTCAAATCATTCTTCTCTCAGTTCGCTGATCTGGAAACAATTAGCTTTATTCATGAGTTTCCCAAGGGAATTCGTTCAGCTTTTCGCTATTTCTTCTCTAAAAAGATCAAAGAACTCTGAAGCTATCGCTGAGTAGATGCTGTAATCATCGGAGGGGGAGAAATCCTGACCGAAGAAAGCAAAAACGCCTATCGATACCGAAATCTTGGCTTATTACCACTCCTCTGAAAACTCAAGAAACTCCCAATCTATCTCATGGGAGGCATACAAATCCCAAAGAAAAAATGAAATCTGATCCTTTTTCGCTGGTTACTTTCCAAGACCAAGGGAATTTTTGCTCGTGATGAGGAATCTGTTCAGGAACTCAAAGCTTTGGGATATCAAAAAGCAGAGTTTTTTATGGACACGAGTTATTTTGCCTATCCTCGAAAAGAAATAAAAAAAATTCCTCAAGAGACCAAAACCGTTTTGATCAATCTTAATAAGAATGGAGAACAGTTTTTCGAAGAACTGATCAAAGAATGCGAAACGCTAATCGCTACTGGATTTCAGATCAAATACATCCCTGTAAGTAAAGGAGAAAGTGCAGTATACAACGATCTTTTGTATAAAGAAAAATTAGAAACCAGTCTTTGAATCAAGTTAGCAACCCTTGATTGGGAAACAGATTTCAAGGCTTTTGTACAAGAAATCGCTAATGCAGAACTTATAGTGACTGCAAGGCTTCATCTTTTTCTAATCAGTTCTTTCATTAGAACAAAAGTGAAAGTCTTCCCTTATCAAAAGAAAATTTTAAAAATGCAGAAAGTTATTGAAAAATTGAATACCAAAGCGAAATAATTTATTCCTCTAACGATAAATGAAAAAAATAATATGAATTTTCCTCATAAGTTTTCTTGTATGATGTGCTCCTTTACAAAAAAGAATAGACTCCTCCTGAGTGCAAAAAGAAGAACAACCTTTTAGATTTGAAGCAATTTCTGAAGCTTTTGATGAGTCAGAACTCATGGATCACTTTATTCCTTCCGATACAGAATTTGTTGACAAAGAAAAGTGAGCATTACAAGTAAGTGGACAGTTCCATACGACAAAGGATTTCACACATCTCAATACTCAAAATATTAGCTTTCGTTCCTATCGTCCTTATCAAGCACCTTTTACTTTAGTAGATACAAATCAAGGATGGAAACCAACCATTATTGAGAATATCCATGAGATAAAGGAAATCCGCTCTAATACTGGAGTTTCTGCATTTATTCTGAGTTTTGAGAAAGAAGAACAAAATCCTCTTTCATGATCATTCAATGATAAAGAAGATCCACTCAAAATGCTTTATTATCAAGGGAAATATTATAAGCTTCTCCATGATTTCTGGCTAAAAGAAGAGGCAAATCCGAAAGTTTGGAATGGTGATCTCTGGCATTTAGAGATTCAAGAACATCAAGATAAAATCCCAGAATATCTTGTCATGAAAAATCAGGAACAAATCTGATCTTTTTTCTCTTTACCAGGAGCATGAAGTATGGTAAAATCCTTCCAAGTAGATGATCAATGACGATGGATCACTTATCAAAAAACAGAAAAACTTGCTGGAGAAAATAATTTCAAACGAAAAGAGGCTTTTGAACTTAATGGAGAAGATTTATTGAAAACTAATAAACGAAGAAATAGTTATGGACTCAATACGATTAACGATCAGATTTTTTTCTTCTTCAAAGACCAAAAGGGAAATATTGGTTATCAGCTATGAAACAAGAGATATCCTACTGAATTTGAAGATATTATTGACGAGGGATGTTGTGCTACCCCAAAAGTTATTGTAACTTCATCTGGAAAAATCCGATTTGTTGCGAAAAAAAATGGGAAACTACAAGAATTTGAAGGAATACTCAAATAAAATGCTATTAAACCACGAGAAAAGCAAATCTCTTGCATTTCGTAGTCAAAAAAGCTACACTCTTTCCCACTATTCAGCTTTTATCTCTTTATTATGACGATGTTTGATGGATGATGAGCTTTAATAAAGCTAAGTCAAGTACTCTTTTATGCACTAATAAGTTTCTGAGTTTCTCTTCTCCTCTATCCTAGCTATATCAAACTCTTACAAAAATTAAAAGCAGGAAAAACTATCCGTGAAAATACTGCAACAGGAGAAAAATCTGAAATCTTCAGCAAACTTCATGCCCACAAACAAGGGACTCCTACGATGTGATGAGGAATGTTTTTGATCGTAATGTTAGTTATGGTAATTGGATCCTTTTTGCTTCAGCATTTTGGCTGGATTGAAAATTCACTCTGGAATGCAAGAGAATCCTACATCATTCTATTCTGATTTTTCAGTATGGGATTAATAGGTTTGATTGATGACTTTCTCAATATCAAAAATTATGGGAAAGTAAAAGGACTCAGTGCCAGAGCAAAACTTATTGGAATGTTCATCTTCTCTGCTTGGATTTCTTATCGGTTTTATGTGAAACTCGGAATTGATTATATTAACCTTCGACCAATCGCAGGAAAAATCGAAGTCTGAATTTTATTTCCAATACTTACCTTTATTGCTACCATCGCGGTTGTCAATGCCATCAATATTACTGATGGACTCGATGGACTCGCAGGAGGACTCATGGCAATGATTTTAGTAAGCCTTGCCTTAGTAACCTTTCTCAATGGAACCTATATTGCAACTACCGTTGTAGGAATTTTAGTTGCGGTATTATTAGCATTCCTTTTCTACAATATCAATCCTGCCAAAATTTTTATGGGAGATAGTGGAGCCTTTGCACTTGGAGGACTGGTCGCTTCACTAATTTATCTCCTCAATATGAGATTCTGAATTTTAATTCCTTTCTTGATCATCTTTGGAATCTTCATCATAGAAATCTGCTCGAGCTTCCTCCAAATCTTCTGGAAAAAAGCCCTCAAAAGAAAGCTTTTTGCTGTTGCACCTTTTCATCACCTTCTCGAGTACGAAGGACAAAAAGAAACCACGATCGTAATGAAATTTCGACTCATCCAAGGTATTCTTTCTATTGCAGGAATCTTACTGATTCTTATAGAATATATCTTGATGAAAAATGGAAATCTTTAAAGGGGGACCCTATTTAAACAAAAGACGATTAATAATATCCTATTTTTTTGAAAATAAAAAAGCTAGGAAATACTCCTAGACAAAAGAAAAATCAATCTCGCTAACTAATGAGAAAATTCTCCATAAATATTCAAACAAATTTCCTTTGCAGAAAAACCTTTTGGCAAGATACTCATATCTAAACATGGAAGATTAACATCATGAATAATGCCATTCTTCTCATCAATCAGATGCGCATGCAATCCGATATCGGTTTCATAAAACATTTTCCCATCAAGAATCAAAACTTCTTTGAGTTCTCCCGTTTCCAATAACTCCTGAATATTCCTATAAACCGTAGAAAGTCAAACTTTTGGAAAATAGGTTTTTAATTCAGCAAAAATCTGATCTGTATTCAAATGATGATGATCACAAATTTTGAGAATAGTTTTCTTATAGGTATGAACTTTCGCCATGAGAAGGCATTAATAATAAAAAACAGAAATATATGCTTTTTCTTAACAAAGTCAAGAAAAACCCAAGACTAAAACTGTTACTTTGAAAAGTGCTCTTTAATTTTCTCTTGTAAAACCCTTTCACTTACCTATAAAAACGGGTAAGTTTATTTTTTTGAAAAGAAGCTATGGCAACAAATCTAGAGCGTATGAATGAACTCCTTGATTTTTGGATGAAAGATAAGACTTTCCAGAGATCTATTGATGAAAGAGCAGAGGCGATGGGCTATAAATTCTTTGATGGTCCTCCTTTTGCGAGTGGAAGCCCACACTATGGGCATCTTTTGGCTGGAAGTATCAAGGATGTGATCCCAAGGTATAGAACCATGAGAGGATATAAAGTAAAGAGAAAGCGAGGTTGGGACTGTCATGGTCTCCCTGTAGAAAAGGCAGTAGAAAAAGCACTTTGAATTGATGGGAAAAAGGACATTGAAGACAAAATCTGAATTGAAACCTTTGTAGAAAAGTGCCGTGCCTATGTGAATCAAACCAACGATGATTGGAAGCGGTTTGTGGATCATACTGGACGCTGGGCTGATATTGAGAACCCTTATTTCACGATGGATTTGGATTTTATGGAAAGCGTGATCTGGTGTTTCTCTACGATTTACAATCAAAATAAGGTCTATAAAGGATTTAAGGTGCAGGGATACTGCCCAAGCTGTGCAACTCCGCTTGCCAACAACGAAATCTCTGATGGCTATGAAGACAAGCAAGATATGGCAATCACCATCAAGTTTGCTCATCAAGCTCCAAAAAGTAGTGCATACGAAGCTTCTGAAGATGGTTTTATTGATGTGGTGGCAGGAGTGATCAGAGATGGCGAGGGTCGCTATGCGATGATTCATCACATGAAGGAGAATCTCTGGTTTTTCCCTGGTGGAAAAGTTGAAAAAGGAGAAACTCAAGAGCAAGCGCTTGTGAGAGAACTTCAAGAAGAGGTTGGAATTAGCGTTCAAGACCAGAATTTTCTCGGAGCGATCAAAATCATTCATCTCGGGAAACCTTATAGAGTCCATTGGTTTGAGGTGACAACGAGTGATACGCCAAGCGTTCAGGAAAGCGAGAAGCACAATGCACTCGTTTGGGTAAAAGAAGAAAAGTCTGAAAACAGCCTCGGATTTGCCCTTAATATCAACGGAACGATTATTGATGATGAAAAGGAACTTACGCATGATTTCATTGATTTTCATCTTTTCAAAAAGGTTTTGGATCCTGAGGATAAAGGCTTGATTGAGGGGAAATTCAACTTCCTCGCTTGGACGACGACGCCTTGGACTTTGCCGAGCAATATGTTTCTCGCGGTCGGAGCTGAGATTGACTATGTGACTGTTTACGATCCTGAGAGCCAAGAATACTATGTTATGGCAGAAAACCTTTTGAAAAAATACTACAAATCCCCAGAACAATACAAATTTATCTACAAACAAAAAGGAAAAGAGCTTAAAAATCTGACTTATCAACCGCTCTTTGACTACATTCCAAATTCCAAGATTCCAACTGAATATAAGAGTCAGTTTTTCCAAATTTTGAACGGAGATTTCGTAAGTACTGAGGATGGAACCGGAATCGTGCATATCGCACCGACCTTTGGAGAAATAGACTTTATGGCGGTAGCGGAACTTCTCGGTGAACAGCATGCTTTGGAGTGGCTCTTTATGCCAGTTGATGAGTATGGTTGCTTTGATGAACAAGTGCCTGATTATCAAGGAATGAAAGTCTTTGATGCCAATAAGCTCGTGATGGACGAACTCAAAGCGAGAAAGGTGACCGTGAAAGCGGAATCCATAACCCACTCCTACCCTCACTGCCGAAGGTGCCATTCTCCATTGATCTACAAGGCAATGTCAAGCTGGTTTATCAAGGAGAAGGAAATGAACGCTCAGACCTACCAACAAGCTGAGCAAATCAATTTCGTGCCTGAGACCGTAAAAAACAGATTCGTGAATGGACTTCAGCAGGCTCCTGACTGGAATATCGCGAGAAATAGATACCGAGGTTCTCCTTTGCCGATTTGGCAGAATGTGGAAGATCCTGAAGATCGCTTCTCACTTGGGACGCTAGATGAACTCTATCATCTCACAAAAACAGGATCAAAAAATCTGACCAAAAACCTCTTTATCCGCCACGGAAGGACTGATTTTAACGATGAGAAAAAGTTTGATGGACTTGGAGTTTCTGTTTTGACTTCAGAAGGACAAACACAAGCCAATACACTTGTTGAGAAGCTTGCAAAGCTAAAAGAAGAAAAAGCCGATCTCGTTTTCGTAGTTTCTCCTCTTCCAAGAGCGTGGGAAACCCTGAAACCAAGTCTGATTTCTTTCTTTGATGAAACTCTTGTTGCTGACTGTGAAAAAAAATACTTTGAAATCGTAAAGAGCTATCAAGAAGCTTTCAAGAACGGGAATTTGCTTGAAATCGTGCAGGGAAATAATGAGCAAAATGTTTTCCAGCTTCACGAGCAGATTTTCGTGGATTGGAGGATGACCGATCATCTTTCTTTTGCAGACCAAGGGAAAGTTCAGCCTTGTGATCTTTTGAACTGGCAAGATGCGAGCAAACCGATCGGAATTGATGGTGAAACGACCGAAACGATGTTTGCGAGAGTAAAAAATGCCGTGCAGCATTGGAATGCAAAGTTTGCTACAAAAACGCTTATCTACACTTCTCACAACGATACGATTGCGATGGCGAGAAAGGCTTTCCGCAACTTTGATTATGCGAGCAAGAGAAAGCAATTCTTGACTAAAAACGGAGAAATTCAGACTCATTACCGAGATAATGCGAGAAATACCGAAGTGGATCTTCATAAACCGTATGTAGATTCTTACTGGGGAATCAGAGAAGGTAAGACCTACAAGAGAATCCCTGAAGTGATGGATTGCTGGTTTGAATCAGGTTCTATGCCGTTTGGGCAGGATCACTATTTAGGAGAAAAAACTACTGAACTTACTTATCCAGCAGACTTTATCGCAGAAGGACTTGATCAAACGAGAGGTTGGTTCCGTTCTCTCCATGTTGTAGGACACGCAATCAAGGGAGAAAATGCCTTCAAAAATGTGATCGTAAATGGACTAATTCTCGCAGAAGATGGGAAGAAAATGGCGAAAAGTCTGAAGAATTATCCAGATCCTAGAGGACTCATTGAAAAACGAGGAGGAGATGCTTTCAGACTCTATACTTTGAGTGCTCCTGTTGTAAGGGCTGAACCAATGAGATTCGCTGAAAAAGGAGTAGAACAATGCTTCAAGGATTTCAATATTCCACTAGAAAATGTCTTCAAGTTCTTTGAAACCTATGCGAAAATTGATAAGCGAAAGAGTGATGGAACTGAGGTTTTCTTGATGAGGCATGCAAAAGCTGAAGGACAAGGCATGAATGATCCACTTACTGCAGAAGGGAAAGCTGAACTTGAAAGTCAAGAAACGAGAGAAAAAATCATCAGACTTAATCCTGATATTATCGTTCATACGCCATTTTTGAGAACGAAAGCCACTGCCGAATATGTCCAGCAAACCATCAAAACCCTTACAGGAAGAGAAATCCCGCTTCAAGTGATCAATCCGCTTGGCGATGACAATGCAAAAAAATCCTATATGAAAGCTCTCTATGATGACCTTTTGAAAGAGCATCAAGGGAAAAGAATTTTGATCGTTGGTCATGCCTATACTTTAAGAACTATCCGAGAGATCCTTTATGAAAACTATCTTGAAGATTATGCTTATACCGAAGTTCAAAGACAAGAAGGACTCAAGCAGCTTGAAGTCGTTAAACTTCCAACCTATCAGATTGCAAATGAGCTTGATAAGTGGATTCTCGCAGAACTTCATCAGACTTTGAAGCTTGTAGACCACTACCTTGAGGCTTGTGAACTTGATGCTGCCCTCAAAAGCGGGATGGACTTTATTGAGAAGCTTACCAACTGGTATCTTAGAAGAAGCAGGAGAAGATTCCGAGGAAGCGAGATGACAACTGATAAACATTCAGCATATGCTACTCTCTTTGAGGTCTTGAGCACCTATCTCCAGATGATGGCTCCATTTACGCCGTTTATCACTGAGGAACTTTGGCAGAAACTTCAGACTTTTGTCGCTGGTAAAGAAGGAGAAAAAGCTGAATCGCTCCACCTTGCTTATTGGCCATTTGCGAGTGAGAAATACATTGATCAGCAGCTTATGGAAGAAATCACAACCGTGAGAAAAGCGATCAAGCTTGCCCTCTTCATCAGATCAAAGAATAAAATCGCGGTAAAGCAACCGCTACAAAAACTTGGATTAAAACTATAACATCCCAAAAACGATAAAAAATCTCCTTGATTAGAAAATTTAAGGTGTCAAAAACCATTAACATCACAAATTTTCTATCTGGCAAGGAGATTTTTCTAATCTAAGTAAAAAAAATCTGACTTTATAATGTTTCTAAGTATAATGATAGCGTATTGATTATTTTAGTCTCATATCCGCATTATGATAAAAAGTTTAAATACAAAAATAAAAGACTCTTATAAAACATGACAGAAAAATAGACGACTAAAAGTCATTTTTCTTAGTGGAGGTCTCTTTTTTCTACTTTTTCAGATGTCAGGAGTAATTGCAGCAGGAGGGAATACTGAAGCACAAATAATGACAGAACAACTTGTTTCTTGGAACAACTTTCTCCAAGTACTATCAAGTATCGCCTATGTTATTTTGCGACCGCTCATTGCACTTGCAGGACTCTTGATGGACAACCAGCTGATCTATGGTTCATTCATGCATCTTGATACTGCACTCTGGAAAATCTGGCAAATTGTCAGAACCTTTGCCAATTACGCTTTAGGACTAATTTTTTTAATCTGAATTTTAATTTATAATCTCTCACCAGAAAGAAAAATCTGATCGGTACTGAAGGGAATCGATAAACCTCAAGATCTCATCAAAAAAACACTAATTGCCAGTATTTTGATCCAAGCAAGTTGGTTTATTCTCATGGCGGCAGTCGATCTTTCTACTATTTTAACCTATACTGTTGGAGCAATTCCAACGACGTTGGTAGGAAATACAGATATGACCGGAATGGATTCACGTGTCCTTGGAATGAACACCTTTCTCAATCTCTGAGATGAAGGAATCCAGAAAGACAAAACAACCGATGAAGCTATTGTAACCTATTGGAATACCAAACAATGAAATTCTGAAAAATATATTGCTCCCTGCAGAACTATAGAAGTCTGATCTGGAAAAGAAGGACAAAGCTTCATTATAGGGAGGAAGTTCTCTACACTTATCTGATGAAGCGATAAAACTCCACTTCAAATGGAAAAATGATATTGTGTTTATTATGGATCTCTTATTTCATTTTCAGAACTCAATCTCTCTCAAGGAGAAAGCTTCTCCCAAAAAATGCAAACCTTTGAGTCAGATGTCAAAAAAAGTAGTGAGGCAGAAAGAAATGCATTAGTAAAAGCAGGTATGATTTATCCTATTACTCCATGAAGAATTATTGCTTGATCTGATACAGTTTGATTATCAGTCCTTATTGGAAAAAACACTTATACAAGTAAAGGAATTAATCCAGAATGTAAAATTTTCTGAGTTATTTCTCCAAAAAAAGATAAAGAAGGAAATTTTCAATGTCTTTATAATAATACTGAACTTTCTATTTCAAATATTATTAGCAAAGCAAAAGCCATGACTGGACCATTTACTTCACTCTATACGAGTATGCTAAATTTCTCTAGTCTAGGAACAAGTAACTTAGGAGTATGGCAAAACTTTATCGTAGCTTTAATCAATGCAGGATTTGCTGTACTACTACTCCTTCCTCTTGTTGCTCTCGTTATTGTTTTATTTGCAAGAGTCGGAATTTTACGGTTGGCAATAGCACTTTCACCTTTTATTGTCATTATCCGTATTTTTGATAAATTATTTCCAAAAGATGTTTTACCAGAATATATTACTCTCGATGAACTCATAAAATTACTCATAGCACCAGTCTTAATTTCATTTGCTGTCAGTCTTTCTCTCATTTTTATGACAACATTAAAAAGTTCACTCTGAAATACAAATGTAGGACTTGATGAAGGAAATAAAAATACAAACTCAAAAAAGATAATCAGCGAAATTTCAGGCATGGATATTGATAATAATGGGAATCTTAATTATCTCGGATTTATCAAAATTAAATTTGATAATGCATTGATTAATTTCTCTTGGTTTTTAACAATGATTTTTGGTATTTGAATAACTCGATTCTTACTTTTTCGAGCAATCAAACAAACAAAAATAGGGAAAAGTATTGGATCAAGTCTTCAAAAATTCTGAGAAAATACTTTATGAACACTACCAATTATCCCTATCGGAGAAAAGTGAGTCGGATTTAATGCAGTAAAAACTTTCGCAGACGATCCTGATAAGCTTACTTGAGGACTAATCAAGCAAATGGAGATTGATCAAGCAAATACAGTAAGTGCTTTATTTGACAAAGGCAAAAGAGAAGAGTTAGAAGAGAAAAAACTAAATTCAGGCTTCTTTAATGCATCAGAGGGCTCTCCAGTAGAATACTTCAATATTGATACTAATGATCTTGCTGGAGAATTGAGCACTTTTGAAAGAGTAGATACAGATAGAAAAGCTCATTTTAGCAATACCTCATGAAGTCTAGAAAAAATGCAAGACTGGGCAAATAGAATACGAAAAGATCAATTAAATAAAGCAGAAAATGCACAATGAGACCCAGAAAACCCACAAACTGAAGCTGGAAAAGCAAAAGAAGCTCTAAATAACATTCTTAGTAACTCCAGTATTCAAGGCGTAAAAACAATAAAAAGTTGGGAATCAGGAGATATAAAGATAGGAACCTCAACATATAAAATCGAAAATAATCAATTAACAATAAAATCTTAATCATTTATCAACTATACTCTTCATGATTCGACAAAAAAAACAAGATCACAAAATCAAAATCTGAATCTTATTTATAGTAGGACTTGTTTTCTTTGTAAATCAGACTTTTGCAGCAAACTCTTGTGATCCTGAATCCATAGCAGGAATTACCTATATAAAAAATGCCCTTATGCGAATTTGAGACATTGCCTCATGGATGTGGATACTCCTTGGAAATTTAGCAGGAAAATTAATGACAAACACATTGATCTATGGAGAATTTATGAATTTTGATACCTTTCTCTGGAAAATCTGGCAAATCTCGAGAACATTTGCTAATTATACCATCTGATTTATTTTTCTATATCATATTCTAAAATATCTTCTTATCCCATCTGCAAAAACCAAATCTCCTACAGGAATCATTAAAGATCTCCTTATTACCTCTGTACTTATTCAAGCAAGCTGGTTTCTAGTAATGGCAACCATAGATATTTCTACTATCAGTCTTGCAACAATATCATCACTCCCCTCTCAAGTAATATCCGATAGTCAACACCTTCAAAATGAATTTATTACTGAAATGAAAAAAAATCAAATTATCGGTAATGCACTTAATAAAAAAGCCCCTAAAGCAACATATATCAATAGTTTTTCTGATAGATTTGATACTTTAAGAAAGGTGCATGGATGGGAAAGTATTGATATTGATCAAAATTCTCTACAAAACATCAGTGAAGAAACCCTCGTAGACGCCATCCTTCCTAAACCAGATAATCTCGCAGGACCTCTAACTTATATGTGATTCACAGTATTCAAAACCCACAATTTTTTGAGAGACTACAATATCAAAGATGCCAACTGTATAGAAGCTCTTACTAAAACAATCATAAGTCTTATTTTGGATGCATGAATGATTATTCTTTATGCTTTTTCACTAGCAATTTTAGTTATTATTCTAATTGTTAGAGCTTTGTATCTCTGGATATTTATAGCCCTTAGCCCAATTATCATCTTACTAGGTACTAAGCTGTTAGATATCGGAAAAGTTAGTTCTTTTCTAGATCGGAAAAAAATTCTAAAACTGATTTTTCAACCCGTACTCTTCGGACTATGGATCAGTATTATGTTTTTATTTGTTGTAGTTGTTCAAGGATTCTTCCATGCTCAAAATGAAAGGGTAAACTTTGATAATGGAAGCATAACAATAAAAGAAAATTCACAAGTTACAGAATCAAAAAAAAATTATTCCTCAGAACTAAGCATTGGAGAAAATGCCAAGTTTTTTGTTACCCAAGGAGCAAAATCTCTCTGAGATATACTACTCTGAATATTGACTCTCGCTATGATGCGATATTTTATCAAGTTAGCAATTACCTCTAAAACAGGCATCAGTGGATTAGACTCTTTCACAAAAAACATAAGCTGATTAATGGAAACAGCAGCATGAAATATAGGAGTAATTCCGACCCCTGTAGGTCAAATCGGGTTTAAGCAAGTTTGGGATACTAATACAGACAGTAGTCCTATTTTGAACAGCTGGAAAAATACTCAGGAATCCAAACTTCAAAAAGCAAATTCTGAACAAGTCGAGAGTGTCCAAAAGTTCCTTGGTGTAAATAATCAATGAATAAAACCAATTAGAAATGATCAAGCTAGCAACCTTTCTAAAACAACACAAACTAGTATCTTGAGAAAGGAATTTGTAAACACAATAAGTACCATCAAACAAGAAAATAGAGGAATCAAATTTACAGAGATTAAACCTCATATTATAAACTGGATTGACAATGGGAAAGATAAGGAAGCAGAACTTAAAAACTATTTATGAAGCAACTATACTTGGTCTAAAATAACGGGGAAAGACGATACTGAAACAGAAAAAAATCTGGAAAGTGTCTTCAATACCCCAGGAGTTGCTCAGAATTTTTATACCAAGGTACTTTGATGAGAAGGAGAAGTTCATAGCTACAATGATCTAAATTCAATTCGTGGAGAAGTAAAATAAAATCTAGAAACCAGAAAAGCTAAAACAAACTTATGATTGCAATTCCTTACTTAATCCCTAATCTTCAATCAGATTTTTAATGGATTGAAAAACAAATGCTCAGAAGTAATATGCGTATGATTGCCTTAGATTTTGAAACAACTGGGCTAGAAATAAATACCGATGAACCGATTCAAATTGGAATTGTAGAATTTAATACTGAAGGAACAATTATTGGCTGATTTCAGTCCTTAATTCGTCCAGAAAAGCCACTCAAAGAACTAAAAAGTATCGTCAGTTTTATAACCGGGCTTTCTATGGAGAAGCTCGAAACTGCCCCAACCCGTAATGAAATAGAACAAGAAATCTGAAATTTCTTTGACGATCAAACAATCATTATCGGACATAATATCGGATTTGATCTAGAGTTCCTCAAAAAATTTTTTCCCAACCTCAAATGGAAAGCTGAAATAGATACTTTTCGCCTAGCTCAAAGTTTAATTCATTATGCTCCCAGTTATGCACTAGAAATCCTCTGTGAAACTTTAGGGCAGAAGCAAAATTTCCAGCATATTCTCAAAAATTTCCAGATTAATCTCGGTAATGATGCAAGTTTTCATGATGCTTTTTTTGACTCCAAGCTCAGCATTGCTCTTTTTTGGTACCTCATACAAAGGGTTAAACTACTAACCGAAAAATATCCGATAGTACAAGAAATCATCAGCCAAAGTGAAGGAAGCTTTGCCAACCTTTTCCAGAAAACAAAAGAAAAAAAAAATCAGAATTTAGTTTTGCCTCCTCTTAAAAAGATTACAGCCCCCCACACTCAAATGATTGTTGGAGATTATCCTTTTGTCTGGGCAGATGATAGAAATAACAAAAAATTTCAGGTTAAAAACCTAGAATTCAAAAAACTTCTGTCTTCACTTGCAACTAATAAACAGACGATTTTCGCATTCTCTAATCGTTCAAAACTTGATATTGCAAAAAACATATTAAATGACTTATGAATCAAAAACCTCTGATTCGTCAAAGAAGAACAAACACTGAATACTGAAGCCTTACAAGCATTTATAAATAAAGGAAAATTTGAAGAATCAGAATGTTCATTTTTACTGAAATATTTTTCACACTTAGAACAAGGACTCGGGGTACTTGATCTAAACAGCAAAGGAGATTATGAATGCTACACTGCCCTCAAAGATCAAAGGACTAATATAAACTATCCAATTATTTTAGCAACTCATGGAGGACTTTTTTCACTCTTGGAGCAAAAAGAAAAGTATCAGGACTATAGTATCGTATTTTTCGACTGTGAATGGCGATACAAAAGCTATAATTTCTATCTTTCTCGCCCCTACGATCTAAACTACACCCTGAATTATCTTGATATGCTCAGTTACAAATACCGTTTAGAAAACGAGCTTTCTCATGGCGATAATGAAAAAGAAAAAAATCGGACTGAATTTGAAACATTTAAACAATTTTTCACAGTTTTTATGGGAATTCTCGGACAAGAAACAAAAGCTTTTTTTACCAATACGGAAGCCACAACTCAAACCTTAGAACCGCTAAAGGGAAATCTCGCCTTTTATCAGACAAATAAACTTCTTGAAAAATTTGATGACTGGGAAATAAAGCTAAAAACCTTTCTCCAAGCCTGAGAATTTTCAAACATCCGAAAGCAGATTGAACATATGCAAACTATTTTTGAAGGAATGATGATTGTAGAGAAAAAAATGTACAGCAAATCAGGTTTTTATTTTGTATATTCTGAAGAAGTAAAATTTACCAACCGAGATGAGTTCTTGGAGACGATGAAAGGACATCGCATCATTTTTCTTTCCCATGCTGATGATAGTTTGCCTCCTCTACTGGATTCTGAGACCCAAAAAGAAACAATACAAGAAAAAAAATCAAAAATTATTCACCTCAGTAAACCAGCTTCGGTTATCCAAGCAATTAACAATTTTGATAGCATTAACAATCCCAATGGGATAATATTCATTCTTTCTGTAAAAAAAGAGGAAAGTAAAAATCTCTTTGAAATGATGATTGAAAAAGGAATAAATCAGAATTTTTTACTTTTGGTAGAGAATATTACTTGAGGTAGCGGGAAAAACCTTTTTAAAGCCAAACAACAAGGAAATAAAATAATTATCGGAGGCTACAATTTTTTGCTTCAACTTTTCGCTGAGAAAATTGCAATTTCTCAAATGATTATATATAATAGTAGGTGAAATCAGCAAGATTTGATTTTTAATGATATTTTGCGATATGGACAGGAAAATTTTCTTTAATTTCACGATATATGACCTTTGGAAACTCTTCGGTGCAACGATTCTGTTTTTTTTGGCTTTAGTCCTCGGAGTAAAAGAGGTTTGAGAACCTGCAACAATGATTCAGATAGATTATCTCGCAGAAGAAACAAAACCTGATCACCAAAGCGCAGAATGGAAACATACCTCAGATCCGCTAATCCTTCTTTGTAGAAAAAATCAAATACTCTGTGATAAAATCGTTTGGACAGGAGCTATTAGCGATCAAGAAAAACTTTCGTATGCCACTCAATATATTGAAATTATTCAATTTTTAGATCAGCATTTAATAAAATGAGCTGATATTAAACAAGTTTTCAAAACCCTGATTATCAACGGAGAAAAAGGGAAAAGAAGAGGTGGAGCAACCTGGAAGAGAATTACAATGAACCTCGCTTCTATGGGAGATCCGAGCGAATTTTGGGGAGTTTTGACTCATGAATTTGGACACATCGTAGATCTCGGAGTATTATATGGAAATAGTGAAATAAAAAACGGAAACTATACTGAATTTGGTAAAGTTAAATTTGCTATTGATGACCCATCTCTTGAGTATTATAAATATTCACGACTATCCGAAAATACCAGAAATCAATCTGTGAAAAAAAAGGACTTCTGTAGCGGATACGGAATGACAAATCCTTTTGAAGATTTCGCAGAATGTCATAATCTCTATCTGAACAATAAGAACCTTTTCAAAACAATGGCATCAGAAACTCAAGTAATGAAAAATAAATACAATTTTTTTGCAAATCTTTTTGGGAACCAAGCTTTACAAGAAGGAAATCAAGAACTCCTATATACTGAACGGAGACCACGAGACACCACAGTATTATAAAATACAATTTTCATAGAAAAAACTAAAATCTTTTGTTTTCTCCTCATAAATTGCTATACTCCTGTTAGCTTTCATTTTTTTCTTATCTATAATGCAAACTCCACTTATTACCATTGGACTAGAAATCCATCTCAAACTTTCTAGTGAGAGCAAAATTTTTTGTCGCTGTAAAAACGATCAAAACCTAGAACATAATAAGCCAAATACGAATATCTGTCCGGTGTGTACCTGACAACCTGGAGCCTTGCCACAGCTCAGTGCAGAAGTCGTAGAAAAAGGCTTACTCCTTGGAAAAGCGCTAAACTGCCGTTTTAATACCTGCTCTCGTTTTGACAGGAAATCCTATTTCTATCCTGATCTTCCGATGGGCTACCAGATTACCCAGCTTTATAGCCCGATCAATGTTGATGGACAAGTCGCATTCTTCCTTGATAATTATGAACAAGAAAAAAAAGTCTGAATCACTGATGCACATTTGGAGTGCGATACCGCAAAATCCCTTCATCAAGGGGGAGCAATGCTTTTAGACTTCAATCGTGCGGGGACACCCTTGATTGAAATCGTGACCGGACCCGATTTTACGAGTGCTGAAGAAGCGGTAGAATTTGCCAAAGAAATCCAGAGAATCGCGAAACGAAATCAGCTTTCTGATGCCGATATGGAGAAAGGGCAGATGAGAGTTGATGTAAATATCTCTATCAGAAAAGAAAAAACTGATCCTCTCGGAACCAGAGTTGAACTCAAAAATATCAACTCCTTTTCTGCGATCAAAAGGGCGATTGACGCCGAAGTGATCCGCCAGTTAGCCTGCCGAGAATCAGGAGAAACGATTCAGCAACAGACCAGAAGACGAGATGATCTAAAAGGACAATCATTTGCGATGAGAAGCAAGGAGGACGCTTTGGATTATAGATATTTTCCAGAGCCTGATTTGCCACCTTTGGTGCTTTCGGACGAACTCTTGCAAAAGGTGGAGACTACAGAGCTGATCATTCCTTTTGAGCAGATCAAAAAAATGAAGTCTGAATTCTGATTTCATAAGGAGTTTATCAACGCACTCATCAACGAGAAATCAACCCTAGATTTTTTCAATCTTCTACTAGAAAAGGGCTTTGAACCTAAACTTTTGGCAAAGCGAATTGCTGGACAGATTAGTGCTTATATGACCGCTCATTTCGTTAAAATCACCGAGCTTCCTGTAGATGAGGATCAGCTTTTGGAATTTTTTACCATTGCAAAAGAAGGAAAACTGATTGATAACCAGCTCAAACTCGTGATGGAAGAAATGCTTGCGACCGGAGCTTCCGCTTCCGATATCATCAAGGAAAAGGGTTTTGATAAACCAGCAATTTCTGAAGAAGAACTAAGAGCTTTCTGTAAAGAAGTAATCGCTGAAAATCCCGCAATCCTAGAACAATATCAAGGTTGAAAAACCAGCACGATCGGTTTCTTTGTCGGACAAGTAATGAAAAAAACCCAAGGGAAAGCAAATCCAAAAGAAATTACTGCAATTTTGACGAGAGAACTTGGGAATGCTTAATACGTATTTCCCTTAAAGATGTGATTACCACCACACGATTCCTCCTTGAAAAGCTCCCAGATATTTCTACACTTTTTGAACTTCATATTATTTTAAATAAATTATGCTGCAAATCAAAAATCTTTCCGTGAAGGTCGGAGAAAAACAAATTCTGAATCAGATTTCTTTTGACTTTGAAACAGGAAAAAACTACTGTATCCTTGGGAAAAATGGCTCTGGGAAGTCTTCACTTGCGATGACCCTTGCTGGAAATCCTAAATATGAAATCAGCGAAGGCGAACTCCTTCTTGATGGACAGAATCTCACAGAAATGAGTCCTGATGAGAGGAATAAAGCTGGGATTTTCCTGACTTTTCAGAATATTCCTGAGATTCCTGGGGTGAAGCTGTTTGAGTTTCTCAAGACGATTTATGATGCGAGAGCTGAGAAACTAAGCACTTTTTTGGAGTTCAAAAAGATTATTGAGCCGCTAATGGCGGAGCTAGAGATTGAAAAAGCTTTTCTCTGGAGGGATTTGAATGTCGGCTTTAGCGGTGGAGAAAAGAGGAAAATTGAAGTCCTTCAGATTAAACTTCTCAAGCCGAAAGTTATCATTCTTGATGAGATAGATAGTGGACTTGATGTAAATGCCGTGAGGCAGGTTGCTGAGCTTTTGAAAGCGGTAAATACCGAGGAAAACTCCTTTATCGTAATCACGCATCTTTTTGAAATGCTCCAAGAACTTCCACTAGAAAAAATTCTGATCCTTGAACAGGGGCAGATTAAAGCGGTTGGAGGAAGAGAACTGATGGAGCAAGTGAGAAAAGAGGGATTTTAATCCTGTAGGGTTTCAAAGAGTTCTGATCTTAAAAGATCTACTTTCTTTCCATTAAGAGTAATATGAAGTCAGGATCTTTTTTTTGAAAAATCTTGAAATTCCTGATCAGTATTATCTGACTTGAGTTTATTTAAAAAAAGTTGAAAATCCTGTTCAGAAAAAGGAATTCATAATTTATGAGCAAGAGTTAGTAGTGAATCGGTATCTTTTACTTGATCTCACGGAAGGGACAACAAAGCCACCTGATCTACTATAATACTATTTCATGGATTTCTATATGTACCCTCATAAAGAGCTACTTGATTATTTCTAACAAAATCAATAATCTGGTTTTTATCCTCATCTTTCAGAAAGAAATGAAGAGATAAGATTCCACTTTTTTTATGTTTTAATAATTCACATCACAAAGTAAGGTTTAAACAAGGATATTTTTCTTTCATTTTTCTAAAAAAAGACAAAGTCATATCTACACAACTTCCCATATAACAAGTTTCATGTGATTCTAAAATTTCTTGAAGAGTTCTTCTTCCTAACTGATTTTGAATTTTTTCATTTGACCATTGAACTTTTTTAATATCACGAAAATGCTCAGTAAGAAAAATAATAAGATCCTTATCTGAAACCACTTCTCCTAGATATTCCCTATTTCTTGTTAACATACCCTTGAAAAAAATAAAATATCCACGAATATAAGTATAATTAAAATAATAAGAGATGTCAAGTATTTTAACCTTTGACAAAAAAGATCAAAATCATATAAGTACGAGACTTTTACCATCAACCAAAAGATGACAGAACTCAAAAAATCAGATTTCAAAACTATTTTCTCTTACTTAGAGCAGCTTTTCCCAAATGCCGATACTGAGCTCAACTATGAAACGCCTTTTCAGCTGCTCGTTGCCGTGATCCTTTCTGCTCAAACGACGGATAAACAGGTCAATAAAGTCACAGCAACGCTCTTTCAAACGATTAAACAGCCGGAAGATGTACTGAAGTTAGGACATCCAGCTTTTGAGCAGGCGATCAAATCCATCGGACTCTATAAAGGCAAAGCCAAAAATATCTATCAGACTTCTGAACTTTTGCTTGCAAAAAAAGGGAAAATCCCAAAAACTACATCCGAACTCATAAAACTCCCTGGAGTCTGAGAAAAAACCGCAAAAGTTGTGCTTCATGTTCTCTACAAAAAGCCAGTAATTGCGGTAGATACCCATGTCCATAGAATCTGTAATAGACTTGGAATCGTACAAACAAAAACACCACTACAAACATCAAAACTCCTTGAAACTGTTATACCAAATAAATATAAGCAAATTGCTCATCATTGTATAATTCTTTTTTGAAGGTATTACTGCACGGCAAGAAAGCCAAAATGTACTGAATGTCAGCTACAAAAGATATGTCTTTACTTCAATAGTAAAAAATAATGTTCAAAATTCTAATGACCGAACCTCGTCGAGGGTATGAGATTTTACTTCGTATCGTTGAACTTGGAGAACGCTATCCGCGACTTGGAAATTTCTATCCTATCGGAGCTGATATTTTCGTTTTTGTATATCCAATTTTCTTAACAGCACTGTATCTCTACGGAATCCGAAAAAAAGATCTTCAATCAAAAAAAGAGGCTTTATTTATATTTTTTGCCTGTTTCTTTTCTGTAGTGATGAATATCCTTTCCCAGCAATTTTTTGATAAGCAAAGGCCAATCTATGAATTCTGAATTCAGAACCTTGATCAAGAAACCATACTTCATCAATTCTTACCTACTACTTCATTTCCTTCAGATCATGCTGTCGTAACCTTTTCAATTGCAATGGCAAGCTGGCTCATTGCTCAAAAATACCATAATAAAAAATTAAAAATCTGGTCAGGATTTTTATTTATCTTTGCGATAATAACAGGATTTTGTAGAATTGGGACGACAGTACATTGGACAACAGATATTCTCGCTGGAACGATTATGGGAATTTTAGTACCACTTATCTTATCACTTTCTTTCTGTTTTAAAAAGATTGAAAAACGGATTTTTGCTCCAATTATTAATATTGAAGAATGGTTGATTCACAAACTTTTTAACAAATAGATAATTTTTATATTTTATCAATAATATAATGGAAAACTTAGCTCTCGGAAAATACAGACATTACAAGGGGAAGCATTGTGAAGTATTAGGAATTGCGCTCCATAGTGAAACACAAGAACCACTCGTTATCTACAGAAATTGTGAAGATTCTGAAGAAACAAAAACAGAACAGCTTAGAGCAAGACCCTACGATCTCTTCGTAGAAACTATTGAAATTGATGATAAAAAAGTTCCTCGTTTTGAATACATCGGATAGGAATTCTTACTTGAAAAGTTTTCTCAAAACAGTATAAGAATTGAGACTTCTTTTATCTTTTTGTAATACTCATGAAAATAAAAAAGATCGTGATGATCATTTTACTTGCACTCCTCGTTGTCGTAGGGATCGAAGGAATGGTAAGTTTTGGAAGTAATCACAGCTATTATTTAGCAATGATCTTTTCTTGGAAAAATCTAGCGTTAATTTGCGGAGCAATCGGATCTGCATACCTTCCATTGACCTTCATTACCAGCAAAACAAAGCTAAGCTTCAAAAGACTGGTTCTCGGAATAGGAGCTGGATTAGGAGCCTTTGTCGTACTCCACGGAATATTTACCAAAAGTTTGATAACATTATTTGCTATCATACCACTCCTTTTCAATACGTTCTTACTCTACGGCTTGGCTATAGCATTTATCGTTGCTATGATGGCAGGAGGAAGCTGGATCACAAGAAAACTAAAACTTTTTCAAGAAATAAGATGGCAGGAAAGCCTTTTAACCTTCGGATTTGGACTTGTAACTTTTCTGATTTTAATGCAAATCCTTATGGGAACCCATCTTTTTTATAATGCAATACTACGATTTATTTTTGTAGGACTTCTTGTTCTAGCTCGATTTGAAAAAAAACATTTAAAGATTCACGAAGAGAATTTACTTGCTTGTTTAGAAAGCTGGAAAATAGAAAGAAAAAATTCAAAATTCTGATGGATTTTTATGGCATTACTTCTTCTTTCTTTTGCATACTATTTCTTCAATTTTTCTCACTCTTATATTCCATATTCTACAGCTTGGGATGCAAACCATGAATATATGTATACCCCAAAAGTTATTGCTGAAAATGCTTGAATCCTCCGAGGAAACTTAGGTCCAGCAGGAGGAATGCCTTATCTTTGGCATGGTTTTATTGCATTCTTTTTCTGACTTTGGGCTCCAGTTACAAAGATTTTAAATATAGCAAAAGACACTGTAGCAATAAATCTGAATGCCTTTAGTGGAGTGTTAGTACTCATTTTCGGACTCGGAGTAATCAAAGAAGCATTACTTACTTTTAATAGGAAAAGTGAAAATGAAGATAGAAGTCAGACTTCATTTCTTTTAGGATGGGGACTTCTTCTCCTTCGATTAACAAGTGGAATGGGAGCCTTTCTCGTATTTGTAGACAATAAAACAGATATGGGAGTCCTCGCTTTAACCACCCTTGCTCTCCTCGGAGGATTAATCTTTTTCAACCATTTCCAAAAGAAAGGAATTCATACTGACAGTAAACAAAGTTTAAAATATCTAATTCTCTCTGGACTTTTCTTTGCCTTTGCAGTAATGGCAAAACCAACTGCATTTATTGACACCGTAATCTTCGCTCTCTTACTTGTAGGATTTTGGCTCAATACCACAACTCTCATCGGAGTAGGAATCGTTATCCTCGGGATGATGGGAGTTGTTCAACCACTCTTTACTGCAGCATTTATAGATCCAGCACTTGGAAAACTAATTTTTATTATAGGAGTAATGATTACTGTTATTGGTGGAATTCGTGGAATCATTTGGAGAAGTGAACAATTTAGCAAAGGCTTCAAACATCTTGTGATTTGGGGACTAACCTTAGTTACAGGTCTTTTCATATTTAAAGGACCATGGATCGCAACTTTGAATCTTATTAATGGAAATTTTCAGCTTTGAACCTTTGTAAGGTCTACGCTTCTCTGACAAGCTTCTCAGAATAAAAAAACAGAAAAAACTGAATCAAAACCGATGCTTTTCCTTGCTCAGGCAACAGGAACAACAACACTTGAAACTCAATCAGCCATTGATACAACTACATTACTTGAATCTACAAAAGACCTTACGTATGAACAATGTTTAAAAGAAGAAAATACCACTGAAGAGCTTAATAGTACGAAACAAAAAGCACGGGGAAGTGCAATAAGTGAGGATATTGGAAGATATGTCGGTTACAATCGAAGAGAATTTAAAAAAACATGAATGGGAGGATTACTATTAAAAATCATCTTCCGAAAAAATAATGCTTGTTTTGGACGGGATCATGATGGAGTACTCCTCTGCAAAAACCATGAAATCATAAAAAAACAAAAACTCTCTGAATTTAAAAATCTAATTGCTAAACTTTCAAACGAAGGGAATGCAAAAATACTTGCAACAGCCCTTTTAGAAGCAAATGAGAAAGGAAAAGATCTAAGAGATGAACGAACAGCATTGGAAACCTACTATCAAGAACATAGTATTCAAACAAACGATACAAGTGTTTTCATTCCTTATAGATATATTGTTCCATTAAATATTGTTTTCAATCGATCGCTCCAAAATCTTAGTAGTTATTATACTGATATTGGACTAATCTGGCTTTGTGTATTTGTTTTGATGGTTGGCGGATTACTCTATGCTATATTAACTTATAATAAGAAACAAAAACAACTTCTCTTCCTTAGTTTTGGAACATTCATCTGATGGGCAATTCGATGGGCTATTGGTGGAGGAATTGTTCGATATGGATTAGGTCTTATTGTCTGGTCTATCTTGACAACAATTGCCTTCTTTCAAGAATGGGAATCAAAAGAAAATAAAAATCTGAATACTCGATACAGTTGGCTTATCGGAATATTTGCCTTCTATATGGGAATTCAAGCTTTCTTGAATTTTGCAAGGATCGCCTCTCAAGCTAGTGAAGGACCATTTGAACATTATAAATCCAATGTTGGAGAAAAACAATGGATATCTGAAAATCTCGAATTTACGACAAAACAAACCTATAAATATAGTGCCCAAGAAATTTTCAATCTTCAGTTTGGACAGTATCAACCTTTTCTTGATGCAGTAAAAAATAGGGCAGATGAAGAAGGAGTATTAATTGCAGGAACTTATATTCAATACTTCCTAGATAACCAGAAAAATCTGATTAGTGATGGAATGTTAACTCGACTCCGAGAAGAAATGTCAGACTTTAATAGCTGTAGATCTTATCAGAGATTAAAAAATGAGAAACTAAAATACCTCATCATTGATCCAAACATTGGAACAGTAGGAAGAGTTGGAGAAGGAAACGAGAGTTTATTCCATAGATTCTTTGCAAGATTAACAGCCGATGAAAAACATATCGAAACGCATGGAGCCATCACAATGCTGGTAAAAATGGCTCAAGAAGGATATCTCAAACTCATATTCACGAATAATCTCTGAGCAAAATACGCATTTAACCTAACAGATGAAGAACTCCAAAAAGTTTTCTGAAATCTAAATGCAGAAGATCTTATTCTTCTTAGAGCAAAGATAGCAGTTGCTAAATTCTTTACAAATGACCAAGAGTTATTAATGAAACTCTTCACACTCTTTCAAACAAGACTTATGAGTGATCAAGGGCTATGAGATATTGCAAACATCCTCGGAAAACAAGTAGACGAAAAAAAGCTCAATCTACTCCTCAAAGAAGTTGCATCTGGGAAACAGCCTAATATTATAAATCTCTCTCAAGATGAAAGACTTATTCTTGCACAATATTATGGGATATTAAAACTACTAACGACACCTCAAGCAAAAGAACAAGCTGAATCCGTACTGACTCAGCTCTTCCAAAATAGTCTTTTCGGAGGTAGTCAACTTATCTCATTTGAACTACAATAATTAAAAAATAAGAGCTCTTAGTTGAGCTCTTTTTATTATCCTCTAATTCTAAACTCCATAGTTTGTTCTACAGACTGTTGATCTTCAAAATCCATCTTTACTTTTATAATATAAGATCACTTATCTGACCAAGATTTTGTCATATCTGTACAGGTTCTTCCTTCACACTCAAGAGGGAGTTGCCCATCTCAAAAATCCCAGGATATTTTCTTGGGAAGTCAATTAAAATCCAAAGAAAAATTAACTACATCTCATATTTTAGCTTCCTGTGTAGGATGAGACGGAGAAGAAATATCAAGTTTAATTAACTGCTTTTTAACAACAACTGAAGTATTTGACGCAACTGTAATAGAACGTCCTTTCTGGGTATAAATAGTTACTTGTGGAGTAAAAGTTCCATTGTTATTCTTATAGTCAAAGCGATATTTATGCTTAATAACTCCGTTTGAGACTTTCTGCTGTTGCTGGCCATCTCAGAAATCCCAGGAAAAATAGGTAATCTGATCATTCGTATCATTGAGTCTTGAAGAAGAAGCATCTAAACTCACTTCAAACGGTTCAAATCCGATACTTTCTCAGAGCACCTGTAATTTTCAAATAATATCATCTAAACCAATTTTAGTAGTAAGGAGTTCTTCATAGTCAAGACCACGAACCTTATCTTGAATCTGAATTTTTATTTTATGTTCTTTAGTATCCTGAATATCAAAAAGATATTCTCCTTCCGTAGTAAAAATTACGGGTTTCTCATCAAGATAAACATTTATTTTAGTATTAAACGTTTTAGGTTCAATTTTTAGAAGTTTCAATTTTAGTTTTGTAGGAATTTCAGAGAGATGAATCTCTCTTTGCTGTACAATCTTATTGGTATCTAGCTTTCTATAAGTCATATCATTTGGAGATGAAGCAGAAAGCTCATAGAGAACATTAAAAGAAGCTTTATCCATAAGTTGAGCCTCTATCTGACAAGTTCACTTTTTATTGTCAGTAGTAATAAAATTCATCTTAATAAGATAGTTTCATTTCCCTGGAAAACGATAATTAAAACGCATACCATTATCTATATCATGGATTTCATCAATTATTTTCCCAGTTGCCTTATCATAAAAAACAAAAGAATAATCTCAAACAAATCTCTCTGTTCCATCAAAAAATGAAGCTGAAATTAAATAATCATTTACTTTTTGCTGTTCAAGAGCTATTTTACAGACAGGAATACCCGACTGCTCTACCCTAAGAGGAAAAGTATAATATTTATCTGTAAATCCAGGAAAACGTACCTTTGGATAATAAACTTTAGAAACATCATAATTAAAAACGAAGGTTGAATCATCTTTTTTGTCAACAATACCATCATTATCCCCATCCCATTCAATGGTATAATTTTTAAGATTAAAATCTCTAAAGACCTGATCTGCTTTAAACTCTACTTGAGAAGGCAATGGTCAAACAACAAGCTCATTCTGTCCTCAACTAAGTTGTTTATCAATTCACTGAATTTTAAGTTCTGATCAGACTCTTAACGTTTTTATCTGAAAAGTTGTTATTTCCTTTTTATTAGTACTTCTAATCGTATGTCCTACGATAAGTGCAATAGGATAATCATTTTTTCTCGTATAAAAACAAGCTCCTTCAAAAAATCTGGTCTTTTCATTATAAGATAAAATCTGACCATTTCCACAATCAAGCTGTAAATTTCAAATATCACTTCCTCCAAGCTGATCATTAATAAATCTATCAAAATTCGTTGTCGTTAAACTCACAGGAACATTTACAGGGGCAATAAGTGGAAAGCTTTCATCAATAAGAAAATTTTCAGGGTTTCCCTTAGAATCATTCACATTCATATACATAGCAACAATATCATTTGGATTTGCAAGAGAAACAACATCAATCTTACTTACCTTATCGAGCAAAGAAGCACCAGCTCAAAGGCCAATTGATAAAATAATAACTCATAAAATCATTCCTGCATAATATCGACCTTTTGGTCTATCCTTGAGTGTAAAAGATTTATAAGCATTAAGAATCAAAATTATAATTCATAGACCAAGGATAACAAGCATAATTGTCAAACTCAATCCTTGCAAAATAGACTTTGCTACTGCAGGTTGAATCCCAAGCGTTCAAAAACCTCAGAGTTTCTCTGGATTATTCGCAAGATAAAAAGATAGGATACTCAACCCCAAAACAAAAAGACCAATCAATCCTGCACACCCAAAAAAAATAGTCTTTAAAGACAAATTCCTCTTTGCTCAATTTTTTATCACAACGTTCTTATTTACTTGAACACGAGAATATCACAAAGTTTTCAGTTTTTCTTGGTTCTTTTGATAATATTCACTCAGTTGTTTGAGTTGAGTTTGATACTTAATCATTTCCTCAGTTGGCATCTGAGGATGTTGTTGAATATAAGCAACCACTTCATTATAGAGTTGCTGTAATTTTTCCTGCTCTTTTAAAAGTTCTTGAATCTTAATATCATCGTTAAGATGAAGAGCCCCGGATCAAACATTAACATTTTGCTGCAAAAATTTTTCTGAAGTATCCATCTTTTTATTTTTATTTGAATAAATCAGATTTATTATACTTTTTTTACATATCTTTTGCAAATTTTAACAAACTTTTAGCAGAGAATATCCGCTATACAAAAAGGTAAAAAGTTGATTCTTGACATCATCACTCATATTCTTATACTTTTTTAAAAAACAAGCTTTACACCTTAAGTCTTGAATATGTATCAAAAAAATGTTTTTTTTGTCCTAAATCCATTTTTTCACAAGCAAAAAAATAGAAGCTGATTGTTTGAATCATTGGATTTGAATTCAAGCTATTTAATAGACGTTGATGAAGAACGAGAGAATCCTAAACTTTTGTTGAGAGAAATAGGAATCGGAGAAAAAATAATTCCAGACAAAAAACAGCTTTTATCCTTTTTAGAACAAGGAACCGATAATAATCCGTTTTGGAAAGAGCTTATTGCTCATCTAGAAAAAGAAAAATCAGTGCTTCATATCATTTTACCACTTTTGGATGCAAAACATTTCCTTCAACTTTTAATTAAACACATCCCACTCAAACAAAGAATACTTATCCACCTCACAATACCAGAAATTTCTCTTGAAAAGGCCCTACAAACCGCTGAAGAGCTAGAGCTATTTGTAGACAATTACGAGAAAATAAGATTTGGAACACTCATAGGAGAACAAAGTATTTTCAATCAAAAAAATAATTGGCAAGAAACTCAAAAATCCTACGATGAAATCGTATTCGATCAAACACAAACAAGTTTTTCTGTATTAGAATACATAAAAAAACAACAAAAAAAAGCAATCTGCCCAGAAAACATTGCTCCAGTAAGTTTTGTAGAAGCAGACCCCTTAGAGGATAAAGATATTGTACTCATTTTAGAAACCGATAGTGAAAAAATTGAGCTCATAACACAAGCCTTTGAAATTAGCAAAAACGAACAAAAAAAATCTGAATTTTCTTCTTTCCCAGTAAATTTCATTACCAAAGAACTTAAAAAGTGCATTATTTTTACCGTAAAAAAACCATATGATAGCTACGAAAATTTATATCTTCTTAAAAAAGAAGAACATGAAACTCTAGCAAACAAACTTGCAAAACAAGAGTATCGCCAGCTCCACCTTGCAGATCATCAGCATCTCAAACTTATCACCAAATACCTAAATAATGAAGCTGAGGTTCTCTACGATGGACAAAAAAATAAAGAATGCAATCCACTTATTACTGAAGATGGAATTTGTATCCAAAGTGCCAATGAAACACTTGTAAAAACTTATAAAAACGAACTAGAAAATTTTGAAACATTTTTTCTGGCAGCCTCTTTTTCTGAGGAAGAAGATAAACTCTTAAAACAACTTATTTCTCTATCCCAAGAAAAAGAAATCTGAATAGTGATTCTCGATTTTCTAGAAAGAAAAATACGACAGTCTAACCTCATTTGAATTAACGGGAAAGAAGTAACTATCTGAGAGCTCACAAACTTTCTAAAAAAACTCTAACTAAAAGAATCAGTCAGAGTTCTAAGTAGTAATATTTTCTTATCTCTTAATTTGGAGATAAGAATTTGCGATCAAAAGAAATACCGCCATGTATAATAAAAATACAAAAAAGAAGATAGTCCAAAACAAACTTTGTTTTAATAATACCTCTCCTAAAAAAGCGATAATAAAGAAGAGAAGAAAAGTACTTCCCATGAGGACTGGATTAATTTCAGTTAGTTTTTTCAGTCCCTCACAAGAGAGAATAGAAATAAATGCACTGACCAAAACCAATATCCCTCCAAAAATTTTAGGCAAAATACCTAAAACAAGAAAAAGAGAACAGCCTACTGTAAAAAGTAGAACAAAAAGTACGAAAAGTACCCACAATTCTAAAATATTTTTTTTCATGTTCTTTTATTTTTATAAGGTTTATGATTACATATTGCAATACGAATATATTTATTTTATAAATAATTGTCAAGAGAAAATCAATTTTTTATATAAAAAAATAAAATTTCTATTAAATTATAACCCCTTCTTCCATCTCTCTAAAATCAACATTGCACTGATCGTATCTGTCGTCGCATTCTTTTTGAAATCAGAAATAATCTCCCCAGATTGCACACTCGTATAATCCTCCTCTACGGTTAAAATTTCTATTCTCTGATTTTCTATAATATAATTAAGCGATTGCATAAATTTAGAAATCTTCTCCTGAATATCCTTTTGCCTACTTGGTCGTCCTAAAACAATCTTTCTAATGTGATACCTCTGGATAAGATCTGCAATATAATAATAGGTCATCTCATCATTCATAATATAACCAATAGGAAAAACAATATCAGAATTTTCAACAGGTGTATAGGCTAATCCAATATATTTACTTCATCGATCAATTCAAAGAGCATGTGCAGTTTTCATCATTTTCTATAAAACAAAAAAATAAAAATTCTGATTTTAGCTTACATTCGGTTCAATCATATAGTTTGGCTCTAGCTTTTCTACAGGATGAAAAATCAATTCATCCCAAGACAAAATCCTCTCTTCTCCTCAAAAGAGGAATTTACACCCATCTTCATCAAAGGTATAGTGAAGCTGAGACATTCCCTGATCAAAATATTCACTTTCATAAGTTTGATCTACAAAAAGCCAACCATATTTCTCCTGCAAAAGCAAAAGCTCAGCCTTTTTTACCGTAGCAATCAAAACATTTTCCTGTAAATCCCAAAGCCAGACGTTCAATCTCTGACCAATATACACAGCAATATAACGGCCAATCCACCCCTTTTGATAAAATTTATAATAAAGCTCAAGTTTAGAAAGTGTAAAAAAAGAAAGCTGATTCTCCTTTAAGGTTTTCAGAAGATTTAAAGCCAAAGTTCCTACCCTCAAATTTGTGAATCCACCAGGTCAATTAAGCACTAAACATTCTGAAAGATTTACTCTTCTATCTCGCTCAACTAACGTTTTTCAAAGTTCGACATCCACGCCATTCCTTTCCAAAAAAATTGGCTCTTCTGCCCCATAAAGTGTGATCTTATCCGAAGAAATATCTACAATTCACTTCATTATTCATAAATTCGTCATGATAAAACTATTCAAACATTCTTTGCAAATCTGCATCTCTAATCATACTAGGACTCCACATCGGATCAAAAGTCACCTCGACCTCTACTTCAAACTCAGGAACTACTAATAAAGTTGCATTTTTTACACTTGTAATCAAAAAATCCGCCATCGGACAAGCAGGCGTTGTAAAAGACATTACAATACGCACCTTATGATCCTCTTCATCTACAATAACCTGATAAATTAATCCCAAAGTATAAATATCTACAACTGGAAAATCTGGATCATAAACCGTTTGGAGTGCTTGCTCTATTTTATGCTGAAGTTCTTGCATCATCTTTCCTCTTTGGATCAGTAAAAATCACGTACTGCATCAAAATAAAGAATCCTACACACAGCAAACCTAACCATTTTGACCAAAAATTTGCAATCAAAAGCAAAACATTAATCAGAGAAAAAAGTCAGAATAAAAAAGAACATTTATAAGCATCTTTCCGCATCCTTTCTTTCTGAACTTTAGTACAAAAAAGCCATTGAGTCCAATAAAAAACAAAATAACTAATCCCTCGGAAAAAAAGAAAAACTCCGACCAAACCAAGCACTAAAGCCACTGCCGTATCTTCTTTGACTGAAATTGCTAAAGCATCAACAAGCAAAATAACAAGTCCAAAAATAGACTTTATCAACGACACAAAAGCATAGATTCAGAAGTTTTTAATCATTAAAGAAAGACTAGAAAAGAAATAAATTCCATTTTTTTATAATTCTACATTTACCGACTCTTGAGATAATTCTTCCTGTTGATGCTCCAAAAGTGTTTGAGTATCCAATTCTGCCTTAGAAGCAAGATAAAAAGGATTTGCCCCATTTTCATACATCTTCACATAAATAATCTCTCGAAGTCCCTGACCAAAAATCATTAATGGGAAAGAAAGAAGCGGAGTCAAAAGCATCAATTTCTGAGCATCATTAGTATTCACATTTGTTGCCAAAGAAGAACTTCAAAATCCTCAAAGAACAATAAAAACAATACACAATCCTAAGGCATTTCCCATCAAAGCAGATGCAGCATAATTAGGATTAACTACGAATTCAATCTGAGAAAAAGAAAGAAAAAGAGAGAGTGCAACGTACAAAACAAAAAGGACAACAGGAGCATTCTGAGTAGACTGGAAAATAAGGAATAATGCAACCATTCCAACAGAAAGAATTGCATTAGTTAAAAGCAAAAGTCAGATCGTCTTTCATATTTGGAGATATTTTTGAGAAAAAAAGAACCCATAAGCAGTAATAAGTAATAAATTTCCGACAAAACTTACTAAAAAGCCCAAGAAAAGATTAATCAGCCAAGAAAGTTCATGCTGATGAGCTACAGCACCTAAACCTGTAGTTTCCGGAATACTTGTTCCCATCAAGGACCCCACTGCTCCAAAAAGCACAAAAAGCAGAACCGCCATTAATGCTCAAATCATCAAACCTAAAGCTATTTTCCCTAACAGAGCCCATCAAGAAAGAGAACTCGGAGCATTAACAAGGCGATCTAATTTCTGTCTTTGTTGACGAGAAAAATCATCAGGATGGGTAGGCACCATTCACCCATCAATACTAGGAATTGTAAAAGAAATTGAGGTAGGATTAGTCATTATCATAGACTCAAATAAATAAAAGCACTAATAATTCAAATGGAGAGAAGACAATTCTTGACTAAATACTTTCGTATGATCTTGATCATCACTTGCATAAGAAAGCATCAAAACCGAATTTCCCTGTTCAATAAAAAGCTGAGAAACCTCTAAAGACGAATCCTGATATCCGATACGATAAGTTTTCAGAATAGCTGGATGAGAAGCTAATCTTCCTTTTATTACAGTCTTCTTAGTTTTCTCTCTAGAAAGACTATACCCATCAACTTTAAGCTGATTTACGGCATTTTGAACATACGAAGCTAAATTTGATTCCTGATTGATTTCACTAGCAAAGACTAAGGTATCAAGACCGGAATCATTTTCTCAAATTTCTTGATAAACTAAGTCATCTCCCACTACAATGGGCTGTTCTTGAAAAGCTACCTTCAATTTTGGAGTCCAAGAGAAACTTTCTGTTTCCAAATGAAGACGAGAGCTATCTGAACAAGCAGAAAACATAAACAAAACTCCACTCATAAAAGAAAGAAATCAGATTTTTTTTAAAAAACTCATTAAAACAATATGTAACAAACAGCTAAAACCAATCCTATTCCCACGCCAACAATAAAAGACTTCTTAAAGATCGTTTCTTTTATAACAAGATCTCCAGATCATGGCGTTTTCCCCTGCCAAAGTAAAGCAATCAAATACCCCACCATAATTCCACAAAATATCAAATATCATGGCATAAAAATTTCCTTAATCACCTTGAAGATTTCGGTTCAAAAAATAATATCTCCCCTCACAAGTAAAACACCCATAAGGAAAGTAAAAAAATAGAAGAGTCCTCTCAATACTTGAAACAAAATAGACATCTATACCTCTAAAATTTAAAAAACATCATAAAAGTAGTGTTTTATCAAAGGAAATCAAGAAGAAATAAGAATATCTGGGAAATTATTTATGCTCTAACATCACTGAAATTTTATATAACTCTGCTAATAATGAAGGTTTGAGAATATCATAATGCTTAATAATTAATTCTTTATTATTTTTAAGATAGATTATTCTAGGAGAAACAGTATTCTGATTCAATTTCACTTTCGCAATAAGTGTCTGAATCGCACGCTCCATTACTCTTTGTTCTCATAAACATGATCTAGCTAATTTTGCCTGTTCTACCGCACGATAAAACCCTTCTTCATGAACATTTTGAAGACTGATAGCAAAAAGATCATTCGCTGAAGATAAAGTATTTTGACAAATCAAACTCTGATTCTGAATTTTTTGTAACTCAGACTCCAAAGAAGACTGCTGTAACCTTAGTCAAGCAAGTAAATGATCTCCATTATTGAGATACTGTTCTAAGTTTTTTTCTCTTTGATCAGCTTCCAAAAGGTGGACAATATCTATTTTCTGAAAATTGTCTGACTGAGAAAGCAAATCCCACAAATCAGAAGTCTTTTCTTCTATAACAAGAGATTCTTTTTTCAAAACTACAGAAGACTTAAAATTTGCATATTTCAAATGAAGCTGAATAATACCATCCAAATGCGCAGAAGCAAATCAAAAGCTAGCAAACAATAAGCTTCCAAACAACATAAATAATTTCTTCATGACACTCCTCGCTTCATAAGCTAAAATCCAACTACATATTCTGAACCTGTTCCATCATGCTCGCCATCGGCAAAAAGATAGATCCCACAATCGTCCCTACAATTGCCGCCACGAACATCATCAAAATTGGTTCAATCATTGACATCGCAACATCAATTGAGTTCTTAAAAGAATTACGATAAAAATTAGACATTTTTCCTAAAACTGTTGTAAGTGATCCTGTGTTTTCTCACACATTAATAATCTGGATCAAGATCGGATCAAAAAGTGTGGAAGAAACAAGCGATTCATAAAGGGTAAAACCAGACTCCAAATCCGATTTTACATCAACCATCTTCTTTTTATAAAGAAAGTTATCAAAAATATTCCCCAAAAGCTTCAAAGAAACCACAGGACTTACTCATGCTTCATAAAATTGAGATAAAAGGTTAGAAAACCTATACATATAAAAAGTTTTTACGACTGCTCCTACGACAGGAACTTTAGTAAAAAGGGTATCAATAAAAATTTTAAAAAGTAGAACCTTAGCATACAAAATTTTATATCCAACCACAAGCGAAACAATGCTTCACAAAAGGACAGCCCAGTTATTTTTAATAAAATCTGATACTCCCATCATAAACTTGGTAATTCATGGCAATTTTTCAGGATCTCAAAACATCTCTACAATTCCAGGCATCACATACAAAAGAATAACTACTACAGCTCCGACAGCCATACAAAGGACAATCGTAGGATAAGTCATTGCTTTTGAAATTTTTTGTTGAATTTCCTGAGTATTTTCAAGTTCATCTGCAAGCTGAGCAAGAACCTGCGCCATATTACCAGTTACTTGTGCTGATCTCACAAGCTCAATTTCATCAGAACCAAAAAAATAATCATACTCTTGCAAAGCCTCTGCAAGAGATGCACCTTCAGTCAAAGCAATCACCATCTCATCAATCATCTCCTTAAACCCCTTATGAGTCTCTGATTTATTAATAGAAACAAGAGATTCTCTGATTCCTAGTCCTGCATTCTGAGAAACCGCCAAAAGTCTGAAAAAATTTACCTTTTGCTTTAATGTAGGTTTACTAAACTGCTGAACAATCGCATCAAATCAGGTTTTTTTCATTTTTTGTTTTATAGTAGCTAAAGTTTATTTCTTATTTCTCATCCTTACAAACCTATAAAGCTCATCCAAGGTCAAATTTCCATGAATAATTTTAAAAATTCCATCTCTTTCCAGATCAATCATTCCCTTTGCTAAGGCATAATGTCAAATATCAAAAGCTGATTTCCCATCAAGAATTAAACTTTTTATATCATCAGTATAGTCCATCAATTCATACACTCCGACTCTTCCCTTATATCCAGAACCTCCACAAACCGAACAAACTTCTCAGCTTTTTGGATCTTTTCCCGTTCCTACCGTTATAATTCCTTCTTTAATAAAATCGTTCCACTGCTGACCAGTAATTCCTCTACTAACGAGCTCATCTCTCAAGGCTGTTCTATCAAACTCTTTAAAGGTTTCCAAAGCATTGAGATATTTCGGATCAGTTGAAACCTTAATTTTTGTTGCACAATGAGCACACACTTTCCTACAAAGTCTTTGAGCAATTACCAAATTGAACGTTCCAGCAACCATAAAAGGCTTCGCTCCAAGATTAAAAGCTCTCGTCAAAGTTTCTACTGCTGAATTCGTATGGATTGTTGAAAATACCAAGTGCCCTGTCATCGCTGATTCCATTGCCATTTCAAGTGTCTCTCTATCACGGATTTCCCCCACCATGATCACATCCGGATCCTGTCTCAATGCAGATCTCAATCCTGAAAGGAAAGTATATCCAATATCAGCTCTCACTTGAGATTGATTGAGTCCTGCCATTTTGTTTTCTACTGGATCTTCATACGTAATAATATTTCTCTCAATATCGTTAATTTCATCAAGAGCGGCATAAAGTGTTGTCGTTTTTCCAGAACCTGTTGGCCCCGTATTGAGCAAAATTCCATTCGGATCTTGAAGATGCTTTTCGATAGAAACTTTATTAGATCCCACAATTCCCAATTGATTAAGAGCAGGAATAGATTTAGATTTATCCACAATACGCATTACGAGCTTCTCTCCCCACACCGTTGGTAAAGTATTTGCACGAAGATCAATTTCTTTATTAGTCTGAGTAATACTCGAAACTCTCGCATCCTGAGGAAGTCTCTTTTCATCTGGCCTCATCTGTCAGGATTCAATTTTAAATTTAGAAATCACTGACTCATGCAGAGAACGAGGATACTGGATCAGCTCCTGTAAAACTCCATCAATTCTAAGTCTAATCCTTGAATAATTTTCTAGTGGTTCAATATGGATATCTGAGGCACCTTCTTCTACAGCAATCGTCAAAAGATTATCAAAAATCTTCACGATATCTGATCTCAGAATAGCTTGCTGTAATTGTGCCTTAAATTCTGCAGTTTCCATATCAATAATATGTTCATTAAACAGACTAATTATACTGCAAAAATTTAAAAAAGCAAAAAATCTGAAACTTTTTTTCATTTAACAACAAAGAAAGGAAAACAAAAATACGACCATATATTCCTCCTAAAATATCAAAAGAACCTGCTTCTTCACAGAAAATTTACTCAAACCATCTAAAGAAGCCACTTCATTCTTTAGGAATAGATATGAATAAAAAGAAAGATTAGATTTTTTCTTTTTTTCTAAGCCAAAATTAAGCCCCTCTTGTAAAAGATATAGATTTTTCTTAAAAAATTATAAGCTCCCTTGTATCTGCAGAAATTTTTTCGATCTTTATTGACAAAAAGTCCTGTAAATCCAGCTGATCTTCTCGTTTGGGCCATTCAATCACAATCCACTCAAATTCAGAAATCTGATTCAATATCCCTTTCTCAATCATCTCCTCCAACGAATCAAGTCTATACATATCAATATGCAAAAGCTTATCATCATAGATATTGAGATAGGCATACGTAGGACTCTGAACTTTTTCTGAAGCGATTCCAATCCCCTCAGCAAATCCTTTGATCAAAGTCGTTTTCCCAGCCCCTAAATCTCAATATAAAAGCAAAATCTTTGAATGAAACGCCAAGGACTTTCAAAATTCATGCATTTGTTGTGGAGAAGTGATTAACATTCAAATAATTTAGAAATAAACGGAACTATATATAGCTGAATCCTCAAAAAAAACAAGAGCAAGCCTTTACCATTGAAATACTACTGACAAAAAAGAAAAAAACCTGACGATAATGATCAGGTTTCTTTTTGTTGTGAAAGGATTAGTATCCGTTCATATTTCTATAATTCTCTCCAACAGGAAGGAGTCTACCGATAATCACATTAGCCTTCAAATCAGACAAATGATCAATCGCCCCTCTAAGTGAAGCTCCAACCATTACTCTAATCGTCTCCTGAAAAGAAGCTGCCGACATCCAAGAGTCTGTTTCCTTGGCAACGGTCGTCAATCCAAGTGCAACTCTCTGTCCTTGAGCAGGCCTTTTTCCTTGTTCTTGGAGTTCAACATTAACCTTGATAAATTCTTCATATTTCACATAAGTTCATGGAATGAAGCTAGAGTCTCCTCCATCCTCAACAAAGACTTTAGAGAAAAGTTGTTTTACAACGACTTCAATATGTTTATCGTTAAGGTCTTGTCCTTGAGCAGCATAAACTCTTTTAGCCTCAGTAATAATATATCTCTGAGCCTGAATATCTCCGACAATTTTCTTATATTCCATCACATCAAGTGCTCCGGTTGTCAGAATTTCTCCTTTGTAGACTTTATCTCCAACTTTGGTCTTTCTTGGGGCGAGTCCAACAAGCGATTTCGTATAGACCTCCTGTACCCCAAGCACAATATAATCTTCATTCACTTCAAGAACCTTTCCTGCTTCCTTAATTTTGAGTTTACTTGCTCACTTGCTCGCATACACAGCCCCCTTAGCAAGTTCTGCTCCTTCTTTAACAATAACTTTATAATCTGATTTCACAAGATAAGTTTTCTTTTGCATTTCAGAAGTTACTTTGATCTTTCCAAATCTTCCACCTTCTGGAGTTTCTTCAAAAGAAATCGTCCCATCAAATGGACTAATTCCAGCAGGATTCTTTGGAGGCCTAACCTCAAAGAGCTGTTTCACCCTATCAATACCTGATGCCTCTGATGAACCTGCAACCCCTCCTTCATGGAAGGTATCAAGCGTAAGCTGGGTAGACGGTTCTCCAATAGACTGCGCAGCAATTACTCCAACAGGAACTCCTACTTCTACCATATTTCTAGTAGCAAGATCCATTCCATAACATTTCTGACAAACTCCACTCACACAGTGACAAGTCAATGGGCTTCTCACTCTAATTGCAGTAATATTTGAAGTTCCAAGCAAGCTCAAAGCTGATTTTGTAATTAATTCACCGGCTCTCAAAACAACAGCTCCATTTGAATCCATTACATCCTCTGCCAATACTCTACCATAAATCAAAGATCAGAATTTTTCTCCTTTAATCTCAGATTCTTCTTTGGTATAGAGAATAGACTCTGTAGAACCACAGTCATCTTCCCTCACGATCATTTCCTGAGAAGCATCACAGAGTTTTCTAGTCAAATATCCAGATTCTGCAGTTCTCAAAGCAGTATCGGCCTTTCCTTTACGACCAGAGTGAGCTGAAATAAAATATTCAATTGGTTTCAATCCTTCTACGAAAGAAGACTTAATTGGAAGTTCAATAATTTCTCCCTGTGGATTCACAACTAGTCCCTTCATACCTGAAATCTGAGTAAGATGGGTTTGAGAACCTCTCGCTCCAGAATCAATCATCGTATAGAGGTTATTTCCTGCCCCGATAATAGATTTCAAATTCGTTTCTACATTCTTCTTCACAAGTGTCCAAATCTTAACAATCAATCTATGTTTTTCATCCTCAGAGAAAAATCCTTTATAAAAGAATTTCAAGACCTCATTAGCTCCTACATCACCAGCTCTCAAAATATCTTCTTTTTCCTTTGGTACCTTCATATCAAGGACATTGATAGAAGTCGCAGCCAAAGTAGAATATTTGAATCCATAATCCTTGATCGCATCAGCAACCTTTACCGTAGTCTCCATATCATATTTATCAAAGACCTCACTCAAAAGTCTTTTGAGATCCTTATTTCCCATCTTTCTATTTACATACGGATAGTTCTCTGGCAAAATAGAATTGAAAATCACTCTTCCTACCGTAGTTTCTAGCACTTCATTACCATCAAGTACCACAATTTTATCTTTGAGCTGTACCTGTTTATTACTGAAAGCTGCCATCACTTCATCAAAAGAAGCAAATCTGGCTACAGGATAGATTTTTTCTTTCCATTCCTCTTCCGTATTGTAATCAGGATATTTTGGATTGAAGAAATCAGTCAAGAAGTAGATTCCAAGCACCATATCTTGAGAATGCGTAATTGTTGGCTCTCCAGAACCTGGTTTGATAATATTCTTATCCGCTGCAATAAGTTCACGAGCTTCTTTTTGAGCCTCATCTGAAATAGGCAAATGCACCGCCATTTGGTCACCATCAAAGTCGGCATTAAATGCAGGACACACAAGAGGATGAAGTCTGATTGTTTTACCAGGCATCAACTTGATTTTGAAGGCTTCAATAGAAAGTCTATGAAGCGTTGGTGCACGGTTAAGAAGCACATATTTGTCCTTGATCACTTCTTCTAGGAATTTCAAAGCGGTTGGATTTCCTTCTTTAATGAGTTTTTCCGCTTGCTTTGGCGTATAAACGATCTTCTTTTCAATCAGCTTTCCGATAATAAACGGCGTAAACATCTTTACTGCAATATAGATCGGAAGCCCACATTCACTCAGTTTCAAATCTGGACCTACGGTAATAATTGATCTACCAGAATAATCCACTCTCTTTCCAAGCAAGTTCTTTCTAAAGACTCCTTCCTTTCCAGAAAGCATATCAGAAATAGATTTGAAGACTTTGATTCCTGCTCCTGCTTTACCAGCGGCATTTTTTTCTCCCACCAAAAGATTATTGATAGACTCCTGAAGAAGTCTGATTTCATTCTTTTTTACGATATCAGGCATTCCAACCTGAATCATTTTCTTGAGTCTGATATTTCTCATCAGCACCCTTCTATAGAAAAGATTCACATCTGATGAAGCAAATCTTCCACCATCAAGCTGCACCACTGGTCTAATGTCAGGTGGGATCACAGGAAGCTTTCTGATGATCATATTTTCTGGCTTCACTCCTGATACATAGAGATTGATCAAAAGTTTAATCAGGCTCATTGCCTTTTTCTTCTGATCAGCTGATCTAATAGATGGGAACTCTTTTACTCTCTTTTTGATTTCCTTCTCTACATCAATAGCTTGAAGCATTTTGAGGATTCCTTCAGGTCCAGAAGCGAAAGAAACTAGTTTAGAAAACTGACTGAAAATATTTCTATAATCAGACTCCAAAACGGTCGCTCCAAACTTAAGATCAGCTACAAGCGATTTGACTCTTGCGACTTCATTTTCAAGAGAAGCTTTATTTTCCTCATACAATCTCTTTGATTCAGCGAGTTTTTTGCTGTCTTTCTCTGAAGCGATTTCTTTTTTGAAAAGCTCATCAAGTTCTTGCATTGTCGCCTCAAAATCACTACTGATCTTATCTTTTATCTGCTCTTTGGTCACTTCATCTACCTCTTTTACAACCACATATTTCACGAAAGTCAGAATTTTATCTATTTCATTAGCTGAAAGTTGAAGCAGCTGGTGAATACCTCCAGATGGTGAGTTTTTATACCATACATGCACAACTGGAGAGGCGAGATCTACATGTCCCATCCTCACTCTTCTTTCTCTGGAACTTGTCACTTCTACTCCACATCTTTCACAGACGATTCCCTTATATCTGACTCCTTTATATTTTCCACAACTACATTCAAAGTTCTTCACAGGACCAAAAATAGACTCACAAAAAAGTCCACTTTGTTTTGGCTTTCCTGTCCTATAGTTTACGGTATCTGGATTGTCTACCACTCCATGTGACCACTTTGCGACTTCCTCCATAGAAGCAAGAGTTACCATCAATCCATCAAATTTTGTTTTGTTCATTAGGACCGCTTATAAAAAGTTAAAAGGTGATATCGGCTGTCATTGCGAGCAAATCAATCTAGTTTTTCCCTTCTGAATTACCACAGCTCATTATATTTGTCTCGCAATAACAAACACTCATTACTCAATCTGCCCAAAATCTTCAAGATCTTCAACGACTTTTCCAATCATTTCTCCCTTGTCTTCAGACTCGTCAGCCTCATCATCAGCACCTACCTCTTGTTCAAGAGAAGCCGTCATAATCCCTGAAAGTCAAAGGCTCTTGATTTTTTCCATTCTCTCTTGATGAATCGTTTCCAGTTCATCAGCAGTCAAAGCCACAATATTCTGACCCAATCCTTTGAAAAGATAAGTCAAAAGATTAAATGATTCTGGTAATCCTCAGATTTTTGGTTTCTGGGATTTGATAATAGATTCATAGAGTTTATTTCTACCAATCACATCATCAGATTTCACCGTAAGCATTTCTTGTAAAGTATATACTGCAGAGTATGCCTCCAAAGCCCACACTTCCATCTCTCCAAATCTCTGTCCTCCTTGTCTGGATTTTCCTCCAAGTGGCTGCTGAGTAATCAAAGAGTAAGGACCAACTGATCTCGCATGGATCTTGTCCTCCACCATATGTACAAGCTTGAGCAAATGCATATATCCAACCGTTACCTGCTGAGCATACGGTTCTCCCGTTTCTCCATCATAAAGCGTAGTTCTAAGCTTATCTTCTAGTCCTGCTTTCTGAGCAAGTTTTACAATATCTTCTACTCCAAATCCACCAAAGGTAGGCACTGCGAATTTCACACCAAGTTCTTTGGCAAGCAAACCTAACTGAGATTCAAAAAGCTGACCAAGGTTCATACGAGAAATTACTCATAACGAGTTAAGCACCACATCAACTGGTCTTCCATCTGCTGAATATGGCATATTCTCTTCTGGAACCACAATCGCAACAATACCCTTATTTCAGTGCTTACCTGCAAGCTTATCTCAGACTTCAATTTTTCTGGTAGAAGCCACATAAACTTTGATCTTTTTTCTCACTCCAGCCATGAGGTTATCTCCTTTTTTCGCATCAAGGATCACCACATCTACGACCTTACCTTCACTTCCAGAAGGCATATAGAGCGAAGTATCTTTTACATTCTTGGACTTATCTCCAAAAATCGCCTGAATCAGCTTTTCCTCTGGAGTAAGTTCCCCTTCTCCCTTTGGAGTAATCTTACCAATAAGCAAATCTCCTCCTTTCACGATAGAACCAATCCTGATAATTCCTTCCTCATCAAGATTTCCTAGTTTCGCCATAGCAACTCCAGGGATATCATTGGTTGTTTCTTCAGGTCCGAGCTTGGTTTCTGCAACCTCAATCTCGTATTCGTTAATCATGATGGAAGTCAATTCGTCATCTTTGATCAGTCTTTGTGAAATTACAATCGCATCCTCATAGTTATACCCTTTCCATGGCATAAAAGCTACTCTAAGCGACTTTCCAACTGCCATTTCTCCATTTACAGAACAAGGTCCTTCTGCGAGCAAATCGCCTTTTTTCACCTTTTGACCTAAATCTACACAAGGCACCTGAGTAATACAAGTTTTATGGTTTGACCTAACGAAAGTTGTCAATTGATATTCTTTCGTTCCGTCTTTATATTTTACTTTAACGCTTCCTCCATCCACATAAATCACTTCTCCATCAGCTTCAGCTTTAATAACTGCATGCGTCATTCTCACGATATCTCTCTCAAGTCCGGTTCCAACGAGTGGAGCATCATTTTTGAGGAGCGGAAGTGCCTGTCTTTGCTGGTTAGTCGCTACAGAAGCACGCACCGCATCGTTATGATCTACGAAAGGAATCAAAGAAGTATTAGGAGAAAAAATCTGACTCAAATTCACATCCATATGCGTAATATCGTTCACATGGAAAGTCTCCATTTCGCTAAAATGTCTTGCTGCAACTCTCGTAGAAAGGATATTGTTATGTTCATCCAAAGGAGTGGTCGCATCGGCAATCACGCATTTTTCATCCATTTCTGGAGAAATATATTCAATTTCTCCAGTAAAAAACGGCTTTACAGCGATCGGTTTTTTGAGTTTTCCATAGAACTTTTCAAGTGCTGCAGCAATTTTCTCATCAATCACTTCATTTTCCTTGATAATCACTTTCTTGCTAGGATTTCCCTTTGCATCAAGCTCATAAATATCACGATGAGCGATTCTACCAACGAGCGATTCAGCTTTTGGTTCTACTTCACGAAAAATTTTCAATGCAGGCGTCTCAAGAAACCCTTCATCATTGATTCTACTATAGAGGGATTGGTAAATTACCAGTCCAATATTCTGTCCTTCTGGCGTTTCAATCGGACAAATTCTACCATAATGCGAAGGATGCACATCTCTCACCTCAAATTTCGCAGTTTCTCTCTTCAAACCTCCAGGTCCAAGAGCAGTAATTCTTCTCTTATGTTCAATTTCAGAAAGTGGATTGATCTGATCTAAAAATTGAGAAAGCTGACTGGTCGCAAAGAATGATTTGATAGAGTTATCAATCATCTTGAAGTTTACGAGATCAGTGATTTTAAGCGGATTTTCCATATTGAGAACGGAAAGTTTTCCTCTCACACTCTTTACAAACTTTCTCATTACAGGTTGTAAATGAGAATACAAAATTTCTCCCATTGTTCTCACCCTCTTATTGGAAAGATGATCAGAATCATCAGTATAGAAGCCTTTTTTCTGATTACAGAGATTTACAAGATATTTCACCGCTTCTACAAGATCTGCTCCATCAAAAATATTTGCCTCAGCGGATTTCAAAGGCTTTTTGAGATTGAGTTTTGCATTAATCTTTCTCCTTGCAATATTTCCAACATAGATTCTTTCAGGAAGCAAGAACTGCCCTTTCACATAATCCAAAGCTGACTGTGCATCAATCAATTCTCCTGGTCTAAGCTTTCCATAAATATGCTCTGCCGCAGAAATCGCATCAACGGTTGTGTCTTTTTTCAGGGTAATATCAATGAAATCAACATCTTCCTCTTCCAAGATACCATCAAACACTTCTCTAATACTTTCATCGGTTTCTAGACCGAACACTCTAAGCAAAGAGGTAATTGGAAACTTTCTAGATTTATTGATTCTCGCAACGATATTTCAGGTTTTTTCTACATTTACTTCAAGCCAAGGTCCATTTTCAGGAATAAGCTTGAAAGAATACCAAAAATCTTTCTTTCCATAAAAGATACCGTAAGACCTAATGATCTGAGAAATGATCACTCTTTCAACTCCATTGATAATGTAAGAAGCTGAAGGCGTCATCAAAGGAAGAATACCAATATTTGCTCTCTTATTGAAAAGCACTTTCTCTGATACTTTCTTGGTTTTCTCATCTTCAATTCTTTCCACGAGCTTTACTTTAGCCGTGATAATTCCTCAGTAGGTAAGCTCTTTCTTCCTACAAGTATCTACGGTTTCAATTGGTTCAGAAACCTGTAAATCTGAAATGTTTACATAGAGCTTATCTCCAGCAATATCCCAGATATTCTCCACATCAGAAAAAAGCTTTCCAAGATAGATATTTACAAAATCAGCATATCCTCTTTTCTGAAGCTCAAGAAGATCAGGCAATTCCCCATAGCTCCTTGGCTGAGTAAGGAAGATTCTACCATCCTGCTGATAGTAATCTTTGAAAAGTTCCTGCAAATGAGGAGGAAGCAAAGAAGCACTCGCCTTGATAGGAGTATTCGTTTTTGAAGTTTTTACTTCTGATGTTACTGAAGCCTTTGTTGTTTTTGCTTCAGTTTTCTTCGTTGTTGTTTTTTTTGAAACAGAAAAAGAAGACTTAGTTGTCTTACCAGCCTTTTCTGCTCAAGTTTGCTTTTTTGTTACCATATGTCGTTTATAGTGTAGAAAATAAACAAAATAGTAATTTGAGAGTGTAGATAATAATTATAGAACAGCATTTTTCCAAAGACCACATCCATTTCAAAGCCACGATCTCCAATTATTCTCTATTTTGTGTTGATAATCTTGATATTGATTACTTTATTTTGATTTCGCAAAAGAGGGAATACCAGCGTAAAATAACCAAATTTTTCTTTTCTTAAAAACGCCAAAAGACAGAATTACTTCTGCCTTTGAACGGTTAATTGATGTCTTCCTTTAGCTCTTCTACGAGCAAGGATTCTTCTTCCAGTCCAAGAATTCATTCTCTCTCTAAATCCATGAGTTCTAATTCTTTTTGTCCACTGGTATTTTCTGATTCTTCTTAATTTAGATGCCATAAGAATACGATACTAATCAAATAAAACAAACTATCTACTAATAAAGTTGAGGAGTCCAAGCGTTCTTGCTCTGATAATCTCCTGTCTTACCTTCTTCTGAATCTTTACAGAATTTCCAGTGTAGAGCCTTGGTTTAATATCTCCAAATCTTGTAAGATAGTATTTCAAGATAGGAAGAGATTTCCAGTTGATATATTTTGCATTTCTTTCATTTGCAAAGAAAGTAATTTTCTGACCATATTTTCTGTCTTTAATCTCTTCAATCGCTTTATCAAATTCAGACTGAAGTTTCTCAAAATGGAAAAACGTCTGCTCTTTTCCCATTTTGTAAATTTCATACTTCACTACTGCCTGATTATACAAGAGCGCAGCTTTCACTTCCTTAACCTGTTCTGGAGAAAGGCTTAGAAGATAAGACACAAAATACGCTTTCGTATTCTTATCTTTGAGCTTGAAAGAAAGATTCTGAATTCAGATTTCATCTTTTTCTTTTACTTCAAATTTTGCTTCAAGATCAGCCAAAAAAGCTTTTCTGTCAGCTTCTGATGTGTTTGCATTGAGCAAGAGCACAAGTTCGTAATTTTGCATTAATGCGAAATAGTTAAATAAAAAAGGTTAGATACTTTCAATTCGCCGATTGATAAAATATATACATTTCTAGGAAACGAAATCAAGAGATTTTATATTTTTTTCAGATGAACTATAGGAAATCAAATAATTTTAATGAGAAAGTAAAGAGGCAACCGAATATATCTCACATTTTTTACAAAAAAAGAAAAAAATCAGAACTCAAACACTCAATCCATCACTATTCGATCGAGAAATCATCCAAAACGACATTTTTGCCCGAAAAACTTTTGTTGCTTCATGAAAAACGACGTTTTTTACAAGGGATATAGATTAATCCGAATACGATAGATATACTAGGGCAGTTCAAAGTATTTTTTTAAAGATTCTTTAATAAGGAATTTCATATTTACACACAAATTAAATCATAGCACTCCCTTTTTGAATTTCCAATTCTTGCATCAGGTGATCTTGCACTTGCTTCCTCACTTCCACAGAAAGACTCTCTGGAATTCCGTATTTTTTCTCTACCTCTGAAATAATTTCAGCTAAATGAGGTAATAAAGCTGGTTGAATCCTTAAGAAATCTCTTGCATTTACTCAATAAAACTCAAGCTTCCTAAAAACTTCTGGCTCTAGTGGAGAGGCATTTCTAATAAAACGTTCAAATCCACTGAAATCACAAGATAAGCCAGTTCCTACCAAAGTCATCTCCTTAAATTTAAGCTTAAAATAAGCCTTCTCTAATTCACTTGAATTTTTGTTCACCGCAAGTGCTTTTTCTAATTCATCTATAGGCCAGCTAAATCAAATCGTGCTTGTAATTCCCCAAGTCTTCTGCTCTAGATCATCAATCTCAGCAGATGAAAATCAGTAAGAAACTAATTTTTCTATTGGAGCATATCTTACTCTTTGATAAGCTTTGCTTAGAGATTCAATTAATTCATCCCTTGGAATCTTCCCATACATGACCCTACTCCAAGCTTTATCAACATCTTCACTAGAAACATTTCTTTCCCCTTCGGAAGTTTTAATAGTAATCATACGATCCTTGTTTTCAGGAGTATTCATTTTCTTTTACATTCATTCTAAAACTTATCCAATCACTTCTTTCCCCATATATGCCTGTAAAACTTTTGGAATTCTGATCTTTCCATCAGCAGTCTGATTATTTTCTATAATCGCAATCAGCACCCTTGGAGTCGCAATCGCTGTATTATTCATGGTGTAGCAATACTGGATTTTACCATCTTTGTCGCGATATTTGAGATTCAGTCTTCTTGCTTGAAAATCCAAAAAAGCGGTCACAGAATGTGTCTCTCCATAAGCGTTTCTGGAAGGCATTCGGCATTCAAGGTCATGAGAATTATACTTTCCAATCGCCAAATCCCCACTACAAAGCTGAAGCAAACGATGAGGAAGCTCCAAATCTGCGAGAATATCCATAGAATTTTGCAAAATCTGGCGATAATACTGCTCAGACATTTTCTCATCTGCAGGCAAAACCACGACTTGCTCTACTTTTTGGAATTGATGCACTCTATAGAGCCCTGCCGTATCTTTTCCATAGGTTCCTGCCTCACGGCGATAGCAGGCTGAATATCCACAGTATTTTTTTGGTAAATCATCTTCGTTGAGGATTTCATTCATATGATAGGCTGTCACCGGAATCTCTGAAGTCCCAATCAATCGCTGATCATCTCTCTCCATTCGGTATGCGTCTTCTTCTCCTCCTGGAAAGTAGCCTGTTCCCTGTAAACATTCAGGATTCACAATATTTGGCACCTGCATTGGAGTAAAACCTCTCTCTACGATTTTTTTCAAGGTATATTGCAAAACAGCCTGCTCAAGCAGCATTCCATCTCCCTTGAGAAAATAGCTTCTCGCTCCTCCAAGCTTCACTCCTCTCTCAATATCAATCATATCGTGCTTTTTCATCAGTTCAATATGATCCAAAGGCTGAAAATCAAACTGCGGAATCGTTCAAAAATTCTGAACCACCACATTTTCACTGTCATCTTTCCCCTCTGGAACTCCAGGATGCAAAGCAGTATTCGGCATTTTGAGGAGCCAGCTTTTAAGTTCAGTATCTATCTGCGTATGCTGAGTTTCCAACTCTTGAATCTGGATTTTAAGATTTTTAGCCCCTTCATAATCCTTTTGAGCAGCGAGTTGCTTTTGTTGAGCTTTGGTTTGATCAATTTCAAGCTGGAGAGCTTTCCTTTTGTCATCTAAGACAAGAATCGCGTCAATATCAAAACACTTTCCTTTCTTCTGGCAAATCAGCTTATATCCCGCAATATCTTCACGAACTTTCTTAAGATCAATCATCATGTTGAATAAAAGTAAAAAAACTGACTTTAGTGTAGTCTTTTGCTCCCTAAGTTCAAATAGAAAATAAGTTAAGCCTACTTTTTTAGATATCCATTTTTGAAGCTCTGAAAATCCATCGCCTTTTTACCTTCAGGCTTGAGAGAAAGCGACTTCACACAAGGATTAAGCTGAAAATGATTATCTCGCAAAGGCTGATCTTTCGTCTCAGAAAACAAAACTTCATCAAGAACTAGTTCCTCAACAACGACTTTCTTTTCATTAAAAGGAAACCACACCTTTGGTCGTAAAAAATAAGCACGATACTTCGCATACACCTGAGCAAGAGGATCTTTTGAAGGTTGAATTTCCCCCTCTTGCTTACTAATTTTCTGACAATGCGTAGCATGCTGTTCATTTTGAGGTTGCACTTGCAAAACCCCTTTCGCATAAGATCGAAGCGTATCGTTCAAAAACTGAGGTCAGCTTTTTTGAATTTTTGCAATTAAATCTTTAACAGTCCATTCAAAAGGCAGCTTGAAAGCGAGTTTATCAATCATCGCTCCGGTATCCATCCCTACATCCATATGCATAATCGTGATTCAGGATTGCTGTTCATCAGCCAAAAAAACTGACTGCAAAGGACTGGCACCACGATACTTCGGAAGCAAAGAACCATGAACATTGATAGCACCAAAAATCGGCAAATCAAGAAGACTTTGAGGCATCAGTTTTCCATAGGCAATCACCACGAAAAAGTCAGCCTTTCTACTTTCTAATCGGTCAAAAAAGTTTTTCCCCTCTAGAGAAAGGTCTGGATTGATTTTTTGCGGAGTTTGGATTTCTTCTGAAGACAAGCCAAGATCTAAAGCAGTCTGCTTGATAATATTCGGAGTGAGTTTCAGCCCCCTCCCAACAGGCTTGTCCTCTTGCGTTACCACGCCAACTACCTCAAACCTCTTATCCGCAGCCAAAGCTTCTAAAAAAGGAACTCCAATCGGAGCCGAAGAAAAAAACACTACACGATAATGTTCAGGATCATAAATTTTTTGCATACTTGGAGTACAATGTAAAACCCTATCAGACACCTTCGGCAAACCATGCCAAAAGCCATATCTCTTGAAGCATTTCAAGCCATATTCGCTACAATGTGGCTCGTGCGTACAAATTCTCCCTTTCAAAAAGAAAGAAAGCAGACCTTTATCTGGAGAAAGTGTGAATTGATAAAGACGAATAAACCCAATTACGATCCAAGCCAAGCCACGATCTAGCAAAAGAAAAAACTGCTTGAAAACTTGCATATTCAGAGATAAGATAAAAATTCTTGCTCTCCTGAGTATGAGGAATTGAATAAGTATTGCAAGAGAAAAAATAAGTTAGAAAAATTATATTTTATCACTCATCTCCCCCTCTTCGAGTCAACCAACCTAAACTCATTCCATAAAGAGAGAAAAACAGATAATTCACCATACTATCCTCAAACACATGGAGAAAAAGCCCCATCACCAGAAAAGCTAAAAATCCTTTCTGTAAAGCCAAAAAAATCTGATACACTTCATCATTTCACTTTCCTTGAGAAAGAACGACTAAACGAAGCTTTTTGAGCTGATAAGAACCAAGCAACATTACTCCACATCGCATCAAAAACCCTACCGTTCCAATATCAAGCATCAGCTGAAGATAATAATTTTCTGGTAATTTATCTCCTCCATGATGCACTGCTGGTCCAGAAGAACCTAATCCAAATCAAAGTGGAGTATTTAGAACCTCTAAAAAACCTCATACCTTCGCCTGAACATGAGCTTGAGTAGATTCCCATTTTCGAAGAGAAAGTCAAACAAAAGCAAGAACCACAAAAAGACCGGAAACAAACAGCTGTTTCTTATGTTGCTTCAAAACAGGGAAACAAGCCATTGCTAGGAGCAAAACAAGCCCAAGCAAAGCAGCCCTAGAAATCGTTGCACAGATACTCACAATCCAGAGGACAACAACTAAGAAAGACACCCCATTTTCTTTGATCCAAGAAAGAAAAGAAAGCTGTTTTTTGAAAGGGAAAAAATATAAAATCAACGGAAAAAATAAAACAAGAAAATAACCATAATTATTTGGACCAGAAAAAAGCCCCTGCCACCTCAAAGTACCTTCAAAACCCGTCAAATAATAAAGAGGAGGATTTACCCCAAAATGGAAATCATCTAATTTCCCATACCCTAACGAAAAGAAAAAATCTGGGAAAAGCAATTTCCCAAATTGCCATATTCGACCGAGCATTACGATACCGACCAATCCCCATTTTAAATATGGGAAAATTCAGTTCAGATTCTGTTTTTTTTGCCCAAAATAAAAACCAATCCAACTCGCTGTCAAGAGAATACTCATCCACCACAATCCATATTTGATACCAATCAAAATATCACTTGGACTTTTATGAAAGAAAAAAAATGAAATCAGGACAGAAAACCCAAGTAATCCTCCAAACCCCAACCAAATTTTCCACCATTGTTCAAAATAAGCTTTCCAATAGTTAATTCCCAATACTGCAATAATTCCAAAGAGGACTAGCCAGATGCTATCTCTACAAATTGCAATCATTGAGGGATCCAATCGTTGTAATCCATATCCAAAAATTGTTACGATCAGATGATAAGCCACCTGAAAAAACAAAAAACTACCAAAAAGCCAGAGCATTTTCATCATAGGAAAATAAAAACTCAAGCGAGAGTATGCACAAGTAGAAAAAAAATGCAAGTAAAAAAACTGATTACAACAAAGAATCAGTCTTTTATAATATTTACATAAATAATTTTCTTAGTTCACGTTTCCTGTCAAAGTATTCAAAGTTACGGTATCACCAACCTCTTTATGCAAAGGAACCTGAATTTCCATTCCTGTTTCAATAGTAGCTGGTTTTGTCCCAGATTGTGCTCTATTTCCCTTTATTCCAGGTACGGTTTCTGTAATCGTATAAGTAATTGTAGAAGGAAGAATAACATTGATTACATTCCCCTTATAAATCTGGATAAATACATCAAGATTATCTTTAAGATATCCAGTAATATCTTCAATAGCTTCTTTACTAAGATCGTGAATTTCACCTGTATCATTCTCCATAAATGAATATGTATCTCAGGTATTATAGAGATAAACTGCATTTTGAGTAGAAATATCTGCCTGATCCATGGTAGTACCAGACTTTACTGTAACATTCTGAACACCATTAGTCATCAAATTTCTTACCTTGTAAGTATAGGATCCCTGTCTTTGTTGCATCTGCATAAAAGAAAGATCAAGCACTTTAAAAAGCTGCCCATCCATCTCCAAAACCGTTCACTTTTTTACTTCTGCTGCGTCAATTTTTACCATAGAATTTTGATCAAAATTTAAAAACTGACTCAAGAATAATCATTCAACCCTTGTTTTCAAGTCAGAATTATTTTGATACTAATCTCCTTGTTTCTTGATACAAAAGAAGTATAGTCTAATACGTTTTATTTTCCACCTTTCAAAATGGCAAAACTCCTTTTTATCATAGCAAATGCAGGATTCCAAGATGAAGAATTCTGAATTCCTTATAGGGTTCTCTCCGAGCAAAGACATCATTGCGAGTTCGCCTCATGAAAAGGAGGAAAATGTAGAGGATCTTTTGGGACGACAATCGAAAAAAGTCTGACTTTTGAGGAAGTTCAGGCTTATGAATATGCTATGCTCATTTTCGTAGGATGAAGCGGAGCGTATAAAGAATATTTTCAAAACGAAAAATACCTCAATCTTGCCCGTAAAGCAAAAGCTATAGCTGCAATTTGTATTGCTCCAACCTTACTTTCCGATTCTGGGCTTTTAAAAGGGAAACAAGCTACCGGTTGGGACGATGGATTTTGAACACAGATCAAATATCTAGAGCAAAATGGAGTTATTTTTAAAGACGAGGAAGTCGTTCAAGACTGAAACCTCATCACTGCTAACGGTCCGGCTGCCGCAACAAAATTTGCTCGAACCATTGCAGATTACCTAGAGAAGACTTTTTAATTCGGCAATTTTTGTCCATAATTCTTGATCTCTTCCTCCTCCTTCATTAAATTTTTCTTCCAAAATTCTAATTTCATCATAAATCTCTTGATCAACATTTCCTTCCTGAGGGTGAAGGATAAGGTTTTCTTTGGTAGTGTTTTCATAATCAGCTCCTTGATTAGCTTTCTCTTGAGATTGAGAAACAAGTGTTTCTTTTATTCTTTCACCAAAAGGAACTACGATCCCTTCCTTGTAAGCCTTCTTAGCCCTTTTGCAATATCAGAGATAATTACTAATAAGCTCTTCCCATAAAGGAGGGAAAATTACTTGTTCCGAGGCATCTGCATTAGGATACGGTTTTGTTTGATCAGCAAGGATTTGCAATAATATTGATCTTTTTTGCTTATGTATAAATTGTTGTTGTTTTGCCCATTCTAACTTTTTTTTTAGTTGTTTAAAAGCTTCTTTATTATCACAATGATATTTTTTTTAAAATAATCAATCACACTATCAAAAATTTGTAATCTTTCCTCAAGATACTCTCTATCTTTTTTAGTTTCAGCTCTCACTAAATAATCACGAAAATCCTGATAATCAAAAGTAAAATTTAGATTTAAATTTTCTTTAGATCCTCTATATGGAGGGGTTTCAGTCATGCGATATTATTAAGAGTAAATATATCCCTTAGTAGATTAGTTTGATTGTAATTTTTTAAGTTCCTTTATCAAAGGATTATTGTTTCTCTACACGAACAACCGTTTTAATATATTGAGGTGGAACTTCAAAATTTTGAGATTCTCAACTATCTATCAATAACCCAGAAATATCATCAAGGGTAACCCTTTCTTTTGTTTTGAACTTTTCTTTAGGGAACTCCATAATCACCAAGGCATCAGAGCCCTTATGTCCATGACCTTGTTCCATATCAAACAAAGATCATATGATATTTTCTCTACTTCACCGATTTGCCGTTCAAGTCAACCCTGCTATCGTTCTAAGACCTGTTTGTAAAATAGAGTCTATATGTTCAGAGTGCGTTTGATGAATAACATATAAATTATTCTCAAAATCAAGATCATCAACATTAAAATCTGATTTTTCTAAAATTTTAGAAATTGACACTTTTTCACTAGTATCAGAAAAATCCTCTCTCTTTTGATTCTCAAGATCATTTTCTCCATTATTTAATCTTTCTTTTAATTTTCTAAGCTTAGCTGAAGTAGCTGCCACTCATTTTTTTGTCTTTTCCCATGTCTGTTTTGATTTTTCTTTGACTATAGGTGCATTCTCTTGATATTTTTCCTTGAATCTTTCTGTAAATTCTGAAGATTTATCCTTGGTTTTCTCTCGAAATGAACGAGATCAGCCGTCCTCAAGCTCTTGAGAATCCGGACTATCCAAAGAAGGATCAATTTTTACCGGCTTTTTATCAGAATTTTCTTCCATTTTTGTATCCTTGAATGTATTTGCAAACCCTCCCAAAAGTGGAGTAATTGATACTCGCCAAGGACATCCTGATCAAGCCACTTCACTTACTGTAGCATCAGTAATCTGCATTCCTGTAGAAAAAATCCTTTCTCAGCCATTATGTAAAGCAGCTCAAGCGATACTTTTCGTGGCATCATACCCTAATTCTGGGATCAAGGTCGTATTTCCACTAGCTTCCAATCCTTTTGCGATCTGCAAAATTCCTTCTGCACATCTATCTCCCTGCAAATAGTCATTTGTAAATGCCCTTGACCAGTCTAACTCCCATGATCTCTTAGTTAATTCATCCAAAAAAGCTGTTTTTTGACCGGTAGTCAAATTCAAATTCTGGATTTGATCAGCAACAGACTGAAGCTTCGCTTGATAAGCAGAAGGATCATTAAGCAAACTTCATGCTTTTACTAGAGTTGCATCCGTTCCTGACCCATAGTGAATTACAACCCTATCTCCTGCATCAGTCAGATTTTTGAACTGTTCAGCTACTGAATGCTGAATATGGGTTCCGTTAGCCAATTCATGAGATCAAACTCAGAAGTGATCTGAAGATGCCAATTGCCTAGCCACTTCTGAATGTTGAGCAACAGAATCTGAAGAACAAACCCCAGTTCAAGTCAAGGCTTGTGCTCAAAAAGCAGCTCCTGCAGAGATAATAGCTGTTCCAACTCCGTATTTCCCAGCGAGCCATTTTCTTTCCTTTCTAAACTTTTTAGTTGCATTATTATAGTCATCAAAAAGTTCCTGATAGATCTGATCATAGGTCTGCTTTATATCTCAATCTGGAGACTCAAAATCAAGCTCATCAATAGCATCATAGCTGATACCTAATTTTTCACAAGCAAGAGTAATTGCTTTATGGAGCTGATTCATATCTTGTTCTACGAGTTCAGGACTCTGGGATGCAAGAAAATTATGCCCCGTCTTCTGATAAGCTTCTAATCTTGCCTTTGCCCTCATCAAGAAAGTCAAAAAATTCTGCTTATCAGCCCCATAAAGTGCTCTCAAACTTGTTGCAAAGGACAACAAAGTCTGACTTACATCGCTAGTTTTCTCTATATTTTGTTGTGTCGTCTGATCATAGAGTTCAAGCTGCCTCCTTGCATGATATCTTTTGAAGCAATTTTTAGCTCCTTTAAGTGTCAAATCCTTTTGCCATTGCTCCTTTCTAAGTTGTTCTCTTCCAAAACTATGAGTCAAACTTTTCTCGTGAGTATTCTGCTCCTTAGTATGATGAGTCCATTTTTTGACGAAATTCATAAATCCAGAGGTTCAAGCCACCGTAGAAGTCGTTAGGATACCAGCTCAAACAACACCAAGTCCCAAAGGACCTCCAGCCAAAGTAGCAAGTCCAGAAATCCCTACCATTCCACCGACCTGAGCCCAAGCTGGCAATTTATCAAGTTTATGTCCGAGTTTATAAATCCAGCCTTTTTCACGATCAGTATTATCTATCTGATACGCAGCTTTTCCTCCTGTCAAAATGGAAAGTTTTACTTCAAGATTTTTCAAAGCCTGACTTCTGATAGCTTTTTGATGTTTAAAATATCTTTTTAGCCTCTCAATATCTTTTTTATCAATATCTTCTTGAATAGCATTAAGAAAGTCTGGTCTTTGTTGATAATCTCTCAAAAATTGTTCAATCTTTACTTTAACTTGATCAGTATTTTCACCTCTATCCAAAGCTTCTGCTAATTCGTTCACAAGCTGATACTGAGTTCTTTCTAGCTTAAGCTTTTCAAGAATATTAGTTCCCTTATGCGACATAGCTTCCAAAGCTGCTTTAAGCGTAGGATCATTTTCACAAAGAGAATCAAAAGAAGCTTGAAAAGCTGACTCATCAATACTTCCCTCAATAAAACTACGAGCAAGCTCATTCACCTCCGGAATAGGAATAACTTCTTGTTCATCTACAGAACCAAAGCCAATACCAAATTCTCTACTATGCCTATCTGCAGCTTGTTCCACTGCATTTCCAAAAGCAGAAGTAGAAGCCTTTTCCATAGAATCATTGATAAGCTTTTTTCTCATTTTCCCTCTCTGTAAAAAGAATTTTCCTCTTTCCCAAAGATTTCGTTTTCCTATTTGAGCATAATCATTTTGCAAAGATTCCTCTGCAAGGCGTTTTGCTTGTTCTTCGTCCACTGAGAAAGTATCCGAAATTGCAGCATTAAGACAGAAATCATAAGTATCATTTAATCCTGATTCTGGAACAGGTTGTGGTTCTGGCTGTGGTTCTGGAGCGGGTTGCGGTTCTGGCTGTGGTTCTGGAGTGGGTTGCGGTTCTGGCTGTGGTTCTGGAGTGGGTTGCGGTTCTGGCTGTGGTTCTGGAGTGGGTTGCGGTTCTGGCTGTGGTTCT
>CAJZIX010000002.1 GCA_916049765.1 uncultured bacterium
AAGGATAAGTGTAAGCAAATAAGAAAAATTTACAATAATTTATGAGGAGATTGGATCTCTTTTACTTGACAAGCTAAAAAAAATAATTATACTAAGAATAGTTTTTTAGAGAACTAAACTTTTTAGTTTATATCAGAAGGAAGAAAGATGATAGAAAAAATAGGAAAGTTTGTGGATGGAAAAGTTGCTGCAGGACTTATAGCAGCTTCAAGTCTATGATCAGCATGAGGTGCGATAGCTAATACTTCAAATCAGAGTAAAGAGGAAATTAGTAAAGTACTTGTTGTTGATCAAGAAGGAAAGGAGAATACAGAAGACAAGAAAACAATTGATTTTCAGCAGGCAAGGAAATCTTGAGAAGTGAAGAAAAGTCCAGAAACAAAGAATGTAGCAGGAGAAAATTTGATTTTAGACGAACAAGGAGTAGAGGAGTATTTTGCACAGAATGGAACAGTTCCATATCTAAAAAATGATACGATTATTGATGGGAATTGACCCTTTGAAGTGATAGCAGACGGAATGGCTTGTTATTATTATCTTTCAAATAATGATCATGTTAGTATTACAAAGCCAGAGGGGATAGATAGAGTTTATGTATCTTGAGCTTGTGAAGAACTAGAGGACAAAATCGAGATAACATGACATGCGGTAATTTCTTTCGGAAAATGAAGTAAATTGATAAATGTCATCTTTAATAACGGAGCAAATTTTACGGAAGAAAATGCAGAAGGAAAGGAAATCGCACATACCGATACCTTGTATTTTTCAAATGAAGTATGAAATATTCCAGAAGAGATTAAAGAACAATTAACAAAAGGAAAATGATTTTATACGGGAAAAATAGGTCTTCCTAAACATCATGATCCTGAATATCTTGTAGGATATGCCCAAAGAATTAGTGGGAATTCAAAGGGGCGAGTTGATTCTGAATGGGGGGTCGTTGGAAATAATAATTTCCCTTTTGATCATTATGTTTCTCTAGAAGATTTTATTAAGGAGGCCGATTGTACGCCTTACAAGGAGGTTATCACAACTATAGAAAATATTTGAGGGAAAAATTATGAGTGTATTTTGAAGTTTTATAGTATAACACCTATTGGAACAGATTGATCGACAGCTCATGCTTCCATTATCTGATGAGGAAGCCCTTGAAAGAGGGTGAATGCTGTAGAAGCTGAAGTTAAAGCTAAAAAAACAGCAGAATACGGGGAAATAAATGAAGGCTATGACTCTACCCAGATAGAAGCTCCAAAATATTATGATAATGTGGGGAAAGAAGTGACTAAAGATAGTTTAGAACTAGGAAAAACGTATCAACTCAAAGTGCAGGCTAAGCGTGATTATAAGATAACGAGTGTGATAGTTAATGGAGAAGAATATACTCCAACAGAAGAAGGGGCATTTACTATAAATTTTGAAGTAAAAGAAAATAATAAGATAGAAATAAAATCCTCTTCAACCTCAGGAATAGAATGAACAGAAATCAAAAAACCACGTATAAGTTCAGAAAATGGAACGCTGACTATAGATACGCAAGATACGCAGCTCCAATCTATTCAAATTTATGATCTAAAAGGGCAACTTATTGCTCAAAAATCTAAACCTGAGTGAGTAGAAAATTTTCAACTTTCTCAAGGATTGTACTTTGTGGAGTGGAGAACGGTAAAAGGAGAATCAAAAACTGCAAAAGTTATGGTAAAGTAAAATTATAAGATAGGGAAAGGATAATTTACGATCAGTCCATTCAAATGAGTAGATTAGGCTTTGATAAGGTTAAATCGTGCGTTCGTAGAGGAGCTTTCTTTAATAAGCCAAGTTTCATTCTTTTGTAGAAGTCTGATTGTTCCTTGGACAAGATTTCCATTAGAAACCACAAAACTGACTGTTCAGATTTTGTTCTCTTTTTCTAGGTTGATAAGATCTCAGTATCGAACATAGCTTTCCTCCCCAATATCAAAAACAGTCATGCTCGTTTTCTTGAGTTCATACCTTGTCCCTAGAAGTTCTACAAATCCAGCCTGAAAAAACTGATTTTTGAGGAGGTTAATATCAAATGCAACAGCATAACTTCCTTCTTTATCTCCTGTTGCAAAATTTCAGTCATTCGTTCTTTTTGTTGAGATAAGTTCATTTTTTAGGGTTTCAGTATTGATATGTGAGATAATCTTTTGCTTTACTTGAAAGCGGAAAAAAAGCAAGGCTGCTTCATATCTCGTGATTGGAGCTTCAAAAGTTAGAGCATCTTCATTGTTAAGGATTCAGAGTTCTTTTGCTTTTTGAAAATAGGCAGATCGCCAAGGGTTTCAGCTTTCATCTAGTTTTTTATTTTCTGAAAGCCTGATCAACATTGTTATAAATTGAGCTTTTGTAAGGGGAAGTTGTGGTTCAAAAATGCTGTTATTCCCTTGCATAAGACCTCGTTTACAAGCCTCTTCAACACTGGATTTAAGATTTTTGTCTGCTTTTGAAAGATCTTTGAAATTACATTGATTTGTTTCTCAGAAAATTGGCTTAAAGTTTAGAGCTCTAGCAAATTGAGTAAACATTTTTGCAGCTTGTTCTCTGGTTAAAGTAGAGAAAGGTTGATAATCAGAAATATCTTTTGCATTTGTTAAATTATGATCTCTCATTCGCTGTATTGCTTCATTTACTTCTGGAGAATTAAGAATGCTTAGTGAACTCGTAGTATCCAATCCGCTTCCGGAGAATAATCCAATAATTTCATTAGATGAAGTCTGATTTTCTGTTTTTGAAGAAGTTTGGGAGTTTATACCTGTTGTAATAAGGGAATTTCAAGGATTTGTATCAATCGTTGAAAGCTGGGATTTCGCAGCATTATGAAGTTTTTGGTCAAGAAGAATGGTTTTTAATCTATAGATTAGTAGTGCAATCTCTCTTCTGCTAATTGCTCTATCTAAATTCATTACATCAGATTCATTCGTTAGAGAAATACCTTTAGCTTTTGCAAAGTAGAGCGTCCATCGTGGGTTGAACTTTTCACTGCTAAGTTTTCATTCCAAAATTCTGATCAAAACCGTGAGGGCTTCTGCCTTTGATAGAGTATTATGAGGAAGAAATTTTCCATGACTTCATTTGAAAATACCTGCTTTACAAGTACTCGTGATGAATGAGGATAGGGATGGATCAAAACTCTCACTATCCACAAAAGAACAATTGGTTTCGCTAGAAATCGGAGAAAGTTTGAGAACATGATAAGCTTGCCCTATAATTTTTGTAGCTTCTTCTCTCAGTAAGAAATCATCAGGTCTATATCCCTCTAAGGTATCATATTTAGTAAGTCCATTCTGATACATTCGATAAAGGGCTTTTTCAAGTTCTGTTCAATCTTTACGTTCATTATGAAGTGTGTCAGATGTTTTTTTTATCTCTTCTGGTTGAGTGGTTGATTTTGATAATTCCTTATCTGTAGAAGTAGATCAACTAGTATTCTCTAAACTGGACTTTGGGAGATTATCACTAGAAAAAGTCTGATTTCCTGATTGAATGAGGATTTTTTTATTCGTTGAGTCTATAAGTATTTTTTGGTCAGCAGAGGCGAGGCTCACTACAAAAGAAAAACTTCCTAGAATTAAAAATCAGATTTTTTTGCTCGTTTTCATTTTCTTTTAAATAAAAGAGGATAAATACCTTCCTAAAGAGTAAGAATAGTGAAAACATTTGCAAGAGAAAAATAATCTGCCTCATTTTCAAGAAATGCTTTTCCTAGTTTTTAAGAAAATTTCCTTTGAGCATTTGCGATTTTTAGATGAGGAATTAGTTATCGTATCCGCTTTTTTGCTCGAAATATTGAAAAAGAACGGGAAAAGTGACGATTTTTGACATTTCCTGTTTTTTGAGTATACTAAGAATGTATTTTACTTCTTAAGCTTGCAATGGGAATTAATCAGCCTTCTTCTAGTTTAAAATGGTTGAAGTACGATCCTAAAGATTATGCTGATATTTTTCCTTATGCAGAAGCTTTTGAAGAAATTCGCAGAAAAATTGGACAGGATTTTTCTCTTCATAAGTTATGAGAGTGAGCTTGGGCAAAGGTTTTTGAAATTCAGAAAGATGGAAAGTTTATGTGGTAAAATTACCTCATCCATCTTGGTTTCAAGATGAAAATATTGAGATTATTCAAAAAGTATACAAAGAAATAGAAAATCAGAAACAGGTTATTCTTCGTTATGAAAATTTTGTCAAGAAATATGATAAGGCATTAATTAGGGTATGAACTAAATCTACAAAGCAATCTCTTTTGGATGTATTAGAAAGAGATTCTCCTAGTGAAATTTTTAATGAAAATGATGATTTATCTGAAATTATAGAGAAAAAAAGAGCATTATCTCTGATTCAAATTCCAAAGATTTCGGAGATATATCAGGGAAAGGTTCCCATTATTATCATGGATAAAATTGAATGAAAAAGTGTATGGCATGAAATGGTGAGTTTCTTTTTTGAGCCTTTATTTTCCTCAAAGTTTACTTATAATGCAGAAAAAGCTTGTTTAGAAGCTTCACATTCCTCTTTTAAAGAATTCGTTTCTTGATTAACCGATCAAGAATTGGAAAAACTACTTCTTTCGCTTTTTGAGCAAGAAGAAAAAGATTTAATTTGATGAGGAGCAAAAAGGTTTCTTCGTTGAGAATTGAAGAAGGCTTGAGTTGAACCACATACACTTCTATTGGAATTGAAAAATAAATGTAAATGGACTCTGACCTCAGATGTAATATCGTGGCTATATAGGGATGATCCTATTAAACAAGAAAGATTGCTCGCTGCTTATGATATTCTTTGTTCTGAGATTTGAGAACATCCTGATCCCAATCTTCAGAATTTTATCATCACTCCAGACCATAAACTTTGAATTATAGATTTTTGATAACTTTATTCTTTACAAAGCAAGATTATGACTCCAAAGAAAATTAATACTCCTAATCAATCTTCTATCCAACTGTGAAGCTGAAACAATACTTCTCCTACCAAGGAAAATCTGAAAGAAACGCTCGTTCCGAATCTTGATACCATGCGTTATATGGAAATGATGACGCTTTTTAATAGCAAAACTTATGATGAATGAGTTGTAAGAATGAAGAATCATACAAGAACCTTTTTGTATTTTCACAATCTTGCTCAGCTGACTGACGATGAGATATACCCTCACCTTGAACAACTTCAAAAAGATTATCCAAATCTCAAAGGTTCAGTTTATCTCAGGCATCATAAGGGAAAAAAATTTATCTCACTAGAACCCTTATTCCCTGATTCTGGAGAAAAGGAAATTGCTCAAAAATTAGCTGATCAGCTGAAATCTGTTTTGAAACAAAAAGATAAAAATCAGACTTAACCACTTTAATTTTCCTCCAAAAATTTCTTTTTCCAGTCCTCTAAAATACGGTTCAGATACACGATATTATGCAGTCCGACAAGGCTTCCTCAGAGCGTTTCTTGCTCTCTGATGAGGTGGCAGAGGTAGGCTTTGCTAAAGTTTCTACAGGTATAGCAATCACAGTTCTCAGTCAAAGGAGAAAAATCAGTTCTAAAGTCAGAATTTGTAATTTTGATATTCCCCTGATCAGAAAAGGCGATTCCATGCCTTCCAAGCCTCGTTGCTGCGACGCAGTCAAACATATCTACTCCCTGTTCTATCGCAAAACGCAGGTCTTCTGGAGTCCCTACCCCCATCAAATATCTTGGCTTTTCATTTGGTAAAAGTGGTGCGGTATGTGCGATTACTTGCTCAATCAGCTCTCTACTTTCTCCAACGCTCACCCCACCGATCGCAATTCCATCCCAGGCAAACTGAGAAAGGTATTCTGCGGATTGCGTTCTGAGGTCAAGATAGCTTCCTCCTTGTACGATAGGGAAGAGAACTCCTCTTGCCTCTTCATATTTTGGCTTAAAATGCTCAAAAGCTCTTTTTGCTCGGCGATGTGTCATAGCAATATGCTTTTCTATAGTTTTCTTGTCAGAACCGGCAGGAGAGCAAACATCTAGCACCATCATAATATCAGATCCAAGCTCACATTGGGTATCTACCACATTCTCTGGGGTAAAGATATGCTTACTTCCATCATAAGGCGAGCGGAATTTTACGCCCTCTTCAGTCAGCTTTATTCCTACTTTGTGAGTGTGTTTTTGGTCATTGAATTTTTGATTTGCTAAACCAAGAGAAAAAACCTGAAACCCTCCACTATCGGTCAGAATCAGTCCGTCTTTCCAGTTTTCAAACTGATGTAAACCTCCAGCTGCTTGCACAATTTTACTTCCTGGACGCAGATAGAGATGAAAAGTATTTGCGAGAATCAGCTTGATCGGCTCAATCTGACTTCCAATATAGTGTGGATCCTGCAAAAGATCTAAAATCAGACCTTTGATCGTAGCTTTAGTCCCCACCGGCATAAAAATCGGCGTTTTGAGGGTGATTCCATTGAGGGTGATTTCACCAACTCTGGCTTTCCCTTTTTGCTTGAGGATTTTGAAGTTGAGTTTTGACATAAGAATTTTAGATTTAGTAATCAAAGCATAAATTATTTTTTATATCTCAAAAAATGATTATGCTTATTTGCCTGATAAAATCAATTAAACTTTCCTTGACATTCTTTAGTAAATTATAATAATATGATATGTAAACTCAAAAAGTAAAAAACATGAAAAGAAAAATTTTAGAAATTTTGGGGATGTTCGTTTTTGTATTTCTTAGTATCATGACGATCATTCTTGTTTTAGAGGGATATAAGCTTTTTTTGGACTGGATAAAATCCTATCAAAAGGTAATTATATGGTCGGATATCCTGTTCTTGGTAAGTTTTATTGCTTATCAAATAACAAAAAAAATATGGTTGGGAGTTGTTTCAACCATATTAGGGCTATTTATTCTACTTTCTCTGTTATATTATAGTTGGAATTTATTCCTTCTTATTCCTATTTTGGGCATTATGTCGATAAAAAGTAGGAGGAAGAAATGAAAGATAAAAAGCATTGGTTTGTCCAGTGCTTTTTCTGACTTGAAAAAATGGAATATTTCACTATACTACACTGCAGTGAAATTCAGGTTTACTTCCTATTTTGATGCTCGTGATAGACAAAATAAAAACACAACTTTCTTCTGAAATTTCTTTACAAACTAAAGCTGGATTATTTTTCTCAGCCTTTGATCATCAAGGCCAACTTCTCGCCTCAAATGGAGTAATGAAAACGGATAGGACGATAGAGATGCTTTTGCAGAGCTTTTATCTTGGAATATTGAAAAAGTTTGAACCACAGATCAAAAGTCTGATTTTTGATGTTGTAGAGGATATTAGACTACAAAATGATCCTAATGTCTTGATCAAACTTCCATTGGATCAGTATGGGCTTTTTCTCGTAGAGGGAGAAGGACAGAATAGTGGAGTTTTACTTCCTAATACGAAAGGAATCAACACTATCCAAGAAGCTCTAGCTGCAATCAAAAAAAAATATAATCTGAACAACCAGGTTTCTGTCTTCATTTTCAGGACGAAAAAAATCCTTATCAATCTTTAGTATAAGGACTTCTACAAATTATTCATTATCTTCCAAAGAGAAAAGTTCTTGAATAGGAACTTGGAAAATTTTTGCAATTTGTAAGGCGAGTTTGAGCGAGGGGTTGTATTTTCCCATTTCTAAGAAGACAATGGTTTCTCTCCTTACTCCGACCTTTTCTGCAAGTTCTGCCTGAGTCAGATGATGTTTTGCTCTATATTCTTTAATCTTATTTTGCATGATCTTTTGAAAAAATACTAAAGTCAGGTTTTGTCTGGATGATGAGAGTAATATCGTGAACTCAAAAGCACTAAAAGTCCACCTAGCATTAAAAAGGCTGAAGCCATATCTTTTGCATTATACTCTTGTAAAAAAGGAGAAAAGCTATCTACAAAAAGCACAAACATCGTAGTCAGTAAAAGGAGTTGACAAGATAGAGCTAGTGAAGTATATCCTGCTTTTTTAAACATTTCATCGCTCTTTGGCTCGTTAGCTCTTTTTTTTCAAAAGATTCCTGATACGAGGAGGAAACTTCCAGTAAAACATGGGATAAATGCAGTAATTCGTATAGAGAAAGTTCAGTCTTTACCAAAAATTCATAAACAGATTCCTCCCACAAGGAGAATACTCCCCATTACAATCCTGATTTTTGCTTTCATAATTATTCGTATAAGAAAATAAAAAAAGTTATAAATTCATAACAATATGTTATATAATCATAACTTTTTAAAAATCAAGGAAAAGTTAGAAATTATTAACTTATTGGGCTATATATTCTTCCAAGGTTTTAAAGAAAGTGTCTAATTCTGAAATATCATTGTAGAGATAAGCACTCATTCTGCAGGTTCCTCAGAGTCCAAACTGTTTATGCAAAGGATAGGCACAATGTCCTCCGCAACGAATACAAATATTCCTCTCAGCAAAAAACTCTCAAACCTGATTGAAGTTTTCTTTCCCCTTAATGATAAAGGAAAAAAGAGCCACTCTATCTTCACTTATAGGACCAATGATTTTTACCTGATCTTTTAGAAGGTGAAATTTTCCTAATGCATATTGGGCAAGTTTTTTTTCATGCTCAGAAATTATTTGTAGGGAGCTTTTGAGGGTTTTTTCTGGGGAGAGTGTTTTAAGATATTCTAATGCATATTCTAGAGAAACCGCTCCAATAATGTTTGGAGTTCAGGCTTCAAATTTTTCATTATTGGATTGTAATTCAAATCCATCACAGGAAACATCTTTAATAGTTCCTCCTCCAACACTAAGAGGCTGAAGTTCCTTGACTCGCTGATGTTTCAAAGCCAGCACTCCAAGCCCAGTATATGCCATCATTTTATGGGCAGTAAAAATCAGTGCATCACAGTTGATCTCTTTCATATCTACTGGCATATTTGGTACAGATTGTGAGGCATCAACCACGAAAAAAGTATCTTTACGGAGTAAAGATCAGATTTTTTTGACATCATAAATCCTTCCTGTTACATTAGAAACCTGCCCACAGGAAACTACCTTAACTTCTGGAGTATATTTCTGCTGAAAATCCTCATAATTTACTTCAAATTGATTATTTAATCCAAAAAATCTGACTTCAAATCCAAATTGTTTAGCAAGTGACATCCATGGTAAGGTATTGGCATGATGGTCCCGAATTCCAACGAGCACAGCATCTCCTTTCCCCAAGAATCCAGAGTTTACAAGGCTCTGAGCAAGGAGATTAAAAGAAGCAGTTGCATTTGCAGTATAGATAATTTCTTTTGGAGTACAGTTAATGAGCTCGGAAACTAGCTTTTTGCTATTATGATAGTGGAGCTCGGAGTTTTCAGAAAGAGAATACAGTCCTCTGTGAATATTTGCATAGTCATTTTGAATAAAACGGGAAACACCATCAATTACCATTGCTGGTTTTTGGGTTGTAGCTGCATTGTCAAGATAAATGATCTCTGGATGATTTGCTAAAAGTGGAAAATCTGATTTTTGCATATTAAAAGAATAAAATAAAAGCTAGGTTTTTTATCTTCAAAAAACATATTTCTTTTAATCCCTTTGCAATCTGGAATATTGTAATTTAACTATAGGAATATGTATGAGTTTTGCAAGAGGAAGCCCATTCCTTGAATTTTAGAAAAAACAGACTTTTACATCTGTCTTTTCATCAATATTCTTGAAAGATATTTATTCCTTATCTGGTTGTAGAAGGAGCGGTAGGAAGAAGTTTTTGTGCTTCTGGAGTAGAGAAAATTGCTTGCAATTCCTGAACTAATGCCCAGTGTTCCTTTTCTAATTCTGCAACTTTATTCTTGAGTGCCGCAAGTTCATCATTTGATGTTGATTGAGCATGAGTTGTCTTTGCTGGGAAAAGTTGATTTCCTACTGCTCATGTCGTAGTTCCATTATCAAGGCATTTTGGTTCTCAATAGTTTTCGCATTCCATTAACGTACATGAGATTGTCCCATCAACTCATCTATTACAGGTGTTGCATCCATCATAAAAGGTTTTACAAGTAGTTGGAATCTTACTGAGGATCTCATTTGAAACAGAAGTTTCATTTTCCCCTGTAGCTATACTACACTCAGGACAATCACAATCAGCTTTACCATTCTCATTTCCTTGCTGAAGCCCTTGATTGTAAATATTTTGCCAAACAGTATTAGGTACAATACTTTCAATAGCAGAAGCCACTCTTACTTCTCGAAAACTTGCAGCCCAAATTCATCATAATACCAAAATCCAAAAAAGGCTCGTCCATAGGATCGTTTTGAATACTTTCATCTTTTTTTCTCTGTAAATAAAGTAAAAACTAGGTAAAAAGTCTGAATTCTTGAGGAAGTGGTGCTTCAAAGGCAATCAGCTTTCCATCAAGGTTTTTGAACTCATACCTCCAACAGTGTAGCAATTGCCTCTGAATATGCAAGCTTTTATAAATAATTCTATTTAAAACCGGTTTCCCATAGATCAAATCTCCTAGCACAGGAAAATTCTCGCTCGCAAGATGGATTCTGATTTGGTGCATTCTTCCGCTATAGAGCTTGACTTTCACGAGTGAAATCGTTCCAAGTTCGGCATGTTGCATTGTTTTGAGGAGTCGGCATTCAGTTTTTGAGTCCAGACCATCACTTTCATTCAGTTGCATCTGCGCTCTGGCAAATTTCGCATTATACGTCTTCTCAATCGCCTTATCAATCACGAGGTGCTGAGGGAACTTTCCAGCCACCAAAGTCTGATAATACTTACTAATCCCTCTTTCTCTAATCACTTGATTGATATATTGCAGTGCTTCATAGGTTTTTGCCGCGATCAAAACGCCAGAAGTATCTTTATCCAGTCTATATCAAAAAGAAGGTTTAAAAGTCTGACTTTCTTCCGTTTGGACTCCGGTTTTTTCGCAGTATCGCTCCAAATAATCGTTCATACAGAGGTCGTTTCGATGCTTATTGCTTGGATGCAAGACAATTCCTGCCGGCTTATTGAAAACAAGCCGTTGCTCATCTTCATACAAAATCCGTGATTTTACGAGCTCAGGATCCAGTTTTTGAAACTTCTTTTCCTTTTGAGAAAGGGCGAGTTTGGGATCTTTTTTCCCCAAGCAGTGATCAGGAAACTCTAGAACATCGCCTTCCAGAAGCCTGGCTTCCTCCTTGGTTTTTTTGCCATTGACCCTCACATCTCCCTTACGAATCCGAGAATAAATATCAGAAAGTCTGACCTGAGGATAGGGTTTGCAAAACTTCCTCAGAAAGCGGTCGCATCTTTGGTTGGCTTGATCAGCCGTGATGGTAATTTGCATGTGTGATATGAAAGTAAACTATTTGTAACTATACTAAAAGCTCTCATAACTTCAAGAAAAAAATATATTGACTTGATAGAGAAAATAAATATATTCACACCAAATAAAATTTAAAGAAAATGGATGAAATTACAAAATTATCTAAAAGAATTTCTTCTTTAGACCAGGAAAGACAAGCTGCAATAAAGAGGAATTCCTCTTCTATCAAAGATATAGAAAAGGATATGAGAAGATTATGTGAAAAACTTTTAACAGAGTTGTTATTTAGTAAAAAAAAACCGACTTCTGAATAAGGAAGCCGGTTTCTTTTTTATCTTCTAGTGATTTTTCTCATTTTCCCTCTGGTCCATCCTGAAGCTGGAGCGATAACCATTTCAGAGCCTCCTGATGGAGTTCTGATATATCTATAGCCATCAGGGTCAGTTCTTAGTCTGGTTTCCCAACACACTTTTCTTCCTCTCAAAAACCAATTGTAAGTTGCTCCTTTAGGATTAGTATATACACCGATTATTCCGAGTTCTTTTGCCTCTTCCAGTTCAAGTTTTCTCTTAGGGTAGTCAAATCTCCTACTTCCACGAACTCTACTTGCTTGTTTAGCTTGTTGAGCCTTCTTTTTCGCGATTCCTTGTTTATTGGTTCTACTTGCCATATTATCTTACTGCTATCGGTTAAAATTTCTTATTTTTTAGACTCTTCGCTTTGCTCAGAGCATGATTATTGAGATAAATTCTTCATTCTGGATACTTAACTGCTGATTAGTTCAGGTTTCCCTTTATGAAACAGCATATTCCATTTTGCTTTCAAAAGTACGCGATACTGCACGGCATATTGTACCACACTAAAGAGTGAAGTTGTTGCTAAATAAAGTCCAATACCTGCTTGGAAAGACCAAACAATAGAAGCCATCATTACGGTCATCATAATATTCATTGGAACCATCATTTTTGCCATATCTGGCATTGCTACACCACCAGGCATTGCTGTAGGTTTATTTGCTTTCTGAGTCAAGCTGGTAAGCCAAAATTGGAGAGCATTCAAACAGGCAACGAGAATAGTCAGAATTAAACTGTTTTTTTCAAAAAGATCAATCCCCAAAAACATTGAATGAATATTCTGTGTATCTAGATACTGGTTTCCAAAGCTGAAGAAGAAGCTATAAAGCCATTCATTCGGAACTTCTCCAGTGGCGAATTTTCTAATTACATAGTAGAGACCAATAAAAACGGGAAGCTGAATAAGCATGGACAAACAACCTTTCATAGGACCAGCTCCTTCTTTTTTGAGAAGTTTCATAGTTTCTTCAGAGAGTTTTTTCGGATCATCTTTATATTTCTCTTGAATTTCCTGCATTTTAGGCTGGATATTTGACATTCCTTTGCTCATATTGGCTCCAGCTACGGAGTTTTTTAAAAGCAAAAATCTGATCGCTAAGGTGAGTAGGATAATTGCAATCCCAAGGTTTCCTCCGAATATTGCCAAGAAAACAATTAAAAGATTAAAGACAGGACGATATAAGAATTCTGCCCATAAAATATTCCACCAGTTCATATGCTAGCTTATTATTGAGGTAAAAAATCTATTTTTTCTCTTAAATACACAAAATAGTGCTTATACTTTCATAACTTCATCAACCTTGGCTTTTACAAGATTATCGATTACTGCTGACTGATTTTTTGTCAGTTCATCAATGTTCTTTTCATTTGCTTTATGGTTGTCTTCAGAGATTTCCTTTGCAGTAAACTGCTTTTTTGTATCTGCCATTGCTTCCTGTCTGATGCTTCTAATCTGAGTTTTTGTGTCCTCTCCCATAGCTTTTACCTGTTTCGCTATGTGATCTCTTCTCTCTTGAGTTAGTGCAGGGATTTTTACGAGGATATGAGAACCTTGGTTATCCAAACCAACTCCCAGATCAGCCTCATAAATAGCGTTCGCAATATGTTTTGAGCTTGCTTTATCTCGAGGTTCAATCTTCAATGTTGTAGTATCCATTACCGTAATGTGAGCCAAGGTATTGAGTTTCATAGTTCCATAATCGGTAGTTACATTAAGGTTCTCAACGAGTCCTGTTGTTGCTCTTCCAATCTGCAATCCTGCAAATCCATTTTCGAGATAGGCAATAGCTTTTTTCATCTGCTGTTCATAGGTTGAAAGCTCCATTTTTTCTTGTATTTTACTTGATAAAAAGTTCAAATTTAGTATATAAAGAAAAATCTGACTTTTTCAAGGAAAAATCGGAGTTCTTACTGTGAAAACGAAAATAGGAAAAGATTTAGCCTGAATATTTGATATGAAAATCTATACTTTACTCTTTACTGTAGTTTCTATCTGATTTTTTTCTCCTTTTTTTTCTTATACTCTTGCTCAAGAGAAGCAAAGCTGTGAAAGTAATCCTCCAGTTTGTAGTGCAACACCGCAAACGATGAATCTTTATCTAGAATTTCAGAGTGAGGCTGCTGGATTTCTTAAAACAAATAAATTTGAAACTGCTACTGAAGCTGTAAATCAAGGAGAGTGAGGAATTTTTTCAAATAAACTCCTAGAAATTAAGGCTTTAGAAAGGTTTGATGAAAGTTTAGCAGGGCAGGCTCTTAAGCTTTTTTATGTTACAAGTGCGAGATCAGCGACGGCATTGATTACTTCAGCTTTTATTTTTGAACTTTCTGCACTTTCTACTCTTGCAGATTCTAGTGTTGGACTGACAATTCTTTTTCATGATAGGCCAATTGTGAGAGATTGGGCAAAACTATTAGAGATTGAACGAAATCTGAATCAATCAGCCTATCATCTAGGGAAAGTTTGAGAGATTACTAAAACGCTTACAAAGGCAGAGCAGTTAAGATCTCTTTTGAAGAATTATGAAAAAAAAGGACTTTTTCAAGATACTGAGAGTTTCCCATCAAGTATTACCTATACAGATCTTGTCTCTAATCTGGTAAGATTAAATCTTGCAGTGAAAGCTTTTCTTGCTTATGGATCAGTTCAGTCTTTAGAGCAGCGAAAATTTTGATGAAGTACGATTACTTTTAGTCCAGTATGGATAGAAAAAATAAAGTCAGAATACCAATGTGTGAGATGGAATGCTGGGTTTAAGTGTAATCCTTCTTGGAGCCGTGCTTTGCAGGATTTTCAATCCCTTTTGAAGAGTACTGAAAATCAGGGAGAAAAAAGTTGGAGTCAGATTTCTCAATCTTGGAAAAATTTGGTTCAGGCTTTGGGAACTTTTCCACAAGGATTTTCTGCAAATCTAAAAGGAAAATCAAGTGATGCGTATCTTACAGAAAGAGAAAAAATTCTTCTGAGAGATATCTATGGACTTGATACGACAAAAATGACAAAAGATGAAGCATTGAGCATTATTTCTCTTAGTAAAACGACCAAAAATCAGCGGAAAGAAACGAGTAAAAGTTTAGGAACCATATGGAAAAAAACTCGAACTTCAGTAACAGATACTATCAAAGACTATAAGAATACCGTATCTGATGCGATTCAATCTAGGGCTAACCAACTCAAAAAATTATCCAAAGAGAATGAATCTTCTTCTCCTTCTGTTAGAGAAAAAGCTGAAATTTTTGAACAGGAATTAGCAGAAAAATTACTTCTCCTTTCTACTGCAAAAGCACAGGCAGATGCACTTTCAGATAGTTCTAATAATATTGCGCTGACTCAGCAATTTGGAGTGCTATCAGTAATTACAAAAAAACTCTTAGACACCATAGGAACTAAAGAAAAGAATCTCAGAAAGACGCTAAATGCCGTTTGTGTTTATCAGTGCTCAAATAAAGGAACTTCAACTTGTTATGTCCAATAAGCTTTATTCACTTTTTAAACTTGATGAAAAAGACCCTCTTTCTCTGATTCAGTATAGTAGTGCTTAGTAGTAATCTAGTATCTGCAGATAATAAGATAAATTTTGTAGATGAGAAGCTCCTCTGAACTATTGTTTCGGAACTTTCTTCAATTAGGCAAGCAACTACGAATCTTCAGGATAAAAAAGAAGTCGTTCAAGCCTTTTGTTCTAAGCTAAAAAATAAAAACTTTTCTTCAGAACAAAATTTTCCGAGTAACCAGTCGCTTTTTCTCGCTCTACTCTGTAATCATAATGGCGTTCATGCAGATTATTTCCAACAAACAACCTTCAGTTATCTCAAGAAAAATAAACCCTGAGATTCCGAACTGCTTTCCTATAAAACAGCAAAATTTACCCAATCTTGTCAGTCTGAATATCAGGAAAAATGTAATCTTGCACTATTAGCTGATGAAATTATGGCTCAACTATTTTCCGAGCTTTTTACACTCAAACAGGCAGAAATTTTTGGACTTACTACACTCAAATTGACGAGTGATGCTGATATTAATAAGGAGATTAATAAGTATGTTTTAGAAAAATTTGCAATTCCTAGTGAAGGAAAGAACGGCTTTTGCTGAGAAAATGAAGATTTAAATTATCCTAAAACCTGTGCTCTTCTCAAAAAACAAATGAAATCTTTTCTCCCAACAATCCAAAAGTTTAAACTCTTAGATCCACTTCCTTTGTATGATACCATCAAGGAAAAAAATCAGACTTCTACTTTTAAGTCTTGTCAATCTAATGGAAAAATGTCTTATGATATCGTACTTTGTGGAACATTATGAGAAACCGATAATGGACTCCGTCCCTTTATCAATATGCTGTATAATGAATTAACTCGATACTTTACCTTTATAACCTATTATAAGCAAATTCTTAATCAGAGAAATATCGTAGATGAAGCGACATCAGATGAAATTAGTCAATTAGAAGCTAGTCAGGAAAAGTTACTTTTCTTGACGAATGAAACGTTAGAGGATCTTGTAACTTTTTCAACAAGTTATCCAATCCATATTGGGATGCTTATCTATCAGGAGGATTTGCTTCGTTTTAGAAATAGATTGAGTAAGGTAGTTACTCCATTTTATACCCTTTATCATAAACTAAGAAATGTCCAAGATAGTCAGTAAAAATCAGATATTGAAAAAGGCTTTTTTTCTCCTTTTTTTTATGCTATTATTTGGACCAGTTTTTGCTGATTCCAAGATAGAGTTTGATATGTTTTCTTTATGGAATAAGGCATTTTTTAAGTATCAGGAAAAAAAATATGATCAAGAAAAACTTTTGCCTACCAACTTATTTAAGATACATGAAGAGCAGTATTCTACAAAAAAGAAAGCTCAGATATTAAAAGGAATTTCTGCTACCAAAGAAGCTCTTAATGCTCAATATGCCAGTTGCTCTCTTTCAAATGATCAGATTGCTACAATTCTATTTTTTACGAACGATGATTTTGCTAGAGAACTAAGGAAAACAATTGAGGGGAAAAGACTTCCAAAAAGAGAAATATATGAAACAACATGTAAAAAACTGACTTCATGTATTGAGGGAAAAGCAACTGTAAATCTTAATAAAAAATGTGAAGATATTATCAATGAAAATTATTCTTTCTGATGGAAGAATCAAGCTCGTAAATTTATAGTAGAAGAAAGTAATCTCTGAAAGGATAAGTATCAGAATGGAAATATCGAGGATTCAGCATACGATCTTCTTTATGATATTGGTCAGATTGGAAAGATTCTTTTTGATGATACTAAATCTCCAACTGAAATGCTATTTTATAGATTACCAAATTTTCCTTCTCAAACTTCTCCAAAAAACTGAAATCAGGCTTCTGCTTCTTTGAATCTAGGAAATCAAAAAAACTGAAATCAGAACAATCCTTCATTGTCTGGTTCTGATCAAGGAATAGGATGAGAGAATGTGGCTTCAATAAGTCAAAGTTCAAATGGGATTAGTGATGATCCGACAATTAGTCAATTTATTCAAGCGAAAAACGGAAACAAAACGACGCTTGTTAATAGAGCTTTTGTGAATAATTGTGTGGTGGTAGGAAGCCCTATACTTGAAAGTTTACAATATCAAAATGCGGAAGCTTCACTTCCATCTCCATTCTCTATCTCTGAAAAAGACCTTGATAAAATGGTTGCCGATATCTTAAAGAATAGTGATACTATTAAGCAAACCACGGCTCCTAATCTTCCTAGAGGACAAGAGGTAGGTGGGATTCAGCTTCCTGATAATATGAATCTTCTCAACGATATAAAAAAACAGTTAGAATCTTGTACTAAAAAATGTGATGGTTTGAGGCGAGATGGGAGGCAGGTGTGTAAACTTCAATGCCTTTGTAAAGAATATCATTCACCAGCACTTGCAAAAAATGCTACTTTCCACTTTTTAGAGGAATGAGCTTTTAAATTGAGAATTTGTACGATTCCTAGTAAAGTTGTTCTTGTTAATACGAGATCAAAAATGCTTTATACGATAGAAAGTGTCCTGAGAGAGATTCAGGATAGTATTAATGGACTTTACGAAAGTGGGGAGTTGACGACTAAAACGAAAACTAAGGAATTTTTTGATACCTCACTTTCAAAATATAAATTCTCCAAGAATATCAGTTTTATCCTTGGAATAGGGAAAACTCCTTCTACAACAAATCCTAATGAAAAACAAGAACAAAAAGCTGAAGAAAGCTTTACAGAAAGTTTGAAAGAAAATATACTTTCCACAGAGAATGAGAGGAATCGTTATGTGATAATCGATACCTATGACACGACGAAAAATTCTAGAAGTATAAGAAAAACCGTTGGAGTACCTCAGAAAAATGAAAATTTTCTTACTCCATCAACAGTCCTTACTCAGCATAAATTTGCAGTACTTAACGATCAGGTGAGTGATTATTTGGACAGAAATGCAAACCTTCTCCTAGAAATAAATGATAAACTCAAAGAGCTTGATCAGGTTTTAAGGTCATTATCTCAGAAAAAATAAAAAAGGACATCAGAATTTCTCTTAGTCCCTTTTTATAAAGTAGATATCTTTTTATTAATCTAACTTGTGGATAACCAGTCCACTTCTGAGTTTTGGTTCAAACCAAGTTGTCTTTGGTGGCATGATATTTCCGGTATCAGCAATATCAATGAGTTGCTGCATACTTACTGGGTAAAGTGCAAAAGCAACTTTCATTTCTCCGTTATCTACTCTTCTTTTGAGTTCTCCAAGTCCTCTAAGCCCTCCTACAAAGTCAATTCTCTTGTCGGTTCTGAGGTCTTTGATTCCGAAAAGCTGATCCAAAACGAGATTTGAAAGGATCGTCACATCAAGCACTCCGATAGGATCTTTATCATCATAGGTTCCTTCTTTCGCAGTGAGGGAATATCGTTTGTTTCCTAGATACATACTGAAATTGTGAAGTGCTGTTGGTCTATATTCAGCTTCTCCTTTTTCTTCTACCGTGAAATGAGCCTGAAGTTTCTCAAGGAGTTCTGCTTCGCTCATTCCGTTAAGGTCTTTCAAAACTCTATTGTAATCCATAATTTTAAGCTGATTATCTGGGAAAATTACTGCCATAAAGTAGTTAAATTCCTCTTCTCCAGTATAGTCAGGTTTTGCGGTCCTTCTCTCAAGTCCAACCCTTGCAGCAGCAGCGGTTCTGTGATGTCCATCAGCAACATAGAGCGCAGGAACTTTTGCAAAAAGCTCGGTAATTTTAGCAATCAAAGCCTGATCATTAATCACTCGGAAATGATGTCCAAATCCGTCATCTGCCACGAAATCATATTCAGGTTTCTGATTTTTTACGACTTCTTCAATGATTCCATCAAGCTCTGCCTGTGCTGGATAGGCAAAGAATACTGGTTCTACATTCGCATCCGTAATGTTCACATGGATCATTCTATCATCCTCCTTGTCTCTACGAGTGAGTTCGTGCTTTTTGATGCTCTCATTGAAATAATCATCAATGCTGGTGCAGGCTACGAATCCGTACTGGGTTCTTTCACCCATCGTCTGTCCGTAGATATAGATTTTTGGTTCAGTATCTTGAACGAGCCATCCTTTATCTTGGAATGCCTTGAAGTTCTCCACTACCTTGTCATATACGGCTTGAGAATGCTCATCAGTCCCTTCTGGAAGGTCAATTTCTGCCTTCGTAACATGAAGGAGAGAATACTGATTTCCTGCAGCTTCTTTTCTTGCTTCAGCTGAATTCATCACATCATAAGGGCGAGATGCAAGCTGTGCTACGATCTCTTGTGGAGGACGAAGTCCTTTGAACGGTCTTACTACTACCATATTCTATTGGGTTTAAAAAGATAAAAATCTGATTTAAGCTTAGGATTTTTATTAGCGAAAGCAAGAGAAAGTATTTTTTAGCGAAGATCTAAATTGTTCTCTCTTTTTACTGAAAAAATAAGTATAAGTTTATAGTTCCTATCTGGAGAAAGAAAAATAAAAAATAAGAAATAATAATTCTTGAGTGATAAAACTTTTCTTGACAAAAAGATGGATATTAGTAAACTCCAAATTGATCTTTTACTTTCTCTATTTTTTGTGATGAAAAAAAACTGATTTTTATTTTTCGCACTCTTATTCTTACTAGGATTCAGTCCAGTATTCGCTTTAGAGGCAACGATTGTAGGTAAGACGACTTCACTTTGGCTAAAACCTCAAAAAGCAACTTCTACAACTTGTGGGGTGAAACTTGGAGATAATAACGAATCTTGGATTGACTTCTGGAAGGACTGTTGAGAAGATGTTGATTCAAGACGCAATAATGCAGAGCGTGACCGTCAAGCCAGGCACGATCGTATTGAGCTTCAGTGGCATGAGGGCTCAGGAGCTAATTTTCATCCAAGAGTAAATTTTAAGGATGATCACAATTCACGGTCTGCTTCCTTTGATGGGGTGAAACCTAAGCAATATCATGAAACTTTTATTGTGCGAAAAGTCTCAGATTTACCACACAAGGTGCATGTCCCTTTTCAGATTTTAAACCCCGCCGCATTACGAGATAATTGGTTTGTGAAAGGACAGGGGGATCCTTTTTCATACAGTACTGGAAACAGCCAAAGAAAAAATAGAGATGCTTATAGGCTGGTTTCTATCAATTGAGGTGAAAACCGTTTGGATAATCCAGGGGTTCATATCTATTGGGGTTGATATAGGCTATTCCATGCATCCAATCAATACAAATACCGTATTGGTCCTAAATATTCTCCTGCTTCAGATAGATACAATAAGTCAGACGCTATGAATAATGATGATATCTATGAGATTATTTCTATTTCAGAAAACTGAGGCTTAACTAGTGACCAAAGAGCACAAGTAGCGTCCTATCTCGCAATCAAGTATGGAATCCCACTAAGACATGATTATTTTGCAGGAAATGGAACTAAGGTGTATGATCTCTCAAGCTATGGGTATCAGGTTTTTGGACTTGGGAAAGATATTGATACTACTTCACTTGATCAGAGAATCGCAAAAGCATTGGAAGACGATGATTTGATTATCAGTACTGATGATAATTTTACAAAGCTTAATGATCAACATACTGGACTTAACAAAAATAAAGCATATCTTCTCCTCTGAAATAATGCGAAGACCTATACTTGAACTACGACTGATGGACTTGAAAAATCAGATGATGAACTTGAAAAATCAGATGATGAACAGTATTTTACGATGCGTAGTCAAAAAATTTGGAAAATTCAGAATACTGATTTTGAGCAGAAAGTAAATCTCCAGTTTGGATCAGCTTTTACGGGTTTAGTTGGGGCTGATGATAAATATGTTCTCCTCGTGAGTTCTGATGATAGGAAATTCTCAGAACTTGAAAGCATTAAATGAACTGGAGAATTGATTGATGGGAAGCTTGTTTTTAAAGATGTAGAGCTGCCAGAAGGAACGAATTATATGACAGTTGCGATTAGAGATTTGACTTCTCCTGAATGATTGGATTTTGATGGAGATCAATATTATCCTCAGACATTTTTCTCTGGAGCTAATTTCCCTTTAGCGACAACAGGAACGAAAGATTTAGGAGTGGGAATCAGAGAATTTATTTGGAAAATTAAAAAGTGAACTGATGAAATCTGAACTTTTACAAGACCAAAAAGTTTTTTTGATATTCTTATTTGTCAGACTGCAACAGAAACAAACTGTATCCCAGAGGGAACAGGGTTTAGGTTTGATCTTTCTGTTGTGGATCGTGCAGGGAATGAAAAATCAGTTTCTGATACAGGAAATCCTTATATGGCGATGATTGTTATAGATAGAACTCCACCAATAATGACCTTTAAACCTGGGACTGATGAGATTTGGATTAATTATGGAGAGAGTTTTGACCTTTCAACAGAAACGCCAGAGGTTAGCGATAATCTTCAACATTCAGCTATTAGGATTGATCTAAAAACTGATCCAGACCCTCTTCCAACTTCTCCATTTACAGGGAGTTTTAGAGTAATTTATACGGCTACAGATTGGGCTGGAAATAGTACGCAAAAAGAAAGAACTATTCGTGTGAATGAAGCTCCAACGATTGAGTGACTTTCTGTACATCTAGGCACGGCAAATGATAAGAAAAATCCGACCATCACTTTCACTCCAAAAGATCAAACCAGAAGTCTGACTACGGGAAAGATTGAGATTTATGAGTGAGGAACTGCTAATTTACTTATTACAAAAAGCCTCTCTTCTCTCAATAATGGGACTGAGGTTTCTGAATCTTTTACTCTCCCTGAAAAGACTTACTATACCGTGAAAGTTCAGATCCGAGATGAAGGAGGACTTGCTTCTAGAGAAGAAATCCTTTCCTATCCACCAATAGTACATTTTGAACCAAACAATTTCGCACCAACAAGTGGGAATCTTGCAGTAACGGTCAAAATCTGGTCGCCATGAACGCTTTCAGAAGTGAAGTTTCAATCTCCTTTTATTGTGAAAGTGAATGGAACTCAGGTTTCTCAGGGGGATAACTTTTTAGATAAATGTACTACAACTACAGGTCAGGATACGACTTGTCAGCTTAAGATTTCCTCTAGTTCTTCTCAGACAGGGGATCTGAAAGTTATTGCTAGTGATCAATATTCAACAGGAAATAATACTTTGAAGCTGATTATAGATCAGACAAAGCCTACAATTCCAGAATTTATCGCACCTTCTGCAGATACTGTTCAGAACTCAAAAAATCTGAAATTCCAGTGGAATAACCTCACTGATAAATGAGGAGCAGGACTTGATAAAATCTTTTGGAAATTAAAGAAAGGAGAAGACGAGGTAGAAAGCGGAGAATTTACTGACCTGACGACAAGAACTCTTGAAAAAGCTAATATGGTAGACGGAAGTTATACGCTAACACTTTGGACGCAAGACAAAGCAGGAAATAAGAGTGATGAAGCTACAAGCCATACTATTCAAATTGATACCGCTGCTCCAAACGAAATCCAAAATCTGACTTCAGCTTTTGACCCTGATAATGCAAAACTTGGCTTCTCATGGGATAAAACGACTGATGAGGGAGTAGGGCTTTCTGGCTATCTTTGGACTTTCAAAAAAGGTAATCAAGAACTGAGCTGAGGAATGCTCGGAGATGAAGCTAATCCATCACTTAGCTTTGAAAATATTGCAAAAGAAAATGCAAGCTATACGCTGACTCTTCAAGCAGTAGATAAAGTAGGAAATAAAACTAGCGAACAAACGATAAGTTACAAAGTCCAGCTAGTTGAGCTTACTTTCAAGGAGGGAACACATGTTAAGATATGAACTCCAACTTATCTTCAGCTCTTTAGTGGTGCAAAGCAAGAAAATCTGACCTTGCCAACCCTTACTCCAGATCCGTGATATAAACTTAAAACCCCAGCACGAGAGCCGGATTTCAATACTTCAGATCGTGCTACAGAAAATAAAACCTACACTGGAAATGCTGAGAAAGATCCAGATCAGCGAGTAAAATTGACTTTTGATGTTAAATGAGGAACAACACTCTCAGGACAAGAAGTCCTAAAAAATGTAGAACTTCTTTCTGGAGATTTACCTACGACAACGAAATCAGGGCATCTCTTTAGAGGGTGGTCTTTAGATGGAACTACCGTATTAAGCTATCCTAGAAGCTTTGATCAAAATATAACACTTTCTGCAGTTTGGGAGAAAGATCCGAGTCAGTGGATTTCACTCTCTTATGATCTTCAGTGAGGCGTGCTAAGTTCTCCAAATCCGGATAGTCTTTTGAGTTGAACATTGCTAAGTACTCTTTCCCAGCCAAGCAGATATTGATTCCATTTCAGTGGTTGGAACTATACCAGAGAGGCAATTTTGTCTTCAAATACTGCTTTGATAAAATCAGGAATGCTCTATGCAAACCGAAGTGAAAACCCATTGGAGCGATTGACGATTACTTATCATCTCAATGATAGTTTTGCACAGCAAAAAACCAGTAAACTTCTTAAAGCTGGAGCGACTTTCCAGTATCTAATCCCTGAGCCAAATAGAACAGGATATGCCTTCAACTGATGGACAAAAGATCTCGCAGGACAGCAGCCAATAGCGCTTGGAGAAGTACTTACAGGAGATATTGTTGTATATGCTCAATGGAAACCAATTCCATCTATTGTTCCTACTCATGGATATAGTGGAGGTGGTGGATTTATTTCTCATTCAGCTTCACAAAATTCAATACCATCATCGCAGGAAACCATAACGAATACTGAACTTTCCAAAGAGGAAAAAGAACAGCAAACAGCATACGAACGAGCTTATGAAAATAAGATTACGACACTTTATCCTCAAACAGAAGCCAGACTTTTTGAACCAATTACCAGAGCTGAACTTGCAAAAATGATGTCAGTATATACTACGAAATTCCTTAAAAAAATTCCGATCTCTTGAAAACTAGGATGTTCTGACTTCCAAGATAAAGACCAAACCAGTCCTGAACTTGCAGGATTTATGCAAACGGCTTGTGAACTTGAAATTATGGGACTTCATTCTGATGGAAAGACGCCACTTTCATTATTCAGACCAAATGATTTAGTATCTAGAGCTGAATTTGCTACGGTACTTTCTAGAATGAAGCGAGGAAATCAATATGATAATAATCAACCAGAATGACGATGGGAAGACCATCTCAAAAACTTGCATGAAAAAATGATTATTACGATTCCAGATCCTAATATTATAGAGCTGAGAGGACGAATTCTTCTCATGCTCCATAGAATGGAAAGATAAAGAAAAAATCCTTGAGTTAAAAGCTCAGGGATTTTTTTGTATGATAAATAATAATATTATTTATTTTTTAGAAGTAATTTCAAAACTTCGATACTTTTTCTCATGGCATAATCCAAGTTTCCCTCATGGGCTTCTCTTGCATCACTATCAGCTCCATCTGAAATTGCTTTGATGATTATCAGTTTTTCGAGTATTCAAAACTCACGAGCAACGCTTGCTACAGCAAATGCTTCCATTTCTACTACATGAGCGCCAGTTTGTTCCCTTAGTTCTCTTACTTTTTCAGTATCATCAATAAACTGATCTCCCGTCAGACAAAAACCTTCATGATGGATTCAGTCTTCTCTTTTTCCTAGATTGATAGCTAGAGAAGGTAAAGAAATCGGACTCTTTGCATAATTCAAATGCTGACCATCAAAGGGCAAATACATGTCATGTTGAGCGACGGTATTGATGAGAAAAACATCTCCAATTTTAGCTTCCTGACCCAGTAAACTTCATGCGATTCCAATATTTATCAGGCATTTTAACTCATACTCCATACAAAGGAGGCTTGTAGCAATACTTGCCTGAATTTTCCCAACTCCAGACAAGGCAAGCACCACTTCATCATTTTCAAAAAAACTGATATTTTGGAGGCTTTTTGTAGCTTGAAGTCCAAAAAGAGTAATGAGATGATCAGCTTCTTCTGCCATTGCAGTAATAATTCAGATTTTTTGCATTGTTTAGTACGTTTATTTAAACCATCTTCTAACCACAAACTTTTTAGCTTTTGGAAGTGATGAGGCAGAGTAATTATTGACTGGTTTCCTGGTTTTGAAAATTTCTTCTAATCTTTTTTTGATTTCAACAATTTCTACTCCACCAGGATTTTTCCCTCTTCCTCTGCTTTCAATCGTTCTTTTTTCATCCAAAACAACCACAACATGCCCATCTCGAACGATAATATCCAGAGGCTTTAGGAGCATTGCAATTTGTTCTACGGTTTTTCACTCAATTTCTACTGCTTCTCAGAAGTTCAGGAGGCTACGAGAATTTCTAGGGGTATAACCATTTGTTGCTTGATAGAGGAGTCCAGAACAGTCAACTCCTTTCATTAATTTCCTTTTTTTCTCAAGAGAGGAGAGCTTGTTCTGTGATGGGAAAAAATGTTCATTTTCCGGTACTCCTTGATACCAGGTTCCTCACCAGATATAGGCGGTCCCAGAGGTCGCAAGCAGGTTATCAATGACTTCTTCAAATGAAGGCAAAATCTGACTCTTCTCTTCATTTTTTTGGTCAGTTTTTTGGATATATCTTGCATCTAAAAAGTAGCCAACTTTAGCTCCTCTTCCTGCATCAAATTCCCTCGTGCGAACTTGGTAATAAGTAAATCCGTCTTTCTCAATTTTCCTCATTAAAGTAACAGGAGTATCAGGAGGAAGTACTACCGCAAGATCAATAATCATATTGTTCCCATCGACTTTCATACCTGTTGTTCCTTTTCATCAAAGAATTTTATTAAGGTCAACATTATCTACAGGAAGTCGAAAAAGCGGAGTAGGAATAACGGTTCTTGCATATCCCTCAAATTCTTTATTTGCTTCAATTTGGAGCGCTCTGGAAATTTCCTCAGAGAGTTGCTGAGTTTTTTTGAGCTCCTCCAAGATTTCATTCCTTCTGACTTCAGGGAGTGTAGTAAGCGTAGCAACTCTATTCTTGATAAATTCTTGATCTTTCTGCGTAAGTTTAGGACCATAAAGTTTCATCTTGATCGGGAGAAATGCCTTACGAATAGCAAGTGACTTCTGAGCTAAACGAGAAAAAAATTCAGATTTTTCTTTTTTTTCATCTGAAGGAATAGCTTGATTAAGCTGACGATCAATTTGATGATGTTCTTCTTTGGTAAAAGGGGAGTAGGCAGAAGTTATATTTCCAAACAAGAATACTACCAGTCCTATCAGCACATATCTTTTTTTCATGGCATTGACAAAAAAATAAACCTGATCAAAGATAAAGATTCTTCCTTGGAAAACAAGAACTAATTTAAAAGTTGCAAAATTTTAGGAAACCTATACACTTGGTTCTGATTTACTTTTTTAATGCTTTTTCTATGCAAATAGCAACGCTTGTAAGTAAAAAATTTCTCAATGATCATGTTCTAGAACTAAAACTCAGAACTGAAAAAATAAGTATCCATCCAGGACAATGGTTTTTTGTTCATTATCTTTGAGAAGAAATTCCTTTTAAAAGAGCCTATTCTGTTGCCGATGTGGAACAAGAGGGGAATTCCAGTATTTTTACTTTTTTGATTAAATTGGTCCCTTGAGGAAAGGGATCTGAACTCTTGAAAACCGTAGATGAAAAAAGCAAATTCTGACTTGAAGGCCCAAATGGACATTTCATCCTCAAAGCCACCTCCAACCCTAAAGTTTTCCTCTCGACAGGAAGTGGGCTTGCTCCCTGCTATCGTATGGCAAAAGCTGATCAAAGCTGAGCTCAAAAGCGGTTCTTCTTTTCCGTTTCTTATGAGAGAGACCTCTTTTATCTAGAGGAGATCAAGGCTCTGAAGATTCCAGAAACACATATCCATATTTCTAGAGAGGAGCTAGAAGGTTTTGAAAAAGGAAGAATTCAGATTCAGGATTTTGATTTTCCTCTAGAGACAGAATTTTATATCTGCGGAGTCCCAGCGATGGTCAAAGACTTTATGACTCAGCTGAAAGAAAAAGGCTATAAGCATATTTTCATAGAAGCCTATTAAAGTAAACAATCTTTCGCCTTACATCTTGGAAGTGTATTACTTGACCATTCCGCCAAGCCTCCCTGCAAAGAAAAAGCATGGTACCCCAGTTCTTGTAATTTCTGAACCCAGAAAGCAGACTTTTTCCCATAAGCACAATAGAGTACAAGCGTCTTACCAGCAAAAGGACGAAAACTTTCCAAACTAAGTTCAGCAAAAGGTAGACAAAGAGCTCCTGGTAAATGCACATGAGCAAATTCCTGCTGAGTCCTAAGATCAATCAAGACATACTCCTGCCTCAAAACCAAATCTTCTGGATCAGAAAAAGAATCCTCTGATTCTAAAGCCTGCACATAAAGTTTCTCAAACACTTTTTTGGACTCTCGAAGAGTATTCGCAAATGAATCTAAACCCAAAGAAGAAGATTCCAAAAGAAGTTCCTGATTCAGAACTTCAGGGAAAAGCTCTGCATCACAATATGTAAAATATTCATCTAGATAGGGATAGGGACCATCAGGACAAATTACCACCGCTGCCATAGGCTTTTTTGAAAAAGAGCTTAATTGCCCTAATGCCTTAAGCTCCGCAAGATGCAAAAACAATCCCTGCAAAGCCATTCCAGAACTTGGCCCCACAAGAAACCCTGCTCTAATAAGTGCTAAACTACTTTCATACGCCTGCTTACTACTAACTTCTACTAAGACATCCACAGCAGCTTGCCAATCAAAGCCAATTTGTTGCAATAAATGATAAGTTCTTGGTCAAGGGATAGGGTTATTTGGTTTTCTCACGACTCCAAGAGCGGAAACAGAAGCAAAATGTGATTTGAGACACTCAGAGATCCCAATAAAAGTTCCCGTAGTACCGAGTCCAGCACAAAAAAAACGAAATTCTACCTCATCTTTTAAAGACTGCAATTGTTCAGAAAGCTGTTTCCCTGTTAAACGAGCATGTATTTGTGGATTTGCAATATTATGATATTGATCAGGATTATATCGTCATGCTTGTTTCCCTTCTTCTCTCGCTTTGACAATACCACTCCTAGGATCTTGAGGATTAGGACAAATTTGCTCTGCATGCACCACCGCCTCAACCCCAAAAAGCTGAAGCAATTGTAGCTTTCCTTTCGTGATTTCTTGAGAAACCCAAGCTCTCATCTTAGGAATCCCCATACTCCTTCCTAGCACTGCAAGAGAAAAAGCAGTATTTCCAGAAGAATTTTCCACAATAGTATGAGGTAATTGATCATCAAACTGTCAGCTCTCTTTTGCCTGATGAAGCATCCCTCGAGCAGAAAGAGACTTAATATTTCCCAAAGGTAAAAAAGTCTGAAGTTTCAAAAACACTCTGACTCCATCTTGAGCATAAGGATTCAAATCAACAGGCAGTTCTACCAGTGGAGTGAGATGATGATAAGGATTGAGAAAATCCTCTAAAGCAGAAGTTCAAGAAAAAACAGATCAAGACATATTAATTACAAAAAACTAAAATGTTCATCAATTTGCCCAGTCAAATCACCAAATCTTTCCTTGATAAACCCTTGAGCAACATATTTTCTATGTAAAGCATAAAGCTTGTCTAATCTCGCTTGTAGAGGCTGTTCCAAAGTTTGTGCTTGCTTGACAATTTGCTCAAATAGCAGCTGAAACTCAGGCTCAAGCTGAGAAAACTCCATCAATCCTCCTTGCTTCTCTAACTGTCTTAGATAAGAAGAGATCCCCAGCATACCAAGCAGTTTTTCAGAGGGCAAAGCAGCAGAGAGAAAAAGCTGATCCTCTTGGTCAAAACATTTATTCCCAAGTGCAAAAAGCTGATCATAGACTCCCGCAGCTTGAGCCAGACGAGCATACTGTTTCCAGACTTCTTTTCCTTTTTGCGTAGGTTCCAAGACAAGAAGTAAAAGATCAAATTGAGCATGCAGACTAGAGGCAAAAGCATCTACTCCTGCCACCATATCCACGACCACTACTGCCTTTTGATCATCCATATGCGAAAGTAAATTTTCCAAAATCGCTAAATGATTATGATAACAAGATGCGCCAATCTCTGATCCTTGATAAGTCCCTACCACCATCAAAGCAAGCTGATCGAGCACTTCAGCAAAACAATACAGAGGATGTGTAGGATCTCTAAGTACAAAAAGCTGACTTTCTGAGGTTGGAGGGGTTGTTTTCCTAAAAGTCTCCAAAGAACCAATACGCTGATTATCCCCTTTGAGATAGGTTTTGATCGTTTGAGTCGTCTCAGGAAAAGAAAGATATTTTTGCTCAGGAAACTCCCCTCATGGAAGAAATAATCCAGGCAAATGGACATTCAAATCAGCATCAATCAACAAAAGATTTTTTCCCTGCTGAGCTAAATATAAGGCAAGTAACGCTGATATAGTAGTTTTTCCACTACCTCACTTCCCAACAACTGCTATTCTCATCACTATCTGACAATATAAATAAAATTATTTCCCACAACTACAGTACTGCTGATGCTCCTTTTTCCATTTAATCAAAGTCCTCGTAGAGATTCAAAAATCATCAATAACCGCTTGTGCTGTATTCTTTTGATGACAATAAGCATCGACAACTGCTTCTTTGAATTCAGGACTATAGGTCCCTCTTTTCCCATCAATTGTAAAGGTAGATTGGCACGCTCCACAGAAAAATCTCTGAGAATTATTTCTCCCATGCCCATGCTTTCTGGTTTTTGTGCTTTTGCACTTGATGCAGGTAGTCATCAATATAAAAAAAATAAAAATCAGATTTTCATTTACGTGAGTATACTGAAATAAAATAGCAATATCAAGAGATGATTTTTTTGAATGGCTTGATTTTATAGGTAAAAATCAATATATTCTCCACTCACATCAAAAAATAAAAAAATGAAAGCAAAAATTTTTACAGAAAAAGATCCTCAAGAGTTAGAAAAAGCATTAAACTCTTTTCTCTCTAGAGAAAATGTAAGTGAGATTTATTCTATTACGCCGATTGTTTCAAAAAAAACGTCTGGAATAATTGTCGTTTATTTAGCACCTCCAAAAGTTTGGGGAAAGTGAAAAAAGAGAGCGAATAAGCTCTCTTTTTCTTTAATTAAAAAATCTACTCAATAAACTGCTTAAAGTCTGAAAAGTTTTCAAAAGACTGATAGACCGAGGCAAATCTAACATAGACGACAGGATCAATTTCTTTGAGTGCGGCTAGGATATCATCTCAGATTTTTTTACTTGAAACCTCGGCTCCCTCACTTTGCCGAGAAATTTCTAAATTGTTAATCAGAGAGTCTACGATTTCTGGATTGAAAGGTCTTTTCGCAAAAGCAAGCATCACTGATTTTCTAAGTTTTGCTCTATCATAGAGTTCTTTTGTGCCATCTCTCTTGATCACCATGAGTTCTGTGAGTCCAATTCTCTCAAACGTAGTAAATCTATGCGAACATCTCTCGCATTCTCTTCTTCTCCTGATAATGGTTCCTTCTTCTATCATTCTAGAGTCGATGACTTTGGAATCCATATTTTTACATTTTGGACACTTCATATTCTGAAAGATCAACTAAAAACTGATTTTTGGAACTTTTTTTATCAAAAGATAGACTGATCGTGAATCTCATTCAGATTTTTTTCTTCTGGTGCATGATGATTAGATTTTTCTACAAATTCCTCAAGAGAAAAGGTAAACTCTTCCCCATCCATAAAAATCTTCTGAAAATGCAAAAAGTAGAACATCACGAGTGCCGTCATCCTTACGTCATTTTTACAATATTTCTTAAACTCTTCCAAGAATTTTTTATTTCCAGTTTCTTGGTATTGATTCCAGAGCACTTCTCCTTCAGCTCCAGAAGAAAGTGTTTTCTGGACTCCAACTAATGCTTCTGAGAGTTTATTTAGTCAGATTCTTCTTTTTGTGAGATTTTGAAAAAAGACATAGAGATCGATACTTTTTTCGTTAAGAATTTTGATTTCCTCCTCTCCATAGCCTGCATTCCAAGCCGAAACTGGATTATCAAACCAAATCTGGTTGAATCCTACGATATATCCATCAAAAGCGAGCATCTCATCTACGAAAGCTTTCAGGTCTTTCTGCAAAATACAGCGGTATTCCATTTTAGTTCCATCAGGAATCATCGCATAGGCAAGCAAAAATTTTGCGGATCTTAGGTCATCAACTACGGTTGTTTCAATATCGTAGACGAGATACGGTTTATCCAAGATTTGAGAATAATTTCCTGTCACAAACTCATCCATCAGAATCTGCTCAATCGTTTTTTGTCAGATTTGTCTTTCCTTTTTAGAAATATATTTGATGATTAAGGATTGGATTGCAGATTTCTGATCAAAAGGAAGTACAACTTCAATTTTATCCTGTTCATCAGTAAGAATCAGTTGATCTCCTTGCTTAGAAACCCTAAAAGCTACGTCTGAACGATAAAAATAATACAGATCATTCCCTTCACGAAAACACATCTTGAAAAAATCATTCGCTCACTGACATTTCTCTCTCTTAATGATAGTGTAGAAGTGAGGAATGAAATTATTTTGAATCTTTGTCAAATCACTTAGGGAAAATCTCTTATACATAGGAAAAACATAAATAATTAAAAATCAACAAATTTTTCTTTGTTAATTCTTAAAACTTTTCCTATGATAAACCAGGAATATTTGGAATTCCACCACCATTTCCTCCACCGAGCATTCCTGCGAGATTACTTGGATCAAAACCAAGGATATCTTTCGTCTTCTCTGCAGCTACTTCTTGAGCTTTATTCTGAGCCTTTTGAAAAGCTTTTACGACTAATTCTTCCAAAACCTCTTTTTTACTTGGATCAAGCAAAGCAAGTTCATTGACTTTGAAATCTCTGATTTTCATTTCTCCCGTCATATCAATCACGATACTACTTGCTTTTTCTCCATTTTCATCTGTAAATTCTCCTTCTTTGGCTCTAATTACGAGGTTTTTAAGTGCTTTTTGAAGTTCCTTATACTTATCGTACATTTTTTTCAATTCTCCCATTTTTCCCAAATCCATTGTTCTATCTACTAAACAAAATAAAAAACCTGATTTTTTTTCTTTTTTCGTAAAAAATCTTAATTCTAAACTACTTCTTCACTACTCCAAAGTACTTAATTACAAGGAAAACCAGAAATGCAGTGATCAAAAAGTCAATTAATCTCGCAAGTGCTTTCCCATAAAGTACTCCATTCCAAGAGAGTTCTTCAAGTTTATTGATCTTTAGTTTTTTGAAAAGGGGAGTAAAAAAAAGAGGGGTTACAAAATCTTCTACAAAAGACTTTACCAAATCTCCTACTTTCACAGCGACTAAAAGTCCGATTGCTGTTCCAACGACATTGTATTCCGCAAGAAAAGCTGAAAATTCTTCTAACATAACATTCAATATATTAATATAAAACAGAATCACTATAAGGAAGCGTTTTTTAAATACAAGTCGGGTTGTAGCTTTTTTTCAATGATTTTCCAGAGAAGCCTGTCATTGAAGAATTTCTCAATTTTTGCAGGACCATTTTCAAGGATTACGAGTTCTTGAGGAAGTGAGCAGGCATCAGCTCCACAGGTTTGTGTAAATTGATTCTGAAAGACAGGGATCATGCCTGAACCCAGGAAAGGAACTGAAGATTGGAATGCACTATCCATATAGTCCAATAAAAACTGATCTGTCAAAGCACGATTCGCTCCAGGTAAAACGACAAAGCCATAAAGCCTTACTGGTAATCCGACATACTGATAAGGGCTAAAATGCCTCACAAATTGTTCTTTCAAAGCAGAGGAAAAGTCTGAAGCAAATCCTCGTCCCACTCCCACAAGCTTTTTCTGCAAAAGGCAAGCGATTGGTTCTTGTAAGCAGAATTGCGATGAGGACTGTATAATATTGAGGAGTTTTTGTTGGAGAGCTTGGGTATTACCGTGCATTGTGATCCATTGTTGGAATGCTCCTACATCATTAAACTGCACGAAATCTTCCAACTGCTGAGCCAAAATCAGGTTTTGATCATAAAGTGCTGGAATATTGCTAATTCAGAAGCCAAAAGACGCATTCTGAAGTCTTGGACGAAAGTCTGAAAAGGACGCATATAAACCGTCAAAATCAGATTCCAGACCTGTTAATCCGTACATTACGGCAGGATCCAGAGCAAAAGGCAAAAAATCTGAATGCTTCCCGAGAAATCCCTGCAATTGGGGGATAAAAAGCGAACGAATATCCTCTTGAAAAGTAATCTTTTGTGCTTGAACTCCAGAAAAAAGATCGTAGGGAAGAAGCTGAATATCTGCTCAAGAAGTCAATTTTAATCTATTCCCTTCATCCATCACTCTTGTTAATGTTATGTTTACTTCATATTTTTGAGAGAAATTTTGCAAAAACTGCTTTAGCTCGGGATTTATTTTTTTTTCGGGAATCGCTAAAGTTAAAGTTCCTGTCAGTAGACGAGTATTCTGCTCAGAAGAAAAATCTGGATTTCCCATTCAATCAGTTTGATTTGGTGGTGTAGCGGTTTCAGATTCACTAGGATTCGTTTCCCATGGTACAAAAATGACAAAAGCCGTACAAAGTATTCCAAAAATTGCTAAAAAAAGTACTTGTTTAAGCTGATTTCTCATTCTTAGAAAATAATAGTAAAGTTTCCAAGTGCTGGTTGTTCGAGTGTTGGTTTCTTTACTTGAAGTTTTACATTATATCTTCCAACTTTTCCTTCTCCTTGTAAGGTATAAAATTTATCTGAAATTCTAGATCCGTCCGTGGTATGAAATTCATATTCAAGGAAAGGATAGAGGTTCTTCCCTTGGGACCAGAGATAATTTACGAGAGAAAAAGATAAATTGGAATTTGTTGTTTCTGGGGCTGCTAAAATAGAAGCAAAATCTCCTTTGTTTTTTAATTCACCTTCTTTATTGGAAATAATATTTAATGATGCAGAATTGTCATTCTTAATAGGATTACTTGTTCCTCAAAAAGTCAAAGATAAGCCTCCATTTGAATTGATGAGTTTTGCCCTAAGAAGCGTATCTCGATCGTTAATTATTCCCCATCCTTCACCAAAACTTGTTGCTTCCTTAGGGAGTAAAGTGTATTCCGTATCTTCGTATTTTCCTTTCATCGTCCAATTTGCTGCAACCCAGTTGTCATCTCTCCAGTCATGATCAGTATTTTGACAGTTGTTTTCACAAAGTTTCCCATTAGCAGGATTCCCCTTTGAAAAAGTTTCAAATAATAAAGGATTAAGTCTGAGGGTTCCCTTCAATGAAAATTGAGGAGAGGCTGGATTTAATCTAAATCATGGGGTCTGTGTGTAATAGTCATCAGCTCCAATAGTTCCAACAGTTCCTAGTGGAATGAGTTCAGTTTTTGTATAGTTGAGCATATTAAAATTTTTGCTTTCTGGATTGTTTGTACGAATAAATGAAACATCTACATTACCATTTCATGTAGAAGGAATTCTATCAGTACTTGATTGTACATTCCACAGTAAAGTATCTCTCCCATCCCCATAAGTATAAAAATTTTCTATTCTTTTGTCAGCATTTTTTCAGATGTTTTGTAGAGTTGTTCAAGTGGTTTTTCGTCAGGATTCTCCATCAAAACCAGGACCCGTATATCTTATTGCCAGAGCCCCTCTTTCGATTGCAGATATCGCACCATAATAAGCTGTTGAATATTGGACAACATTTCCATAGGTTTGCACAAAAGGAAAAAATCCAGAAAAAAGTGCTAACAAAAGTGCTATACTAATAATCATTACAATCAACACTAACATTAACAACATTTTCGGGTCTTACTCGGATAAACATATAACTATTCTAATTTCCAATAGGAAATAAATGGGTTTCATTTGATGATTTTCTCAAGTTTTTATTTTATATACTTGAGTTTATAATAAATTTCTATTCTGAATTATTCAATATTTGGAGCTCAGCATTCAGGACAATAAGCAAAATGTCCTTGATATTTACAATGGCATTGTTTGCATTCCACTTGCAGCGGTTCTCCACACCAACTACACATTACGTGGGACGTATTATTTAAGTTTTGGCAGTGAGGGCAAACAACAACATTCTGCTCTAATGCTTCTCTCCATAGTACCTTTTCCCATTTATATACTAGAGGACGAAATGCAATATAAAGAGGAAGTCCTAGAACTGGCGTTAAGAATACAATCAAGAGTGCTGAAAAGAGCTGATAAAATACATTTTCACTCCTTGAAGAAGCATCTCTCAATACCCAAATAACACAAAGGATCCAAAGAAAAACAATAATTGCACAAACAAATAATTCTAGATCAGAATATTTATCTAAAAATGGTAGCCATTGAGCTAACACTCAAACGATATCGTTTCAAGAGCCTAATTGCTGGACATTAACAGAAAGTTCAGGAAGATTATCACTTAGTTGATTTGCGGCATTTTCAATAATTTCAGTTCCAGAAGAAAAAAGCTGTTCTCAGGTTTGATTTCCAGTAAGCATTTGAATATTTGATGTTATCTCATTCATGGTAAAAAACTTAAAAAATAAAAATCTATGAAATAATTTTCTTTAGAATTTCTACGGAAAGCGAAAACTTTTTCAAGTCTTTCAAAACAAAAGCAATCTTCGCAGGATTATCAATCTGAAGGGTAAAATCTACTAATACTTCTCAAATATCAGTATGCTTAATAGACATTTCTAGCAAAGGAACATTGAATTGAGAAAAAATTTGAAGGAAATCAACAATCGTTAATTCACGAGGTGAAAATTTTACTTCCAAGGAAAATTGGTAGCGATTTGATGGATCGTCTTTCCAGTGTGCTTCGAGAAGGGAATCAAAGGAAACTGTTTTTAGTGCTTTACAGGCCATCGTATGAATTTTGATGCCTTCTTTTGTGGATTTTGCAATAATTTTAGTTCCTTTTTCTGGATTACATTCAGGACAGAAGATACAATTTAAATGCTTATCATTATCAACGATTACTTCATGAGGAGAAATCAGATTTTTGATCTCATGTTTTAACTCTTCTCTCAGTCCATCAGTATCTTTTACGACGGTCTTTTCTATGACATTCTTCAGTAAATCTGGATATGCAGATCTTACAATGTTTCCATAAGAGTCTTGTTTATCAAGTACCATCAGAATCCTTCTTTCTACCTCAATTGGTTCTCCTAGCTTTTGAATTCTATCCTTATCAGAGCGGAAAGCAGGAAGTCCTAGATCTCTTAAGTATTCATTTAATCCCTCTATCGCTTCTTCAAGACGGTTCTCTCTTTCCACCGTTTTCAAATATTTTAAAAGTTGATTTTTTGCAGAAGGTGTACGGAGAAATTCAATTCGGTGTTTATTCGCAACGTATCTATTCTTAAAAGTATTAATGTTTACAATATCTCAGGTTTTGAGCTTATAACTAATTGGTTTTATTTGTCCATTTACTATGGCATTCTTGAATTTTAATCCAATAGCACTATGAATACTAAAAGCAAAATCAAGAACCGTAGATCCCATTGGAAGTTCTTTGATATCTCCTCTTGGAGTATAGATAAAGATCGTTTTATCTAATACCTCAATATTCAGCTGAGATTTAAATTTTTCCTTTTCTGAAGTATCCGTATAGTTTGCAACGATTTTTTGTAATTTTTGAATCCACATTCCCTGTTGTTTGGAAACAACTGTTGGGGCATTATTGTCAGAATAGGCAAAATGGGCTGCTACTCAGAATTCTGCTACATCATCCATCTCTTTAGTTCTGATTTGTATTTCTACAGGAAAACGAAACATTCCAAGCACGGTTGTATGAATACTTTTATATCCATTAAATTTTGGAATTGCGATATAATCCTTAATTTTTTTAATAAGCGGAATATAATATTTATGGATAACTCCCAGTACCATATAGCAATCACCAATATTCTCAGTTATTACCCTAAATGCCAATAAATCCATTACTGTAGAAATATCGGTTTCATGATACTTTTTTGAGAGCTTTTCATAGACCCTGTACGGACTTTTAATTCTTCATTTTACTTCAAAATTCTGAACCCCTTCTTTATGAAGCATTGTCGTCATCATTTTAACTCCTTTTTCTGTATATTTTTCTCCATCACGAAAATATTTTTTCAGATAACTTAAAATCCTAGCAAATTCTTCAGGATAAAGTACGGCAAATGACCCATTCTCGAGGAGAAGCTGAAAATGATAAAGTCAAAGTCTTTTTGCAATCGGAACATAAATTTTTAAGGTTTCTTCAGCAATCTTTTTTCTTTTCCTTTCTTCTGGATGAAACTGTAAAGTCTGAATATTATGAATACGGTCGGCTAATTTCACGAAAATTACTCTCAAATCCTTTGCCATCGCTAGAAAAGTTTTTTTGATAGTTTCCAGGTGTCTATCTTCTCCTTGATATCTCACTTTTGATACTTTTACGAGACCTTCACAGATCTCTGCTACTTCTTCGCTAAATTCCTCAGCGACTTCTTCCTTAGTGATAGGAGTATCTTCTATTACATCATGCATAATACAAGCCTGAATAGATTCTAAGTCAGGTTTGAGTTCCATGAGAAAAAGTGTCGCTTTCAGAGGATGAATGATATAAGGTTCTCAGGAAAGTCTTTTGACTCCTGCATGAGCAGCTTTAGTAAAAACGTAAGCATGTCTGATCCCTTCGATCTGATCTGCGGGTAAATATTCTGAAGCCTGACGAACAATTTCTTCAACCAAAGCAACAGGTTCTTCTTCAAAAGTTAGTTGGTAATCAAAAAAGCTGTCAATTTCTTTAATATCCATCTTGAGAGAGAAGAAAGTAAAGTCTACTACCAAAGATAGAAATCGTTTTTTAATAGTCAAGAGAAAAAACAAGAAATATTCTCTATCAACTAAAAAAAACTGTTTTTGATCGATTGTTTTGCAATTTCAGAGAGATTTCAGAGTTTCCCTTCAATTTCTTCATCAGGTTCATGGAGTAATTTTGAAAGTTCTGCACTTTTTTCTGAAGCTTTTTTGATATGAACATAATACTTTCCGAGTTCGGCAACGACATCAGAAAGCTCATCATTTTTTTCCAAAAGTTCGGTTGTTTTTTCTCTAAAAAGATCATTTTGTGCGGTTAATTCCTCCATTTCCTCTTGGAGATAGCTTAACTGTTCATTGGCTATTTTCAGATTTTTTCTCAATTCTGAAACGATTTCTCTTTTCTCGTATTGAAAATAAAAGATCAAATATCAAATTCCAATTCCAGCAATAAGTCCTGCTATCAAATATCCCCACAACATTTCTCATATCAAAAAAGTAAAATCAGATTGTACTATAATTTTCAGCATAAAAAAGACAAGTCAAAGCTTCTAGAAACGATCAAAGGTCTCATCAATTTTTTGATTTACTGAATCTTTAACTGCGGTTTTGGTACCATTCTTGAGCGTTTCATATTGTTTTTTTGCCTCAGTTTTTGCCTGTTCAGTGAGGGTATTGGTCTTTTCTTGGAGAACCTGTAGTCCAGAATGAGTTAATTGCTCTGCTTGTTGGTATTCTTCAGTACTTATTAGAGGATCTAAGCTTTCACATCCCACTAGACAACTTAGAAGAATGCTAACAAAAATCAGATTTCCTTTTTTCATCTTTTCTCAAAAAAGAAATAAAGAACTCCTTTAAGTATGAGATTTTGGAATTGAAAATCAAGTCAGAAAAACTAATTTATACTTATTTATTCTTACTTACCGTTTATGTATATTCATCTCGTCAGCCTTTTCCCAGAAATTTTCGAAAGTTTTTTGGCAACATCGCTTATTCAGAAGGCTCAAACTAAGGGGATTCTGAAGTTCTCTCTGCATAATCCGAGGGAATACTGTCAGGATAAACATCAGCAAATTGATGATCAGATCTATGGGGGGGGAGAAGGTATGCTTATCAAGGCGCAACCAATTATTGACTGTGTAGAGGCAATTATTCATCAGTTTAAAATTAAAAAATCTGATTTTTCAATTCTTTTTCCAGCTCCTGCCGAGGAAGTTTTTAATCAGAAGATTGCTTATGGTCTCAGCAAAAAAGATCATCTTATTCTGATTTGTGGGAGATATGAGGGAATAGATTACAGAGCAGAACAGTATTTTCAGAAACATTATTCTGATCAATTTAGGAAGCTTTCATTAGGTCAATTTATTGTGCTATGAGGAGAAGTGCCAAGTATGCTAATGCTTGAGGCAATTGTAAGACTTATTCCTTGAGTTATCAAAGAGAAGGGGAGTTGGATTGATGAGAGTTATTCTTTGAGTGAAAATATGCAAAATTTGGAAGCACCGAATTATACCAGACCGGCTGAAGTGTATGGAATGGAGGTCCCAGCAGTTCTTTTGAGCGGGGATGATGAGGCAATCAATGCGTGGAAAAAAACAGCAGAAAAACAGCTGAATAACTCTAAATTGTAGATTCAGTAGGTTTTATTTTAGTGAACATCATGAATACACTAAAACAGAAAGGTTATCAATGAGAATCGCTTGCTAGAGACCGATATGAAAAAAATGGTTATGTTGTATTGGAGAAAAATTTCGCTATTCGTTGAGGAGAGATTGATTTGATCCTGGAAAATAAAGAAGAAATTGTTTTCGTAGAGGTAAAGGTCGTTGATGGGATTGAGGATTGGAATGCGTATCTTTCACCGAGGAAAATGCAGGCTTTAGAAAGGAGTATCGAAAGTTATTGCTCTAATAATCTGATAGCTAAAGATATTAGACTCGATGCTGTTTTTGTGAAGAACTGAAAAATAGTAGAAGTTTATGAAAATATCAGCAATACTTAATCGAGAGTGTAGAATGAGATATGCGTTTTTCTATAAGAGTGTTTTAAAAAAATCCTCTTTCTTGTTAAAAAGGAAAAAGCTGAATTTCTTCAGCCTTTTTTTATTCTTTTCATTCTTTTTTCATTCTTTGTGGGTATTACCTTATCCAAAATAGGCATCGATAATGACTCCTTTTTCTACAGCAACATTCAAACGATTTGGTCTATAATCAGCCGTTACTGCCATAGCTTTTCCATCCTGAGCAACGATACGAAGGAGCTGGTTTTGAGTCTCAAATTCTTTTTGCACTTCTGAGAGTTGGCGTCCAATATAAGTTTTTACCATTTCTTCGTTTGCTTTTCCTACTGCAGCTCTATAGTATTCCCATTCATCAACTTCTTTCCCATCAATGAGGCAAATTCCATATTCACCTCAGTTTTCATCTTTTTTGATTTTGCTTTCACCTCCTTGAGCTACACAATATTCACTCGCAGGATTTGGCATACCAATTTGCTGGACTCCTCCTTGTTCCTCATCAAGGCATTTTGGAGTGTCATACTTTTCACAGAACATTCTCGTGCAGGCAACCTCGCCATCAGCAGTTCTCATACAGTTGTTACAACCATCAAAAAAGCTCTGACAGCTCTGCGGAATCATCGTCTTCCAGCTTTCTGAGGTAATTTCGCTTTCATTTATACTTTGAGTCTGCTGATTACAACCTGCTAATAAAAGGATTGCCCCGAGACTAAGTGTCGTTGTGAGTAATTTGTTCATCTTCATTCATAAAGAAAATAAAAACTCATATAAAGGAAATCGGAAAAAATCTGAAGATGTGACATTTTTGATACTGAACTTGAAAAAGAGGAGAGCTTTCCATACATTTAAACTCGTTTATTTTCATCCTCAGATGATGCAACTTTCCGAAATCATTGAATCCGTCCAATCGCTTCATCCAGATTTTTCTTATGAAGAAATCGCTGAACTTTGCTATGATTACCTCGCCCAATTCAACGATAAAACCAAAGAATCCACCAAAGAAAAAAGTCTGAAAAAATACCTCAGTAAAGAATTTTGAATCCAGCGAGAAACAGAAAGCCTAGGAGAAGACTTTGAAAAGCAAGTTTCATTTTCTAGCATCCCAAGGCATCTTTTCAACTATACGAATAAAAAGAATGCTGACTACCTCATCACGATCAAGGGCTTGAGTAAGCAGCTCGGATCTACGATTCTTTTTGAAGATGCAGAACTGAAGATCAAACCTGAGGACAAGATCGCTCTCGTGGGAAAAAACGGAGCTGGAAAATCCACTTTCCTCAAAATCCTGCTGAATCCTGAACTCGCGGATCATGGTGAGATTGAACTGCTAAAAGAGACAAAAATCTGATTTCTTTCTCAGGATTTGTTTTGGGAATCAAGGGAGAGAACCGTCTTGGAAGAAATGCTCACGACATTTCCGGAGATTACGAGGAGAGTAGAGAGGCTTGAGGAGATAAAACAGCTTTTAGACTGATGAAATGGTGATACGATTGCCTTGATTGAGGAGCAGAGCGAGCATATTGAACGGATGCTGATGCATGAAGCCTATCAAAAGTATGATTTGCAAAAGGAGATTTTAAAATACTTCTGATTTACTAGAGAGCAACTGGATTTTCCGATCAAAAAACTTTCTGGAGGCGAACAAACCAAGTTACAAATTGCAAAATTTTTGCTTCAAGATGTGGATCTGCTGATTTTGGATGAGCCGACCAACCATCTGGATATTGAGGGGATTCTCTTTATTGAGCAGTTCTGCCAGATGCGAAACAAGGCGCTGATCTGTATTTCTCACGATAGGAAATTTCTGGCTTCTGCATTCACCAAAACGATAGAAATCAAAAACAAAAAGCTGAATCTCTACTATTGCGGCTATGAAGACTTCTTGAGAGAAAAAGAAAAAAGGGCTGAACTCCAGCTCAAGAATTATACTGCCCAGCAGAAATACCTTGCTCAGCAGGAGAAATTCATTGAGAGATTCCGCTACAAATCTAGCAAAGCTGCTCAGGTGCAAAGTAGAATCAAAATGCTGGACAAAATGGATCGTATTGAGGCTCCAGAAGAGGAAATTTCAGCACATACTCCAAATCTTCAGGTCAAGTGGAGACTTCCGGAGACCTTGATCAGACTTTCTGAACTTTCTGTCGGATATGGGCAAAGTGTGCTAGTTAATCTGCCTCATGAACTGGAAATTACCAAAGCAATGAAAATCTGAATCATCGGAAAAAACGGAGTAGGGAAGACGACTTTGCTCAAAACCCTGCTTGGTCAGCTCAAACCTTTGTATGGCGATGTGCGAATCCATGAAAAAGTCAGGATTTGATTTTATTCCCAAGTGGCCGATGATCTGGATTTTCAAGCGACGATTACCGAAGAGCTGGTTTGACCTTGAGTTTCGTTTAAGGAAGCGATGGGATTTCTCGGGGCTTTGCTCATTGATCCAGAAAAAGCAGATCAAAAAATCTGAACCCTTTCAGGAGGCGAGAGATCCAAGGTTGCTCTAGCAAAAATGCTGCTTGCCCATCCAGATATTGTAGTGATGGACGAACCGACCAACCATCTGGATTTGACTTCCAAAGAGGCGATCAAAACGATGCTCGCAGATTTCAATGGCGTTTCTTTGATTGTTTCGCATGATAGAGATTTTTTGGAGGCGACTTCAGAGCTTCTCTGGGTGATCAAAGAGGGCAAATTGACCGTTTTTCATTCCTTTGAGAGAGGATTTGAGGAGATGAAAGTCTAGCAGTTTATTTTTTATAGAAAAACCCTAGCTATTGTTACTAGGGCTTTTTTTAATTTAGGCAGCTTGAGCATATTTTTCCTTTGCATTCAAAGGTTGTTGTAATAATGCTCAAACAAGTTGTCTTTTTGCTTCATTTTTTCGATTCTTATTAGAAAGAGTTTGATTAAGAACATTTCTAATTTCTCATAGTACTGTTTCTCTATCAAATTGTCCTCTTTCAGAAGTCCTTGCTTTTTCAATGTTAAGTTTACGATTTCTTGCAGAGATTTTATCAAGCATCATTACTTCTTCAGAACTAAGACTTTCAGCAGGAATGTTTTTTGTGTTCATTGTGTTCATCTTGTATCATAATAAGAGAATAAAATCTTTGATAAATAAGTTAATAGTTGTGAGTAGGTCTTGATAAGAATGGATATTCAGTGTTTTGCTTCTAGAGATTAAAGTTCATTGACGACTTCTTTCAAAAGGGAGATCAAAACAGATTTCTTTTTGTCTGTTTCATCTGAAAGTCGTGTTTTATCTTTTTCAGAACTAGGACTTGAATGGATATCTCCAAAATCAAAGGCTTCTACGAGGAGCTGAGCTAACTCACCTCTCGTAATCGCTTGAGTTGAGGATCATCATTCAGGATTGAGAATTTTAATTCCAGCAGCTTTGGCAACAAGTGAATAAGCTTCTCACTTCGTAAGCAGAGCATAAGGTAGAAACAGATCTCCCGATGATTCATGACGAAGTAGAGAAGTTCCGATCTTATGATCAAGCAAATATTCCAAATGGGGAGCATAGGCTGCAAAATAGGTGACATCAGTAATGGTATTTAGGTGATAAAAATTTTTGATAACAAGTGCTTTTTGCTCTTGAGCAAGCATACTATTCGCAATCATAATGATTCCGTCTGCACGGAGCGTATCATTATCAGGGTAGAAATTGCCATTTCTTCCAGCTACTACCCCAAGCTGTGCAAGTTTGGTGATTGCATCCTGATAGTTATGATTGGAAATATCCCTAAATACGTTATTGGTTTTGTTTTTCTCCAATTGGAAAACTGCTACAAGCATTCCGGCCATTTCAGATTTTGTTAAAACTGACTTAGTTGAGTCTATTAGTTTTATCTTCTCTTTTTGACCAAGATGAGGATAAAGTGTGAAGATGTTGTTAAGGATCAACTGTGCTTGAAGTGGAGTAATGGTATGATCTCGGATCATTTCAACTCTTTCAAGAAATCAGAGCTGTTTGGCAGTATTGAGCTTTTTGCTGAGAAGGGGGTCATTTGTTTGTAATGCTAGGGACTGCATATCAGTAAGTCCTTTCGTACTTCAAAGGTCATATCCATGCTTATATCTGTAGATATCGATTATAACTCTAACAAAATCACTACAACGAACATGGTTGAGTGGATGATATTTACCTTCTTCTCAGTTTACAATCCCAATACTTGCGAGGATTTCAATGCTTTCTTTTTGAGGATCTCTTCAAATATCTTCAAAAACTGGCAAAAAATCTGATTCGCTCTCTGGGAAGTTCATACGGATAATTGGTTGGGTATCGTTCTTGGTTATGGATTTAGATACTGCTTCTTTAGCAGGAAAGTGAATCCCTGTTTGAGTTCAGTTTTCTGTTTCTTCTTTAGTTTTTACTTTCGAAGGCGTTTCCATTCCCTCTTGCATAAACGCTACCAAATTATTCCATACTTGTTTTACTCCAAAGGCGACATGGTTCTCAATCTGGTCATGAAGGGCTTCAGGGGCATTGGTTTTTGTTGCTTTCTCTTGCTCAGAAGTTTTAGTTCCTTGCATATCAAAAGCTAATACGGAGGTAAGCGTATAGCCTCCGATAACAAATACAACGAGTGCTTTCCATAATCCCCCTCATCCAGTTGACTTTCTGAGGTGTGTCATTTTGTCTTTTTAACGAATAAATGGTTGTGTTGTAGAACCCATTTTTCATCATTAAGACAAATCTTACTATAAGGTCAGATTTTTTTCTCTTCGAAGAAGCTTCTTGGAGAAACACTATCAAAAATCTGAATCTTCCTTGTAAGAATGGAGTGTCTCTGTATCACTATCACTACATTGACAGTAATATTATATATTAAAAATAAAATATGTCAACTTTTTGAGAAGATTTTTTTAGAAGAAAAAAGAGGATTAAATATTAGGAGGAGAGAAGCGGAATTTTTTCCCATTTTTTGATTTTCCAATCAGGAAAGTATTTTTTGAGAAAGAGTTTTCTATGAATCGGACAGATGCCATACTGTTCAATTGCCTGATAGTGGGCTTTTGTTCCATAGCCTTTATGTTGTTCAAAAGAGTAGTGAGGATAGCTCTTCGCAAGCTCATACATCTCATGATCTCTTCCAACTTTAGCAAGAAGAGAAGCGATGCTGATCTCAGCTAGACGATCATCGCCATGAACAACCGTTTTTGTCATTATTCCTAATGCTTTTCAAAGTCAAAAATCTGACTTTCCATCCAAGACCAGAAGAATTTTTTCATGATGTTCAATTTCTCGGGTTTGAAAGAGCAATTTGAGATCTTCAAGGCTTCCTTTCCTTTTGGCTTTACTTTCCAAGAGAGTATGAAAAAGCTGATATAGCCCTTTGCAGATCGCAAAAAAGATCGCTTTAGTTACCCCATATTCGTCAATAAATTCTGCTTCCACACTGGCAATACAGGCAACTAATTTTCCTTCTGAAATGAGTGTTTCAATCTGCTCAAAAGCAGCTTCCCTCTGATGTTCTGAAAGCTTTTTGCTATCTCTGAAAAGTGAAAAAGTCTTGAGTTCTTTGTGAGAAAGTTTGCTTATAACAAGACCGATATAGAGCGGTCAAGCAAGAGGTCCCCTTCCTGCCTCATCAAAGTAGATTTCCATTGCTAGTTCTTTCTTTTTGTTAAAAGTCCAACGACTCCGATCATTGCGCCATTATCAGTAGAGTAGAGTTTCTTTGCAGGGGAAAAGAATTTGCATGCAGGTAATTTTTTACTGACAAGCTCCTGAGTTACTTCAATCAATCTCGTATTTGCAGAAACTCCCCCTGCAACAGCGAGGCTCTTCGCTCCAAAAGTTTGTCCTGCTTGAATTAGTTTCTTACTTAGCACTTCTACGACAGCCTCTTGAAAATCATAGGCAATATCACAGATAAGCTGATCGGTCAGAGAAATTCAGTTTTTTTCTAATTTTTCTAAAAGGAAAGAAACCTGACTTTTCATTCCAGAAAAACTAAATTCAAATTTATCATGATTGAGGAAGATTCTCTTGAATTGAATCAAAGGGTTTGGTCTACCAAGAGTAGCTTTTTGAGAGATTCGGAGACCTCATGGATAAGGCCCTCAGAGCATTCTAGAGACCTTATCAAAACACTCACCTCCTGCATCATCAAGTGTTCGTCCGATTTTTCTAATCCTAAAGCCAGCTAAAGAAAAAGAAGTATATTCTGAAAAAGAGTCAGGAGTATCTTCTTTCTCTTCAGTGATCAGATAGATGTCGTTATGTCACCCTGAAACGGTAAGAACGACGAGTGGGAGTTCTAAATCTTCTAGCTTCCTTTCTAGTAAAATAGAAAAAATATGTCCAGAAATATGATGAACTGCTACGACCTCTTTTTCAAAAAAAGCTCCTAATTCATAGGCAACCGTTTTCCCCACGACAAGGGATCAAGGAAGTCCAGGCTGAGTCGTCACAGAGATAAAGTCCACTTTTTTGATCTCCTCAAATCCTATCGTTTGCAAAAGTGCGATAATCTTTTCACTATGCAGTCTTGAAGCGAGCTCTGGTACTACACCTCAGAACTTTTGATGTTCTTGAATTTGTGAATAGGCCAGAATTTTTTCTATTTCAAAAGTTCCTTGTTCATCATTTACAATGGCAAGGGAAGTATCGTCACAGCTGGTTTCTATGGCTAAGGTTTTCATATATTGAGCGAAGATAAAACACTGAGAAGTATAGTGTTCTGAAACCAAAAATCCAGTCTACAAAAAAATAATTTGCAAAAGTGTGAGGAGTAACCAATGTTATAAAAAATAAGAGGAGTTTTATAAGGTATCAAGTGTAAAATTTTATAAAAGAAAAAACTGACCTTATGGATCAGCTTTTTATCTGATTATCTAGAGATATTAAAGTCTAGAGGGGCTAGGATTGTCTAGATCATAATAGAGATTCCCATTAAACTCATTCATTTTTTGAGATTCTATAATAACATTACCTAATCCAGTGATGCGAGAAATGATCTTCCCCATATAAGTGAAAACTGCAGTTGGAGTATACTTTTCTGCCCCCTGAAGGTTCATGAATTTTAGTAGAGTAGGGGAGATAAAAAGAATCATTACTGTGAAAAATAATCCTAAAATCATATATCTAATACTACTCCAAGCGGCTTTAATTTCTTTATCATCTCCTTTTGAAAAAATGAAAAGAAAAATCGCTCTAAAAAAAGCGTAAATACATCCTCAACAAATGATAAGAACTATTGCTCCAAGAATATAAAGTACAATTTCTTCAAATCCTCCTTGCTGGTAAATATCAGGCATTTTTTATTTTTTAGTGAGTAAAGAAAAAATCCTTGCGGATTTTCTCATAATTATTTATCAGCGTTCTTTGGTAATCTTTTTGTGTCCTTTATTTCAAAGAATTTCTGGAAAAGTTTGTCATTCGTTTCTTTGAAAAGGAGTTTTGCAGCTCTTTCAGACATCTGAGAACCTTTTGAAACCCATTCCTTGATAGCCTCAACATTAGCTTCAAGTTTATGATGAAGAGGGTCGTAAGATCCAAGAACTTCTTTATACCCAAATTTAGCTGGTTTAGTATGTTCAGTCAAAACGATTCTGTAAAAAGGTCTTTTCGATCTTCCGTGTCTTGACAATCTAATTGTTAACATGCTGGAAATGCAATAAAAATTTAAAAAATGAAAAACTTGATGTTTACTTTAATTTTTCCTTTGAAGTGTGTTCAGTATGTTTTTTACAATGCTTGCAGTATTTTGTCTGAGCAAGCTTTGGAGTTGTAGCCTTATTGATGCTTGTAAAGTAGTTAGTAGCTTTACATTCACTACATACCATTGCAACAGTAATAACTCCTCCTTTTTTCTTAGCGGCCATAATAATGTACTCGATAAATAAAAGATATTTGAATGACGTTTTGAGATGATCATAATAATTGGCACTAGGTAGACTCGAACCACTCCCGCAGTCTTGCGGGACGCTCTAATCATCCATTTTACTTAATAATTGGCACTAGGTAGACTCGAACCACCGACCTCGCCCTTATGAGAGGCGCGCTCTAACCTGCTGAGCTATAGTGCCATAATTTAGCAATCGGTGAGGGAGGGATTCGAACCCTCGAGGCGATCTCTCGCCTGACTCGTTAGCAGTGAGCTGATTTCGACCACTCATCCACCTCACCAAAACCGTGCTGATCTCCTATATAGTGAATTGGATTTGAATTTCAAGGAAAAAACATTACATTGAGTCTAAAATCAGTTTTCTTTATTTTTTTAGCAAGAGGATGAGTGAAATAGCGTGAGGTATTGAAGATTTTTGACCACTAAGAAGTGATGTCAATCAGGTTTCAGAAGAGGCAGTGCAACGTATTCAATCACAGTCAAAACAAGCAAAACAGATCGCCCAGCAGATCAAAAAAGACAAAGCAATTAACTATCATCTTGCTCAGTTTTTAAGTTTTTTGATGAAAGAGATCCAGAATGAAGAACTCATCAAAGCAATCACAGATACTTTTTTTAAGACAACAAATCCAAAAGATCAGATTACCTACCTGAGAAAGGACATTAATACCTATGTTGTAGTCTGATTTTTTCTCCCATTTTTTCAAAAAGAAGCAGAGCAAGCGAAGATTCTCCCACTTTATGGAAAACTAGGATATGAAGAGGCAAATCAATCACTCAAAAACTATGTTACTTACCTGAAAAGACTCTCTGAGCAATATCATGATAATGTTCCTATTGATCAAAATGCACTTCTTACTCTCATTATCATTATCGCAAAAGAGCGACTTAAATCGTGAAAAAATAGTAATCAAGAGCTTTTGAAAAAAGAAATTTTACAATTACTCTAGGAGAGAGATATTTTTTTCTTCTCAGGTTTGCATATTCTTTATTTTATAGGTACCAGCTTCTTTTTCTCCTTGTCCGTAAATGACAACATAAGGAATTCCTTTTTTGTCGGCATAGGCAAATTGTTTCCCAAGTTTTTCTGCTGTTGGAAAAATCTCAAAAGTCTGATTTTTTTCAGCGAATGTTCCTGCAAGTTTCAGAATTGCTTCAAAATTCTCCTCAAAATGGAGAAATAAATAGTCTGCAACAGTCTGCTTTTTTTCTTCTTTGAGCTCAAAAATCTTTCCGAGCAGTCTACTAATCCCGATACTTCCTCCAACTCCGCAATAATCGCTTCTTTTAGGATCAATATAGCCCGTTAAATTCGCATATCTTCCCCCTCCACAGATTGAACCAAGCTTTTCATCATTTTTTAATACCGCTTCAAAAATTGTCCCAGTATAATAGTCCAAACCTCTGATGATTTGCAAATCAATTTTCCATTCAAAATCAAGGTGCATTGCTTCTTTAAGCTGTTTCAAAAACGTAAGGACAGTTCTCAATTCTTCTACTCCCTCTTTGAAAGCTTCTGAATCTGCAAAGCCTAAAATCTGATCGCAATCTTCAATCTTCTCTGACTGAAAAGAGATAAACTTCAGAATTTTTTCGCTATTTTCTGCTGAGATATTGAGGTCTTCTCTGAGCGTTGCGATAAAGTTTTCTGTTCCAATCTTCTTATATTTATCAATAAGGGTTGAAATCTGTTGCATTTGTTCCTCATCTTGACTGACTTCTGCGAGAAATGCTTTGACGAGCTTCTTATTATTGATATGAAAAACGGCAGTGTCTTGGAGTTCACAGCTTTTCAGGATCTTATTTAGCGTAGAACCGAGCGTTGCGATGATCTCTGCATCATAGTAGAAATAGTCTTTTTCTCCCTTCCAAATCACATCAATATCACACTGGAAAAACTCTCTATATCTTCCTTTTTGAGCTCTTTCTCCTCTCCAAACCGGCTGAATCTGATACCTTTTGAAAGGAAAGGTCAGCTGATGCTCCCAATCTAGCGTATATCTCGCAAATGGTACGGTGAGATCAAAATGTAATCCATATTCTTTCAAATCTTGTGCTCCCTGAGCGATTCCGTAGAGTCCAAAAATCTGTTTTCAGGTTTCTTCTCCATTTTTTGAGAGAAGCACATCATTCCTCTCTACAGCAGGCGTATGAATATGAGTATATCAAAACTGTTGATAGCTCTGCTCAATGGTTTCTTTGAGCTGATCAAAAATTAACTGCTGACTAGGACTATATTCGGGAAATCCACTAGGACGAAGCTCTGCCATTTGATGAAGAAAAAAATAAATCTGATTCTTTTTTAGGGATATGAAATGAAAATGCAAGGAAGAGGCTAAAAATAAAAAAGAATCTTTGCTTGACTCTCCTCTTTAGATTTTTAAAAGGAAAGTACTGATGACGAGATAAAAGCCTCTCAAAGGAACCGAAATGCTTCGGATAGAGGGCTTTAGAGAACCTAGAGGAGGTGAAAAATTCCTTATTTGATGTGGAGTATTTCGTCTTTCTTCCTTAGAAGGGTTCTTCGAAATCATTAGCACTAGAGCATCATCTTTTTTAACTGCAAAAAAAAGACAAAAACTCTGAATTTTTATACTTTTATTTTCTCAACATGAGCAAAAAAAACCTAACGGTTCTGTTCCTGCTTCTCTCAGGAGTGATCGCAGTCTTGGCCTATGCAGGAGGTAAACAGTCAAATTGGCTTTCTGACAGCCAAATTAATTTCGCAAAAGATAACCTCTCCACTGATAGGGGAAACAAACTTGAAGCACAGCTTCGAGATGCTGTTATCAATGGATTGACGACTCGAGCTCAAAATCATGAAAAAAGACTTCAAGCTTTTGCTCAAAGTACAGGATATCCAAACTTAACTCCGGAGCAGACGAGTTTTTCAGATTTGCTCTCTACAAAACACAGTAATCAACTCACCGCAGATATGCGAAATGGCTTGCTTACCAGGCTAACCTATGCGGTTACTAATCATGAAATGAGGTTGAGAGCCTTAGAAAAGCCAACAGCTACTCCAACAAAAGTAGATGGTAAATGTGGAACTGAAGCAGCAACCTGTTTAGCAGGAACGGTAAAATGAGATAATGGAAAAACGGCTTGTGGAACCACGAGAACATGGAACTGTGAAGGAAGTAATGGTTGAGAGACTGCATATAACTGTCCTTTCCAAAATCCGGCATGTGAGAATTATTCTTGTAAGGGAACCTATACTTGAACTAATTGGTATCGAGAATGAAAAAAGAATTATAATGTAAGATGTTTCGATTGATTCTCAGAAGATGCCTCTGCATGTAGTGGAATGCGTCCGACTGGCTTGTGGTGAATTGTAGATCCGACTTCAAGTCGTGGACGTTCTCACTACTGTGAGATTCAGAAAGGTGGTTCTGAACAAAGAAAGCCAAAATACTGTTATTATGAGTGTAGTATAGAGACACCATGATTTCAGACTAGTAGGGACACTTATTGTACCAAAGTATATCATGAAAAAAGTTGTTCATCACTAAGTGAATCAGCTTGTAAGGCACAGAAGGGTTGTAGATGGGAGAAAGATTTTGTGATAAGATGATAGTATTTAAAAAATCTAACCAATTACGGTTAGATTTTTTTAATGTTGAAAAAATAAAAAAACCCAGAAGTAAATCTGACTTCTGGGGGTTGTGTTTTTTTGGCATTACATACAGGTTGTTTGTTTAGGTTATAGCTACTATATGGAATGTATAATGGACCACACAATATACGTATAATAAAATGGCATTAAAAGTCAAGAGAATTTTGTAAATAATTTTTTCTAAGATGAGCTGAGGCTTCACTGAATTGGGTTTTGATAAAGCCAGAAGAGTAAGGAAACAATCAGCCGTGCCAATCCCATCACAATGATTGCAATTGCAATCCCCTTCAAGATTTCTTTGACTTTTGTATATTGCTTGTCTCCATCTCAGGTCATCATTCCGTAGAAGCTATAGATCAGCAAGCAAAGTGCAATTAAACTCACAAAACTGAGAGCATAATTCAGAATTTTTTTGATATAGTAAAAAGCTTTTTGAGGTCCGTGATAATCCGGTTGGTCAAGGTTAAATACGGACATAAGCCTATTTAACAGGCTTTCATCAGGGGTTACGGCATCATCTTTGATAAGTTTTCCATAATCAGTATCTGTGGTTTTCCCAATACTTCCTCCCTCATAGTAGAAAGAGTTTTCTTGGTTTCCTAGACTATTCTGAGCAAAACTAACTCCTATCACACCAAGTCAGCTTAGTAAGGTCAGTCCAAAGAGGAGAAAAAATTTTTTCATCATTTCTGCTAAAAAATATAAAATTATACTGATCCTTTCGTAATCGTATTTAGAAGCCAGAAGATAAAGCTAACAATCAACCAACTTATTCCGATTCCGATAATCCCAATCGTAATGCTTTTGAGGGTTGATTTTCCTGCTTGATACTTTTTATCATCTCCAGCTGCGGTAGTCATTTGAATTCCCGCATAGATCAGCACGATCAATGCGAAAACACTTGCCAAACCTAAAGCATAGTTGATGATTCTATGAACGAGGTTGATGGTTTTTTTCGTGGCATCTCCTTGAGTTTCTATTTTTTCGTTACTTTCCAGTAAGTTATCTATTTTATTATCACTTTCTGCAGAATGAATGATATCATGAGTCCCCTCACGAATTGCATTATCTTCTGGTGGGATAATAATTTGCTCAGAATCATTGGTAAGAATAGGATCTCTTTTGTCGCTAATAGAGGGCAAAGCAAAGGTTGCATTGAGCAAACATAATCCTCCTAAGATCAAAAATCAGATTTTTTTTCACATGAAGTTTTGCTATGAAAAAGATATAAATCACTCTCAAGTATACCTATCTCATCTAAAAAAAGCAAATTTTATCTTATTTTCTGAAGCCGGTTAATTCTTATTTTTTGAAAATTTTGTCATTGTTTATAGAAAAATCCTGATTCAAATAAATTAAAAAAAAATGGGTAACATAAGTACTCATTTTCAATAGTGGGGCGACTGATGGGATTCGAACCCACGACCCTCTGGACCACAATCAGATGCTCTAACCAACTGAGCTACAGTCGCCATTCCATTTAACAAAGCTTGGATGATGAATCCAATGGTCGATATGACCATTCTTTTTGATCATTCTTTCTAATTTTATTGCTTCTGTTTTTTTAGGTTTCTCAAAGTATCCAACGATGACAAGATTTTTCATCTTGCGAGTTGTAGGAGTCTTTCAGAGTAAATGTTGACGGTATCTCAGCTCCAGATCTGAAGTATATCCAATATAATGCTGTTTATCTCATTTCAAAATATAGACATAGAACATCTTGTTTTGAAAAGGATAAAGCTCTGGACCATCCCGCAGTCCTGCGGGACTCTAGCCAACTGAGCTACACTCGCCATCTTTACAAGATTCCTTATAGTGAAAAAACAAATGATTTCAAGTGTTTTATTCTGGTTTTGATCTTTTCTTGCTATCAAGATGAAAAAAATTACACTATTGAGCAGTTTTTATCTGAACCGAGTATTATGCAAACTACGATACAACAAGCCAATTCATCAACCTATCAACAGGCAAAAAATCTGATTCAAAATTGAGAAGTAGTGGCTTTCCCAACAGAAACGATTTACGGGCTTGGAGCTGATGCCTTGAATCCTCAAGCAGTAAAGAAGATTTTTGAAATCAAGTGAAGGCCAAGTTCAAATCCTCTGATTGTTCATATTGGTGAAAAGGCTCAGATTTCAGAGCTTTGAATCGTAGAAAATCATTTTCAGCAGCAGATTATTGATAAACTTTTTCCTTGACCTCTTACTTTGCTTTTGAAAAAAAAGGACGTGATTCCAGAGATTGTAACTCCTAATCCTTTTGTAGGTATTAGAATGCCTTCTAATAAAGTGGCACAAGAATTTCTAAAGGTGGTAGAAAGACCGATTGCTGCCCCAAGTGCAAATATTTCATGAAAACCCAGTCCGACTTCAGCTGCTATGGTGCTTGATAATGTTGATGGGAAAATTGAATTGATTATTGATGGAGGAGCTTCAGATTTTGGGATTGAATCGACAGTTATTAAGGTAGATGAGGAGAATTGAAAATGAAAAATCTGAATTTTAAGGCCTTGATTTATTACAAAGGAGGACTTAGAACTTTTTTTTAAAGGACAAGAAGTAGAGGTAGAGTATACAAGCAAAGACAAAAATATGTCACCAGGGACGAGGTTTAAGCATTATACTATAGATGCGGAGATTTATATGATAGAACATCTTCAGGAAATTCCAAAAAATTTAGATGAACCTACAGCTATTATTGCTACAATAGAACGATTTTCTCGTGAGGGAAGTTTTTTCGGTCAAAATCACTATTTTGATCAGCATGGATTAGAGCTTGAGCGAGGAACCGAACAGAATCTTGCAAGCTGTGCACATACTCTTTTTGATCTTTATCATTATTGCGAAAAAAAAGGTATGAAGAGAGTTTATATTCAAAAGTTACCAGAAACTGGACTTGGATTTGCGATTATGAATAGAGTGAAAAGATCTGCAGAGCTTAATGCTCCTTTAGTTGATTAAAATTTCAAACAACAAAAAAATGCTGAGGAAGGGACTCGAACCCTCAAGCCAAAGGCATACGCACCTCAAGCGTACATGTATACCAGTTCCATCACCTCAGCATATTTCTAGTGAGCAGTATATAAATTTCCTGTCCTATTGCAAGAAAGATTTGTATTTTTGTTCAGATTTCTTATAGTTTATTATAGGAAATGCTTTTTATCTTTATAAAATACAGCTCATGCTTTATGAAAAACTTACTGAAGACTACAAAATAGCGATGAAAGAGAAACAAGAAACCAAAAAATCTGCTCTTAATTTCGTTTTGGCTCAGATTAAGAATAAAAAGATTGAACTTCAGAGAGATCCTAATGATGATGAAGTTATTGCACTTCTCAAAAAAGAAGTAAAATCCCTCAATGAAGCACTTTCCTTCCTTGAAAAAGCAGATAAACCTGCAGAACTTGCCGAGGAACAAGAAAAAAAAGCAATTTTGGAGTCCTATCTTCCAGCGATGCTTGATAAAGAAGCAACGAAAAAGCTGATTGAATCCCTTGTTTCAGAATTACAAATCGCCGATCTCAAGACGGGGAGAGGGCTCTTGATGAAAGAACTTATGGCAAAACATAAGAGCGAACTTGATGGTAGTCTTGTGAATCAAATTATCAATGAAATGCTTTAATTTCTAGGTGCGATGATAATGAAAAACATGAAAAATCTGATTTTTTGATGAGTAGTTATAATACTAAGTTTTGGAAGTAGTTTTGCTCAGCTTTATCCACCAACTACGAATTGAGATGAGGGAAGTTCAAATTCTTCATCGCCACGGGATGTTTCTACTCCATCTTGGCCAGAAAATAGAAATACACAGGATACGACAAAGCAAGAAGAAATTACAATCCCTTATAGACCTTGAGAATGACCTATAAATTGATGAGAGCTTCAAGAAGTAGTAGTGCAAGGAAAGGATTTGTCTAAGACCTGTAAGTGAATCAAGCTTAATACGGATGTGCCTTTTGTCTGAAGATGTATTGGGACGACAACAAGCGATAAAACGACTCAACTTAACGCTTTCCCAAAACTCATGTGAGCCATGATGAGGCTTATTATGACCGTAATTATGGTCCTTTCAATTCTAATGATTGTGGTTGCTGGGGTAATGATGACAACAGGAGGGGTTGAAAAAGGAAACTATACTAAAGGATTAGAAATTATCAAGAAAGTTGCAGTTGGAATCGCATTACTCTGAGCTTCCGGAGTTATTTTAAAGCTTATTAATCCAAATTTCTTCGTTTAGAAGAACTTGCAAACCAGGATTAACTCTTTATACTAAACTCAGTTTTTATTCACTTTGTAGAAAAAAATGTCAATTCAGATTAGACTCGATGGAGGATATCAGATAGAGAAAACATTATTTTTTGGATATGCTTATGTGCATAATGCTTTGATCAATCTCGCTTCTCAGGTAGGTGAGGATATGAGGTATCATGAAGGAGAAATTATAATCGTAGATTATCCTGGAGAATATGATATTAAAGGATGGACCATAAAGGCTTTTGTAGGTCAGAACCAAAAACTCAATTATCTTATTCAAGGAAATAATAAAAAATTCTGAATTATTCAGTCTCCAGATGTACTAGAACTAGAGGAGGTTGATTGTATGGATACTTGGCTTTATCTCTGAGAGGCGATTGAAAAGAAACTAGATCAGCTTGAACTTGAGGGAGAAAGAATTGACCTTGCAAAGCTAGAAAAGCAAGAGGAATAAAAATTAGAACTCCTCTTAGATATTTTTATTTTTCCAAAATAAGAGTACACGATTTGATCGTATCAACCCAATAAAATCCTTCTGGACAAATAGGAGCTATTTCAGGTTTTTCTCTAGGAAATTCATCTTGAGGATTATCTCTACAACCGCTAAACATAAAGGAGAAAAGCAAGAAAGCCACTAGGAGGATTTTTTTCATTTTGAGTTTTATAGATTAAAAATTATTTTGTTTCAATTAGCATCATTCCATCTCCTGGCTCACTCGGGAGAATTTGATAATTGATTTGCTTTTTTTCTAGGAATTTATATAATGAGGTTAGTTTTGTTTGATACTTGACGACATCGTCCAAGAGTATGATATTTTCCGAGCTAAGATGTTCTTGTATTTTCTCTAAATAGGTTCCATATTGGCTTTTCTGAGCATCAATGAATACAAAATCACAGTGCACGGGCAATACGCTTGCTGTTGTTTCAGATTTCGTAATATCAAACGGATACAGAGTGGTATTCCAGCATTTTGCCTGACGAATATTTCTCTGTGCTTCCAAATAGGCAGGATACGCCACTTCAAACGAAGTAAGCTGACCTCACCATTCCGCAATCGTACTTGCAATCACGATACTACTATATCCCACAGCTGAACCAATTTCCAGACAGGTTTTTGGCTGGTGTTTTTGGAGGAGTTTACGAATGTGGAGTTCACTTTCAGGAGAAATCAGTGGAATATGTCTTGCCTCACAAGAAGCCCTTAACTGAGTCAAAAACTCGTTTAACATCTTAATTTACTTTTAAATTAAAAATTCAAAAAATGGAAACTACAATGCAATCAAACATTTCTATCAATTTGTGAGAGAAAAACAACAAAAAATCTGCTTGAACTTCTCGTTCATCCAGACCTCGCAGATCTTCAAGTCAGCAACCTCTTTCTTCAGAGGCTTTTCTCAGACATAGAAACAAGCCTGTAAGCAAGAAAATTGAAGATCCAAAGAAATTGATCAAAAAAGGGGAGAGGCCAGTCAGAGTTTTTTGACTTTGAGGATTAGAACAGATTGGATCAAATATGAATGTCGTAGAGTATGAAAACGATATTCTCGTTATTGATGCCGGTATGGAGTTTGCTGATGATAATATGCCTGGTGTAGACTATATTATTCCAGATGTAAGCTATCTTGTCGCAAAAAAGAAGAATATCAAAGGAATCGTTATTACGCATGGACATTTGGATCATATTGGAGCTTTGAAAAATATTTTGGAACCGCTTGGCTATCCAACGATCTATACTGCACCTTTGACAATCGGTATGATCAAGAGAAGTTTAGACGAAAAAGATGCAAAAAATCTGAAGTTTAAGCTCGTTGATCCTGATATGGATATTTTTAAGCTCGGAGTTTTTACCTTAGAGTTTTTTAGAGTTAATCACTCTATTCCAGAATCTATGGGGCTTTCTCTCCATACCCCAAAAGGATTGCTTGTTTTTTCTGGAGATTTTAAGATCGATTTTACACCAGCGATAGATAAGCCTGCTGACCTTGGGAAAATCTCTAGAATCGGTCAGGAAGGAGTCAGACTTTATCTCTGAGAATCTACCAATGCTAATAAGCCTGGGCATTCCGTATCAGAGAAAGTAATTGGAGAGAACATTGATAAAGTGATCAATGCTTACAAGCATCAGAGAATGATCGTTTCAACCTTTGCTTCCAATGTGGGAAGAATTATTCAGATTATCAATAGTGCTGTAAAGTATGATAAGGTAGTTTTCCTTGCTGGAAGATCTATGGTGCTTAATGTGCAACTTTGTCAGGAACTCGGTTATATTCAGGCTCCCAAAGGGATGATTCGTCAGCTTTCTTCTGAAGCGGAATCTATGCCTGATGAAAAGGTGCTTGTCCTTTGTACCGGTTCTCAAGGGGAAGAAAATTCAGCTTTAGTCAGAATGGCAAAAGGAGAATTTAAGGATTTTATGCTCAGACCAAGAGATGCAGTTTTGCTCTCTTCTCATACGATTCCTGGAAATGAAAAGGCAGTAATCTGAATGATCAATGCATTGGTTCGCCTTGGGGTAGAAGTTATTGATGAGCCAGGTTTGGACACTCATACTTCAGGACACGGATACCAAGAGGATTTGAAGATGATGTTTTCGCTCTTGAATCCTGAATATTTCTGTCCAATCCACGGAGAGCCGTATATGAGACATGCAAACAAAAAAGTTGCGATGATGATGGGAATTTCTGAAGATAAAGTGCTTCTTCCTGATAATGGTCAGATTGTTGAAATATATGATGAAGTGGCTTTTGTATCAGAGAAAAAAATCAAACTTGATACAGTAATGATTGATGGAAAAGGACAAGGACACTTATCTTGAGAATATGTGATGAAAGCGAGATCAATTATGGCAGAAAATGGAATTGTTAGTTTGATTTTCAAGGTGGATACCAAGACAAGAGAACTTGTTGGAAATATCCAGATTGAATCTAGAGGATTTGTCTATTCTTCAGAGGTGAAAAAGATTCATACGCAGATTGTAGAGTTCGCGAGAGCAAAATACAACGATAACTGTAAAAAGAGAATGGATATCAAGGATAATCTCAAACTTATTAGAGAAGAACTCGGAGAATATATCACTAAAATCATCGGTAGAGTGCCAATGCTGATGCTGATGTATGTGTATATCAATCGTGAAGCCGTGCAAAATATTCAGGTAGAGCCAAATGATGAAATTATCGGGATGACCCTTGAAGAGCAGGGCTACAAGGATTAATTTAATTGTAAAACATTAAAAGTCAAGAAAGATCTGATCTTAGTGAGTCAGATTTTTTCTTTTTATTTATTTTTTGAGTATACTTAATGTGAAGACTTTTTTATTCGTATCATACAAAGATGCCAACAAATATCGAAAAACTTCAACAGGAAAATCAAGCTATCAAGGCAGAATTAGATGCTTTAAAAGCTATAACTGAAATGACAGAAAAAGAAAAAAAGAAATCTGAACTAGAATCTCGTATTCAGAAGGCTAAACAAGAAGCTCAAGCTGAATATCAACAAGAATCCAATCAAAATACTTGTGAAAAAATTAAGGCAGAACAGGAAAAATTAGAAACCTTTTCCTTAGAGCTAAATATTTTATGAAAGGAGATGGGCGTTTCAAATCCTGCTTCCTTAGCTCAGAAAAATCAAATTAAAACAACAGAAAATGCTAATCCTTCAGAAGAAAAACCGTGAATCTGGGCTTCTACCAAAAACTTTGTTTCTGAGCAATGGAATAATGTTTGGGATAGAGAAAAATGGAAAGAAGAATCAGGGAAAAATGCACTTCGTACGGCGTGATTTTTAGCTACAGGAGTTGGGGCTGTAGCTTTAGCATATAAGGGGATCAAGACTCTTTTTGGTTCTGATACATCAGAGAATGAAGAAGCTAATGAAATAGAAGAAAAAGAAGGAACTTCAAAGAAGAACAAGGAAAAAGGTTTTCGAGATAAACGATATGGGAAAACTTTGAAATGGTTAGGAATTGGAGCATGAGTTGGGGGTGTTGGATACTACATTGGGAAATGGTTTGGCTGGTGGTGAAAAGATGGTACATGAGAATGAGCAGATGCTACAGATGGTGCAAAAGATCAAGCAATTAATACAGCAAATCTCAAAAAAGAAAATCCAGAGAAATTTGCAAAATATCAGGGAATGTGAGCAAATATTGATAGTCAATATAATCAGATTATGAAAAAAGAACTAGATGCTGGATGGAAAGGTATGAGTATTGCTGATGGATACGAGAAGTATGCGGCAAAAAACAAGCTAAGCAAAGAAGATTTTCAAGCAACTGTTCCAATGTGTATTGATAATGAATTTAGTTCAGTTGATGATTTACTTTCCGAGGGAGGATATTACGGATATTTGAGAGAAAAAAGTCTTGTAGATTTAAAATCTTTCCTTATTGGAAAGGGAAAAGAGTGGATTGGTAAAATTATGGGACCATATTTGTTAAACTTAACTTCCTTTATTCCTTTTGTAGGTGATGACTGGTCAGAATCTTTAACGAAATGGTTGGAATCTGGAGAACCAGCAGAAAGAGAATCAGAATTAAAACTTTTTTTTAGACAGTATGCTAAAGTAGTAAACTATACACAAGATAAGCGTTCTAGATTGATAGAAAAAATTGCTGAGGAAAAAATAAAAACTGTGGGAACTGAATTTTCAACGATAGAGGATGCTCTTGATGATGAAGAATGGCTTGAAAGTCATGTGTATTCTGATGATCGTTATAAAAATTTTATGGGAGGAAAGCTTCATCAGGCAATTGATGTGATGAAAAATCAATCACTCTTTGATGATCAACTTTCAATGAGAATGAAAAAGCAGATGGAATCGGCAGATGCCCAAAGAGATCAATTATTAAAAACTAAGGATGGAAAAGATGCACTCCAGAGGCTTTGAGAATCAAAAAATAATATGAGTCCTGAGATCTGTCGTGAAGAGATTCAGGTTTGTAAGAACGTTGCAGAGGATGTTAAAGAAAATTTTGATAAAGATTGGAGTTATCTCTATTTTTGATCTGCTCATGCTGTAATCAATTCAGATCAGAAGAATATCCAAGAATTCCTTAAAGAATCAGGTCTTTGAGATCTAAAATCTTGAATCCTTGAATCACTCAAACATTTTGAGAAAAAGTTTGAAAGTTGAGATATGAGTACAGAAGATATTAATCTTTATAAAAATCAGATTAATAGTTATTTTGCTATGAAAAAGGAGATTTTGATCTGAGCAGAAGCAATTCAACAAATGAAAGTAGATAATTCTAGTCGATGAGAGAGAGTATTGAACATCGGAAAGGCTGCAATAGGAGATATTTTGCATCATACTACCCAATCCTTGAAATCCTTTAAGGATGGTAATTTTATAACTTGATGGTTGCAAGCGACCTTACCTTTGACTTTATGAGGACTTGTTATTTCTCAAATTGGGAAGTGGAAGGGAAATAGAAAAATTGAAATTTTGTGAAGATTTATGAGAAATTCGAATCTATTTTCTGCAACACGATACCTTAGAGGAAAAGTTGTTCGCCGTATGTCAAATAAAAATCTGAATTTTATGCCTAATTGGCTCTTATCTTCAAGGTATGATATCCCTCATGGAGATCAATTACTCTTTCAGGATATTATCGAAGGAAAGGTTAACGGAGAAACGGCACAGAGATTAATTAAAAAATCAAATGCTCAATGGAAATATGGGAAGGGACTTAATTCTCTCTCGGAGTTTATGCAAAAAGTAGCAGGAAAATCTGATACTGAGCTTCCGGCTAAGCAACTGCAAGTTCTCTTTAATAATGATGCAAAAATTTCTTTTACTAAAAATAAATCTCTGAGAGACTTATTCTTTAGATTAGAAAAAATTTCCACTTGGGAACAAACAAAAGTAGTTCGAAATGGATATCGTCAAAAAATTTATACTCCGTCTGGATTTCATCATGTGGAGATGCTTGAAAAATTTATGGCGGGAACGTCTGGACAATCTTCTCCATTTATGAAGCTTTCTGAAAATCAAAAATATCTTTTTAGAGAGCTAGTATATGAGGGAAAGTTCACAAAGATAGAGGAGCTTAGTGCAATAATTAAAAATATAGATAAAATTAATTTAGAAAAAATTGAACGCTGAAAGATATCTCGTTTAGCGAAGGAACTTTCTCAATCATTATCAGATTTTAATGATATTTCTGCCTTGAATACTAAGGTATCTTCCTCTCTTGAAAGACCATTAACTCAATTTATAGATGATGGAGGAAGGCTTACAGATGAGGCTGTAGAAACTACAACACAAACTTTAAAAAACAACCCAATCTTTAATGATTTGGGAGAACAAAAGAAGCTTTTATATATGGAATTGGAGAGGTTAGATCAACTTCCTACTAAGACATCAGTTGATCAGGCTCGTCTTACTAAACTGGAACAGCAACTAACTGAACTTGAAAATTTTGAAAAACAGCTTTTGCAGTGATGAGAAAAAACGGTCAATGAAAGTTCAGAACTTTTGACACTTTTGAAAAAATGAAAAAATCTGAATACTGCTATTGAACAGCTTAATCTTCTTAAGAAACTTGAAGGAGAAAAATTTATGAGTAACATTATTGATCCAAAGACCTGAAAGGGATTTGAGAGTTCTCTTGATGATGTAATCAAATCGCTTGATGAGGCTGCAATTCGTTCACTCAAGGGAAATAAAGTTTCTGGTGTGGGTGATGATGCTCTTGAGGCTCTTGCTAAAACATTTGCTGATATTAAGATTGCGAAAAATACGAAGAATCTCTTTGTTAATGCTGATGATATTCTAAAAGGGGTTAAAATGATGGTTAAAATCTTTGCTAAGATGCCGTAATATTTATTTTATTTGTAGATGATAATGGGAGAAATAGGTCAGTTGAAATCTGAGATATCAGACCAATATCTCGAGAATTTTAAACAAGAACTGGGGTGGATAAAATCTTTAGCACTTTTGCCGATAGAAAAAAAAGTAAAGAAAATCCTGACTTGAGAATTTCAGCTCCCTGAAACTTTTGATGAGGTTAAAGAATTTGGTTCGTGGAAAGAAATTATCAACTTTGTTTCTCCTGCCTTAGCTAATCAGATTTTTGATTTTATGAAAGAAAAAAGATTAAAGATAGAGGAAAGAAAAACTGAAGAAGAACTTCGTAATCTAAAGGCAGAAATTTTATGAAATAAAAAAGAAAAACCTAACTCTAATCAACAGGAAGATGCTCAGAATAACCAAACGGACTCTTATCAAAAAAATACCGAAAAAGTAGTAGTTTCAGATTCGGAGTCGCAAACATCACCTTCCGATCAAATAGAGGATTCTCAGAATGTTTCTCAAATTGAGGAAGATTCATCCGATCAGGCAGAGAAGACTGATTCTTCAAGGATTAATTCAGTTTCTGCAGGAGTAACTACCAGTGTTGCCTGAGTTTCTGCTACCAAAATTTTGGCAAATAAGCTCAATGCAAGAGAATTGTCTCATATGGCAGAAAAATTTGATGCTAAGCAAGCAAAAGAAATTCTTAATAATGCTATTGAGGCCTTAGAGAAACAAAAAGTGGCGAATAATAGCCGTTTAAGTACAAAACAAATTAAGACTGTAGATAAACATATTGAAAAATTGAAAAACTGAATGGCGAGTGCAGATGATGACGTTATTAAACTTCTAAAAGAGTGGCAGAAACTTGATACTAAATTGCCAAAAAAACTTTTGGTAGAATGCGGGCTTACTGTCTCTCAGCTTACAAAAATAGATAAATTGGCCCCTCAGTTAGTTGGAAAAGATTCTCAGGTTATTAAGTCAGTTTTAGATCAAAATGGTTTATCAAAAGTAAGTGATGATCTTATTTCTGCTTTATCAAAGGCATCAACTGAGGCAGAGCTTAAGAGTATGACCATGATCTTAAAACATTGAACAAAAATAAATAGATTTGTTCAGGCTTTTACTGGTGCAATGTTGATTGATGTAGCCTGTTTATGATTGGATGTTTGGATGTATCTTGAAACTCAAAAAGAGGCTGATTTAATCGAAAAAGTAAACGAAGTTAGGGCGCAAAATAAGAAAAATCAGGCAAATACACAACTTTGGATTGGTATTAGTTCGGTAGCAGTGGAAGCAGCAATTATCATTACTGCCATGAGCGGAGGGACAGCTGTAGGAGGTCCCTTTGGAACGGTCGCAGGATTGGTTGTTGGAGGAGCTTCCGCAGCGGCAAGTATAGGGGTAGATACTCTCTATTTTGATGTAAAAGATTTTTATATGCAAAATAAAGAAGATTTTGTTAGGCAGAAGCATGCTCAGCTTGTTCAAGCGATTCTTCAAGGACTTCACAATCAAAAAATAGGAAATTCAAGTCTAAATGAAATAATAGGCTCCCCAGAACCATCACAAAAAGTAGAAAGTTTGAATGATGCTTGTTGGTCAATGCTTTTTCTTGATGAACTACAAAATGGAGATTTTGCGGGTTATAGTCCATTTTGGGAATACCTTCAGGGTGGAGAAAAAAAATCTAATTTCGAAAAACGCCTTTCCTCTGAGCAGTTAAGTGAATTTAGGCAAAAATGGTCTGAAATAGAAAAGAAGATTGCTAAAAGAATGGAATATCTTCATCAAATGTTTGAAAAACCAGAGCTAGTTCAGGTTTTAAAAAAATGAAACGCTATGGCATATATTTCACTGCTTTCTACTCAGTCAAAAGCTTATGGAGAGATGCAGGCTTGTGGTAAATGGAATCAGTCGTTAGATTTTAATAAAAATCTTGCGAACTATAAGTCAGATTTTTTTGCTGATTTTTCGAAAGAGAAATTAAAGAAGATAGAAAAAATCAAAACAGAACAACCAGAACTTTTCGAAGAGCTGATGGCTACAGCAAGTCTATCTTCACTCTTGAAAGAAACACAGATTGATTTAAATTATGATGAGAATGTGAAGTTAGTAGCTAAATATCAAGAATGGATAGATTTAACAGCAACAAATGAGGGAAAAATAGAATTAGAGATTCCTGATTCTTACAAAAATATGAGATTTATAGAGGGACTTTTAGAGGCTGATTTTGAAGTTGATAAGGTTTCTTTTCCTGGAAACTCTGTCGATCAGATTAAGGGACTTGTTGCTCTTAGGCAGGAAAGATATGCTGAAATGGAGGTTTCAGATGATTCTATGCAAAATGTTTTGTATAGATTGGCAAAAGAATTATATGGATATTCAGGAAATAATAAAAAAGCTGATTTAATGAGTTTCTACTCTGAAAATTTAGCTAATAATCAGGGAATCTATTTCTCAGATAAACGAAAAATAAATGAAGATTGGCGAAAAGATTTTTCGCTAAATACAGAACTTCCTTCTCGTTTTCCTGAATCAGAACTCAATGCAAAAGTTGATAAATTTCTTACCAGTGAGTTCTGAACGCGTTGGATAAAACAGATTACGATGTTTGGTATAGCATGATGATTATTTTGATCAATAAATACTGCTGTTTCTTGAACAAGAGCCTCTAGTATTGATACTCCAACAGAAACTATGGATACATCACTTCAGAAAGAATTCGAAGCTAAAATTCATTCTCTTCTTAAGGAAGAACTTTCTTATCATACTTTAGAATATCAAAAAAAGATTAAAAGTCAGATTTCGTCTTTTGTTGCTAAAAATGCTAAAAATTGAGCTTATATTGAGTTGCCGTATTATCTTCTGATTCAAGCTAGGAGAGCAGGATTGGGAGATCTTCAGAGAAAGTTTTTTACTCGAAAAAATAATAAACTTGAGATTCTTTCAATGAAATCAGAGCTTTCTAATGATGTAAATCTAGATGCACATCAGCAGTATCTTACTCCACAACGTGAAAGTTATACATCTGAAGAGCAATCTTTAATCAGTCGCGTGGAAGTAGCTCATAAGAAGTTACTTTCACTTCATAAAGTGCAAGGAGTTTTGACCCATGAAGATGAGTTAGATCTTCCAAAAGAAGTAGAAGTTCTTATAGGAGATAAGTATAAAGAGTGGGAGAAGTTTAAATCAGATCTTCTTTATTATGATGCTGAAGTTGCAGCTTCCACTGAAATATTAGATCGTTATCAAGAGTTTGCAAAGTATTTTGAAGATTTGTATTCATGAATTTTAATTTCGCTCTCAACTTTTAAAACTTCTAATGATATTGATAGTTTTTGATTATATCAGCAGGCTTTGAGTTATGGTGAAGGAAACTTTTTTGATAATCAGGGAAATCTAAGAAAACAACCTGAAGAATGAGGCTTAGAATTGCTCAAAAATCAGAAAGTAAGTGATTTTTATACACAACAGTTAAAAAAGCAAAAAATCTGATCAAAAACTCTTGAGCAGCTCTGGAAATCAGAGGATAAAAATGAAAAAAATCTCGCTCATCAGGGATCTATGTTGATTCTTACTTTAATTTTAGAAAAAGGACTTTTGAATAAAGACAAGAATAATCAGGTCAAAGATATTAAAATTTGATCAAATTATTGGGATTCAGATACTATTTCTGCTTTAGATAATTCAGATGAATTGGCTATGGAGATAACCAAAAAACTTGCTTCTATCTCTACTGTATCATTTTTAGATAGTTGAAAGATCAAGAAACTAATTCAGAATCCTATTCAAATTAAGTCTTTATCTTCTTCACAAGAGCAACTTGTAAGAAAGGTAAATCCTCTTCAAAAGAAGATAGAAAAAACTGCAGAGGATATTGTTTGGCAAGATAAAAGAGGAAATATTCTTTATGATCCTGAAAAGTCATTGATTCAGTCTTGGGGATCTAATATTAAACTGACTGAAAAAGCCGGTAAATACTATTTGAAAGATTTAAATCTCTGACTAGATTTAGAATCAGCACTTCGACTTGCAAATCTTGCTAATCGAGCAAAAGCAACGTATAAAGGAAAGATCATTGCTTTTGAATCTGAATGGATTCATGATGCACTCGTGGTAAAATGAGAAGGAATTTTTGCTGATGATATTGAAATCCTTTCTCAGGATACTTTGGGTCAACATTGTCCGTTTGCCAAAGATGATAAAAAAGCCGAACATTTAGCGAATTGGCTTACGAAAGTTATTAAATAATTTTTATATTTTTTACTTATAATGATGTCAAGTTTAGGAGATGCATTGAAAGAAATTGTAACTAATATTAAAAAGGATCCGGAAACAGAGGCACAGCTTCAAGAGTTTAGAAAGGAAATTGCTGAATCCTATGTTCAAAAATTAGAAAAAGAAAAATCAGATTTATTTCTTTCTATCGGAAGAGATCTGGTAGTAGATTATTTAGTAGATGAAGGATTCACAGATAGTATTCATGATGCTTTTGTTGAAAAAGCATTGATTTCCCTTTCATCTAACTTTTCTGATCTTAAAGAATTTAGAGATAAACTTAAAAACGCTACAACAGATGATGCTCTTTCTTCGTTGAAAATTGAGATTGAAAAAGAAGTTGATAAAGATCCTCAAGAATCATCTTTAGCTCCAGAAAATAAAGAATCCGGAGCTTCAGTATCTAGCTTAACTTCTCCAGAATCTTCAAAGAATACAGGAATTGCTATCGATATTTCGCAATGAGCAGAAAGTTTTTATGATCAACTTGAAGGGAAGGAAAAGCTAGATATTCAGGCTTTTTCTTTGGCATTTTATGGCTATGAAAAATTAAAATCTGAGCTTAAGAACCCAAAATATCTTACAGTTGTAGATTTTTCTAAATCTAATAAACAGGAAAGAATGTTTATTATTAATATGGAAACAAAAACTATCGAGAATTCTCTTTCGGTTGGACATGGAAAAAATTCAGGTGATGAGTTTGCCAAGAATTTTTCTGATGCTTTAGGAAGTCGTCAGTCTAGTCTTGGGTTTTATAGAACACCATCAGAGATTACTAAAGCTCATACTAAATCTTGGTATGGATTAAGAATGAATGGGATTGAAGATTCTAATGATAATGCTAATAATAGGGGAATTTATATGCATCCAGGTGGATTAAAATCTGAAGGTTGCTTTACTCTTCAAATGTCACAGCAGGAAGCTGATAAGATTATGAATAAATTGAAGGGGGACTCTTTACTTTTTGCTTATTATCCAGATAATAAATATTTAGCTTCATCAAAAATTATAGGAGAGAAGTATAAAAAAATAAATCAGTCTATTGCTTAAGATCGTAATTTTATATCTTAATGGTTACGAGATATGGATAAAGTTAATAATAGTGAGTATCAATCAAGTTGAGATATCGAGAATCTTCTGTTGCAGAGTAAGAATGATTTGGATTTTCTTAAAAAAGATATATTAAGGGAGTCATACATAAATAACTTGTATTCGCAGTTATGGTGAGCTGAAAAACCAGATTTAAACGCTTTTAGGTGTGCAATGCATGCTTATCTGAATTTGGTTGATGATACTAATGGAAAGACTTTATTAAAAAACAAAAATTATCTTACCGTTGTGGATTTCTCTAGATGAAGAAGTAAAAACAGATTTTATGTGATTAATTTACTTTCAAAAAAAGTAGAATATACTGTTCCTGTCTGACATGGTAAAGGTTCTTGAGAAGGAGAAGTACCAGTCAGTTTTTCAAATGAATCTTGATCCTTACAGTCTAGTTTGTGAGCCTTTAAAACACCTGATGAAATTGTTTTAGCAAGTCATAAGCGTTGGATGGGGTTAAGACTAGATTGACTTGAGAGGATAAATAATAATGCTTCAGATCGTGGGATTTTTATCCATTATGGAGAAATGAAAAAATCTGAATGATGCTTTATTTTGCCAATGGATGTAAAGCCGATGGAGATTATGGAAAAATTAAAGGGAGGCTCCTTAATCTTTGCATATCATCCTAAGTATGTAGGAAGATATAAATAATCTCAACCTGATAATATTTTATTCCCTTATTTAAATGATTATGACTTTTTTAGAAGCGGCCCAAGATATGTTTTCTTCTATAATGGATAAATCTGATTTCTCGGAGACTTCAGAAAATTTACTGACTCTCAAAAAAGAATTAGCAGAAGAATATATAAAAAAAATGGAAAAAGAAAAATCAGATCTATTCCTTTCTATCGGAAGAGATTCGGTGGTAGATTATCTTATGGATGAGGGATTTACTGATGGTATCCATGATGCAGTAGTAGAGCAGGCTTTAAATTCTCTTTCTTGACTTTCATGAGATCTAAAAAATTTTAGAGAGAAGCTTAATAATGCTGCTACTGAGCAAGAAATTGCGGATTTAAAAAATCAGATTTTGACCCCTTCAATAGAGTCTGAATCACAATTTCAAGAGTCTGAATCAACTCCTCAAGATTCAGATCTAACTTCAGAAAAAGAATCTTCAACTTTAGAGGCTGCTAATTCAGAGGAAACTGAGAAATCAGACACAAGAGCAATTTCTTCCTCTGAAAAAAAGGAAAACTTATGAAATATAGAAGGATTTGATGCTACAAAAATTCAGTCTTCTCCTTTTCGTAGGAATCCTAAAACTGGAGTAACACTTTGTGCAGCAACGGCTAAATTTAATGCACAGCAGTTTTGATTAACTTTCCCTTCAGGTAATGCATGGGATGCTTCTACTACTAAACCAACAGAAAAAGAATATCAATCTTCTTTGCCAGCATCTAAAATAGAGGAAAGACCTAAAAGAAATTGGTCTCCACTCTCGATTTCAGATTTTGATGCTATGAAAGGAGTGAATGTAGCTGATATTTTTCCTGATTCTAAATCTGGATATGGGCATAGGGCAGTAGCTTTTAGAGATAAAAATGGAGAACGGATGGTACTAGATCCCTATATCAAGGTTGCTTGAATTGCATCTACAGAGCCAAAGAAACTAGAAGAATATATGAAATCTACAAAAGTTTTTAAAAGTCATTTTTACGCTGTAGGATAAGATATTTTTCCGTTTGAAGATGTTCTTCAAAAAAGTATAAAAGAAATGGTGCTTTTATTTTTTCCATAAAATAATGGAAGATGATTTGATTACTTTAGTTATTGAACGTGCTGATCAAAAGATTACTTCTCCTTATGTGCGATGAGGAATTGGAGAAGATTGATTTGATTGTTCAGGATTTTGGTATTCAATATTTTCTCAGCTATGAGTAGTGTTCCCCTCTCGTTTTACTGCTGCAATGTTTTCATCTCATAGCAGAAAAATTAGTAAAAATCAGATTAGAAGGGGAGATTTTATGTTTTGGGATCAGAAACCATGATCAAAAAAGCATAATCCTATTTATCATATAGAAATGGTCGTTAGCGCTCCCTTTATGAGATATGGTAAAAGCTATGTGAAAACACTTGGCTCTTCAAGCAGTAAAGGAATCTTTGATATAAAAGGGAAAAGGTTAGAGCAGTCTGGAGTAGGTTACAGAATAAGAGAAATCACACAATATCGTCATTTTTGAAGACCTCCTTATTATCTACAACTTGCTGAGTGCAAAAAACAGGAGATGAGGTCATAGAAATATCTTTTATCTACCAAAAAATTACTTCATCTAGAGAAAAAATTATAGAGAAATTTTAAGCACTATTCTGTTCTTTGTTTACACTTCCATAGCTCAGTCCATATAGAAGTATAAACGGATAGACGATCATTCTGTCTACGAAGCTATGCAAAACGAAACCTTCCAATGCGAGTCCAAACATTCCTAATCCAAATGCACACAAAAGAGCAAGCTGATTGATGATTTTTTGGTCAGCTTTTTTTCCTTTTTTCATTTCAAGGAGTAAAGGTTTGATCGTCTTTAGTCCTACCCAGGTAAGCCACAAGAAGCAAAAGAGCCGAGGTAAAAGCCCTATGAATCCATATTCCATAAAAATCTGAACATACTGATTCTCTGGATTGTAACCATAGGTAGAAATCTCGTATTTTTGATTAATCTCTTTAATGAGTTTACACCTTGGATTATCTTCAGATCTAAAACATAATTGGTGAGATGCTGGACCTGAATAGCCTGCTCATCGTCAGAAGAATGGGTTCTGCATTCAGATTTTTATCCCTTCTTCCAAAAGGACGAGATGTCCGGTATTTGAATGTTCTCTGGTAAAAATTCCCCTAAAATGCCAAAGTCCTGCAAGGAGGACAATAAAAGAAGGAATTCAGATATAGAAAATCAGTTTTTTTGCTTGTTTTCGATAGATGATAAGTGCCAAAATGGCAGTTTGCAGGAGCCAAACTCCTAGTGCTGCTCTTGAAAGCGTTGAAAACGTTAATATTCAAAATCCTAAAGTCCATCGAATTTGTTCTTTTCTAGAGCGGAATCTGAGGTACATGAGTGCAAAGAGAGGTCGAAATGCAGTAAGAAAAAATCAGAGTCCAAGTGGTCTTTCAAAGAGAAATTGATTCCTCGTAAATCCTTGATTAATCTGAGAATAATACACAGCAGGTGGATTCGTACCGAGTGAACCTTCAAAATTACGAGCAGAATAGCCAAAATGTCTTAACGAGTTCGGGATTAGAAAGATAATTCCCCACCAGATAAAGCCTCCCCAGATTACGAATTTCAGAATTTTTTGGTATCGTTTGTGGAATTTTATATGTTCTAGTGGAAAGAGTCAAACTAATCCGATTCCAAGCAAGAAAATCAGAAAAGCTAAGAGGTCATATTTAAATGAAAGAATATAGGTTCATAATCCAACTTTTTGAATTCCTACTGCTAGGAGAAAGGTCAGTCCACACGCTGCTAAAAAGGTGATTAAAAATCTGAAGACTTCTGTTGAGTGGAAGCGGGAAAATATCTTTTCTTTTCCTTCTTTTTTGATCCTATCATAGATTCAAAACCCAACACATCAGAGAAAAATCAGAATGAAAATTTCTTTCCAAAGCCAAATAACATTCCAGATACCATCTGCCCACCCAAGCTTATACGTAACGAAAGTTTGAAGAAAAAATTGTAAAAGCAATCACCAAAAGAATATTTTGATTAGTCGTTCTAATACAAGGGGCAATTTTTTCATCATAGATAGTAATAGCAGTAAGAATAAAATGTTATGTATTATTTATATTTCCTTACTTTTATAGTATTCATAAGTTATGAGAAGAAATAAATATCTTCTATGAATTGTCAAGAGCTAATCGTTGTTTTGATTTTCATCACTGAAAAAGTCCTCAAAATTCAGACTTCCTGCTTTCTTTTCTTCTTGCTGATCAAGGAACTGCTGAAGATAGGGCTTTTTCTCTAGCAATTTTGGCAAAGAATCCAATAAAAGCTGATAATCCCCAGATTTTGGATAGACAAAAGTAATCGGATCCAAAAGTCCAGTCGGTCTGATGATTTGCTCTACCACTTGCTCAGAAAGATCAAGTTCGTATTCAGCAGGAGTGGCCGAGAGGAAGATAGATTTCGCTCCTTTTTTGATCTTCTGACTTAGAACGGAATGCTGATTCATTTTTCTCGTTTCACGATTGAGGAGGGAGGAGTCAGATTTTTTTTCTTTTTTTTGTGAAGCTAAAACCTGCTGATGTGCATCAGAAACGAGTTCCAAATCGGCAGCAGCTTCATCTAAAGCAACTTCATCAAGCTCTTTTCGCCCTAGAGTCGCCTCTAATTCTTCAAACCTGAGCGGTCTATGATCAATCGCAGACGGCAAGCGGAATCCATAACGAATCAGATTGTTTTTTCTCGCCCTATCTCACTGAGCCATCGCCCTAAGCTGAGGGATCGTCATATGCGATTCATCTACGATCAGCAAAAAATCCTCTGGAAAATAATCAAAAATCGTATTCGGTGGCTGCCCTGGTAATCTTTGGTCAAAATAGAGGGAATAATTCTCAATCCCATTCACAAATCAGGTTTCTCTGATCATTCTGATATCGTATTCCACCTTTTTTTTGATCCTCTCTGCCTCAATCGCCATGCCCATTTTCTCAAATTCCTTTACGCGAAGTTCCTTTTCAGCATTCATCTGTTGGAGAATAGTTTCTAAATCTGATACATCTTGGAGGTATTGAGTCGCAGGTCGGATCATCGCTTTCTGCACTGGAGATTTGAGTTCATAACTCTGGGCATCTCTCATCTCAATCCTCTCCAAAAATTCCTCATCAAAAAAGCAACGATACAGACATCTTTCCGTAGAGGAGAAAATCTCCAAAATATCGCCTTTCATTTCAAACATTCCCTTTTCAATCTTCCCATGAATCGGCTTATATTGCATATGGAGAAGTTGTCTTTTAAGTTCGTTGAAATCATACTTTTTCCCAACATAAAGCTGCAAACAGTTCTCCTCAAAAAATCTACTCTGTCCCAAACCATAAAGCGAAGAGGCTGAAGCCACAACAATTACATCTTTTCTACTGAGGAGCGAAGCCATCGTCGCAAGCCTATACATCTCAATTTCATCGTTGATCGTTGCCTCTTTTTCAATATAGGTTCCCGAACTCGGTAAATAGCTTTCAGGCTGATAATAGTCAAAATAGGAAACGAAATAATGTACCGCATTATCAGGGAAAAACGCCTTAAATTCTGTTGCTAACTGCGCAGCAAGGGTTTTATTGTGAGAGATAACCAAGGTCGGTTGCTGAACTTTCTGGATGATATTCGCCATAGTAAAGGTTTTCCCGGTTCCTGTCGCACCAAGGAGGGTAATTTTACTTTTCCCTTGGTCAAAAGCTTCAGAAATCTGAGCGATTGCTTTGGGTTGGTCACCGGCAGGTTGATAAGAAGATTTGAGTTGGAACATATTTAAGAGATTGTAAAAGTAAGAATTTTTCATCTAATCAAGTATAAAAAAAGAGCTGAGAAATTCAATCACTTCTTATTCTTTTTCTTTTTATTCAATTAAAAAAACCTGAATATTCATCAGGCCTTTTCTTCTTTTATCAATGATGACTTAAAATTCCACTACAGGAGCAACTTCAGCACCTTTATTTGCCTCAAAGAGATTGGCTTTCTCAAATCAAAAACTCTTCGCTACTAGAGAAATAGGGAAAGACCTCATTTCAGTATTATAAGCTTGAACTGCGGTATTATAATTCATCCTCTCTACAGCAATTCTATTTTCTGCCCCTTCTAACTGAACTCTTAGATCGCTAAAGGCTTTATTAGATTGAAGAGTAGGGTAGTTTTCAGTAAGCATTAAGAGTTTTCCTAGTGCTTGGGAAAGTTCTCATTGTGCTGCTTGAAATTTTGCAAAATCCTGAGCATTATCTGCTCTTACGTTTAGCTGTGTGGCAGATGCCCTTGCTTCTACGACCTGTTTCAAAGTTTCTTGTTCAAAATTCGCTTCTTTTTTGACTGTAGCAACGATATTCGGAATGAGATCTGCTCTTCTCTGATAAACAGATTCAACTTGTCCCCACTGGGTTTTTACAGACTCATCAAGCTTTACTAGGCTATTGTATTGCTCTATTACGACAGAAAAGATCATTAAAAGAACGAGAACCAGTCCTCCCCAAAGAATCCATTTTTTCATGACAATATTCATAAAGAAAATAAAAAGTCAGATTTTTTATATCTTTTTTTCATTAAAGTACAAGCTAATCTCCAGCACCTCCTCCTCATGAGTGTCCTCATCCTCCAGAAAAACCTCCTGATGAGCTAGATCCTCCTCAAGAGCTTGAGGAACTCAGTCGCCAATGGCTCTTTCAGGACTTCCTTCCTCAGAACGTGAAGAATACTATCTCAAAAATCAAAACAATCACGAAAAGAATCGTATCGGAATCGAAATATTTTTCTTTAGGAATTGATTGTTCAATCTCAGTCTTTAGGTTTACATCGGTAAAGAAGCTATAAAAATTCTTCACTGCTTGATAAAAATTTCAATTATTTACTTCAGGTCTGATCAGGTTTTCAATAATTTTACTTGCTACAAGATCAGGAACTTCTCACTCCAATCCATATCAAACCATAATTCTGATTTTCTTTTCTTCAGTAGCAATTGCGAGTAAAAGTCCATCATTCCTTTCCTTATCTCCGATACCATTGTCATTAAAAGCTTTGAGTGCAATATCAAAAAGCTCATTTCCTTCTCTATGAGGAAAGAGAACCGTGACTATTTGATGTTTTGTTGCTTTTTCCGTTGCTTCTGCGAGCTGGTTCAGTGTTTCACTTTCTTCTTGGCTAAGAACGCCAGCATAATCATTCACAAAATATTGAAATTTTGGGAGTTGAAGAGGATTAATCTCATTTGCAAAAGTAATCCCAAAAAAGGAAATCCATCATAAAAGGAAAAGTCATAGTTTTTTCATCTGTTTTTACTACTAAATGGAAGAAAGTGTAGTATTTTACGAAGGAAAAGCAAGCGTTTATGGTTTTGAAAATAAGATAATTTGTGTTTTCTTCCATCCAATTTTTCTCGTCCAAGAGTGAGAGGTGGTTTCAAAAGGTCGGAAGTCTGATTTTACCTTTTTGGTGAGCTTAGAGTAATGGTGAAAGGCAAGGTTGTTTCGTTAGGAATGAGGGGAAAGTGGAGGTTGTTTAATAGCTACTTAAAAATTCTAATAATAGCTATTTCTACAAAAATAATTCACCTATTTCAAATCAGTCTTTACTTTTTACAAATCCAATAATATATCAGTGTTTATAAGCCGTTTCCCAATTATCATACATTTCCAATAACTTTTCTCCATAGTCAGAAATACATACAATTCTGACTTTTTTCTTCTTTTGCATAAGTTCTTTTAAGAAAATATCTCCTAGAGCTTCTTCCCATCATTTTCAGGGAAAATAGTTATCAAGCAAAATAATGGCTCAATTCTGAATTTTATCTATGAACTCAATCGGGTTTATTATGCTCTTTTTTACTGGATAATCCCAATCAGGGAAAAAATATCTGATTTCTTTATAAATCTTTTCGCCATATTGATCATCTAAAATCCAACAAGTTTCCATAGAAAGATACAAAATAAATCTCTATCCTAACACACTAATACATTCAATATGATGAGTGTGCGGAAACATATCCACCCCTTGTACCTGCTTGAAACTAAAGCCTTCCTCTACCAAAAGCTCAATATCCCTCGCCATCGTAATCGGATTACACGAAATATACAGCAACTTAAACGCATACTGCTGCTTCAAATCTGCCAAATACTTGATTACATTCGGGTGCAATCCCTCACGCGGTGGATCAATCACCACCAAGCCGACATTCTGAATTTTTTCCTTGAGTTCAGGGAAATTGATGAGCATTTTTTCTGCAGGAGAAGCCACGAAAAAGCTCTTTGCTTCCAAACCGTTGATTTTTGCATTATGCCGAGCATCTATGATCGCCTCTTTCACGATTTCCACGCCCACAAGCTCCTTTCCAATCCCCATTTTGAGCAGAGAAAGCCCGATACTTCCCGCCCCACAGTAGAGATCCAGCACATTCCCCTCAATATGCCCAATCATTTTCATCGCAGTTCAGAACAGCCTTTGTGCACCAAGCGTATTGGTCTGAAAAAAAGAAGAAGGAGAAATTCTGAAATTCACCGTGATCGCCTCGCTTTCTTGGTCAGGATCGGAATCTATAAAAGCAGAGAAATTCAAGTTCTCATAGATCATTCCCTCGCCTCGGAAGGTCTTAATCTCGGTTTCGGAATTACGAACGATATCAGCCAAACCGTTATTATAGCTGATCACAAAAGTAGACACCTGCTCTTGCAAAAAAGGATCAGCTTTTAGCTTTTCCAAAAACTGTTCTCGGAGCTGAGTTTGCTCGTGAGAAGCAAGATTATTGTCCGCAACGGAGAGATTTACGAGCGTTTGACTAGTGTTCACCCCCTCTCTAATCACAAGGTGGCGGAAAAATCCCTGATGTGTCTTCTGATCATAGACCGCAAGCCCAGAATCCTTACACAAAGCCTTCAAATGAGAAAAAATCTGATTCGCCTTCTGAGAAATCAGTCCACAAGCGGAAATATCCACGATCTTGCTAAACTCCCCCTGCTTGTGAAAACCAAGGTTGAAATTGGAATCTATCGCATATTTTTTCATCCCCTGAGCTAGCAAGTCTTCTTCTGAGGATCAGCTTTTTTTTGCCTTTTTGAACGCCTCCTCAAGCTGCTTGTAAACCCCAAAGCTGAACTCAATTTTATTCCTATAACCTTCTTGCAGAGGAGAAGCCACAATCGGTAAAAATCAGATTTCCTGTTTCTTTGCGAGCTTTCAGAATGCATCTTTTATGATTTCCGATTTAAGATTGAGTTGGGATTCATAGTTCATTACTTGCCATTTACAACCTCAACAACCAATTTGATAGTCCTGAAGCTCAGAATCCTGCTTCTGCATAAAAGGAGAGAAAAAATGCTGACAAATCGCCTTTCCAGAAAGGAGTTCAGGATTCTGTTTTTTGATTTCAAGTAAATGAGCTTCTACATAGTCTTTTCTTGATTTTACTACACGAACATCTACGATACTTCCAGGCAAAGCACCGCCTTTGATAAGGACTTTCTTGCCATCAGGGAGCCTCGCGATTCCGATGCCTCCGTATCAAATTTTGTAGACCGTGAGCCCTTTGAGAATTTTTTGCATCAAGAAAAGAAAAAAGCTAAAAAACTGACTGAAGTGTAGGGATTCGCCTTGTGTTTGCAAGGAAAGCAATCTTTAGGAAAAAAATGTCTAAATTTCTTTATTATTTTCCCCTAAAATTTCTCCTTCTAGCTTAAAGACCACTCCTTTGGTAATTCTTACAGGGACAAGCATTCCTGGCTTGAGCTGAGTAGTTTTTTCACTTGCTTTAACAGTGATCTGCTTCATATTGTCCGTATAACCGTAAAGGTCCCCTTGATTGCTGATTTCGTTGATCATCATCAGTCTTTGGGATCAGATTTCTTGTTGATTATTTTCTTCAGAAATGCGATGCAAAAGCTCATTAAGTCTGCTTCGCCTCTCGTGCTTCACTGCATAAGGGATGTCATCAGGATATTTCCTATCTGCGAAAGTCCCTGGACGATTGCTATAAATTCCCATATAAATCATATCAAAACGCCCATATTCCGTCAGCTTTAAAGTTTCTTGAAAATCCTCCTCAGTTTCTCCTGGAAATCCAAGGATAATATCGGTCGTGATAGAAATTGGTCTTTTCAATGCCCTGATCTTGTCTATAAATTCATAACACTGCTCGGCACTATAGCCACGAAACATCTTCTTCAAAACCGGCGTAGAACCTGACTGAAATGGGATATGAATATGCGGACAGAGCTTCGGTTCATTTTCATGCAAGGCGAGAAGTTCATCAGAATAGTAGGTCGGATAGGGAGAAGTGTATCTCAATTGTTCCAAGCCTTCAAGCTTCAAAAGCTCTTTTACAATGGTCAAAAAATCTGGATGTTTATTTACGATTTGTCCGAGGAGCGAGATTTCTTTGACTCCATTTGCAAGGTGAATCTTGGCTTCTTTGATGATCTGCTGCACAGGAAACCATTTTTCCAATCCACGAGCATAGGGCACGATACAATAGGCACAAAACTGATTACAGCCACTAGAAATCGGAATATAAGCGGTGGTATGATGTGCATTCATACTTGAGTTGATGCCCTCAGGGATAATAGTGGAATATTCGTTCGTAAGTTCTTGATCATAGCTTATCTCATAGCCCAACCTCTTCAGCATCAAAGGCAAAAAACCAGTATCATCAATACGGAAAAACAGCTCAATATTCGGCCATTTCTGGGAAAGAGAATGAAAAAGTGGATTGAAAGTATGGTTGATTCCCACAATATCGGAAGTATCAGCTTTTTTGAGTTCATTGATCTCTTCAGAACTGAGGCCGACAATTCTTGGCTCCTTGCTTAAAATCGCTCCTGAGAAATTTCAGGTTTTGAGCTGTTCTGGAATCTTGCTTGCAGAGCTGATTTTCTGATTTCTCATCGTGTGCTGAATCATGCATCCTGTAATCCAAACCTTCTTGCTGAGTGGAATTTCCTTGAGCTTTCCGGTGACTTTATCCTCAGATTTTTGGCGGACAGAACAAGTATCAAAGATCACAATATCTGCCTCAGCGATCGTCTCTACACGACTAAATCCACAGTTTTTCAAAACAGAAGTAATTCTGGCAGTATCAGAGTAGTTCATCTGACAGCCTAAGGTAATCACATGAAATTTCATTCAGCTTTTTCCTAGAGGGTAAATTCAAGAGAAGAGTATAGCTATTTTCTTCTAAAAATCAAAAAGAAAGGTTGCCTTCAACCTTTCCCATTATTGCTTAGAATAAAAAATAACCTACTTTTTCATCAATTCTTCCAAAAGCAAATCATTACTTTTCTTTTTAAGGCTCTCAACCTGTTGTGATTTGTTTTTGAGGAATTTTTCTACATCAAGCCCAAATTCTTCCAGCATAATCGAGGTATGATCAGCACCGATATAGTGTGGCATAATCACATAATCAGCCCCCTTTTCATACAGCGAAATCGCCTCGTGAATATGGTTGGCGATACATACGAGGATTAAATCAGACTTTTTTTCTTTAAGCACCTTAAGGATGGCGATATTCACATCACTATCTCTAATCGTCGAGAGAATCATCTTTGTTCCAGAAAGATTAATTTCCCTTAGAAACTCCAAATCCATCGCATCTCCATAAAGACAGTTGATTCCCTGAGTATTGAGATGGTTAATGATCGCAGGATGTTCATCGACGACAAGAATCTTATATTTTTTGTGGAAATGATCGTAAAGATTGCTTCCAAATCTTCCAAATCCAAAAATCAGAATATCATTTTCTTGTCCAATTTCTTTCTCAGCGAGTTTTTTCTTGAGTCAAGGGATAAATTGTTTGAGTTTATTTGGAATCTTATTGTAAAAGCTATGATTATAGACCGTTAAATAACTCGAAAAGATGATACTGAGAATCCCCGCAATCGTTACTATCGTAATCAAGGAAGCATCCTGAATGATTCCACTCGTTACTCCCATAGAGATGATGATAAAAGAGAATTCACTCATTTGACCGAGTGCAGTTCCTGTGAAGAATCCATTTTTCTTCGTATGCCCTATAAATTTCATAAGCCACATGATGAGATATGGCTTAATCAACATAACTACAAGCAAAAAGCTGACAACCATTCCTCAGTTGATCGGCTCAGAAAAAGAAACATGAGATCCCAGTAGGACAAAATACATCACAATGAAAAAATCTTTAAGCACCTTAATCCTACTCGTAATTTCAAATCTATATGGAGAAGTCGCCAGTGCAACTCCTGCAACCAAAGCTCAGATTTCTAGCCCAAATCCAAGGAGATAAAAAATACTCGCTACAATAAAGCACCATCCGATCGAAAAGAGGAAAAGGAACTCTTGAGATTCAGCGATCTTTTTGGTAATCGTTGGGAGAATATACTTTGTTACCAGATACAGTCCAATCCCAAGTCCAAATAATTTCAGTGAGAGAAGACCGATAATTTGAAACTTATCAGCATCTCCTTCAAATGAAGAAATCGTCGCCATAGTAAGCATAAAAAGCATTACCATAATATCTTGTAAAACGAGTATTCCTACCGCTTGCCTTCCATAGATCGAATCCATATCTTCTTTGTCATCAAGGAGCTTGAGTACGACAATCGTACTACTAAAAGCAAATCCAAATCCTAGATAGATTGAAGTCATGAGATCAAAATTCCACAAAAGTCAGACTCAAATCCCTAGTACCGTCGTCAAAATCACCTGAAGGATTCAAATAACGATCGTCTTTATTCAGATTTTTTTGAGCATTGCAGGATTGAGTTCCATTCCTACGATAAACAGCAAAAAAGCGATCCCAATCTCCGAGAATTGATTATAATTTTCAGAGCCTTGGAAGAAATGAGGGAAGAGGAGCGTAATAACCGTCCCTGCCAAAATATATCAAATAATCATCGGTTGTTTGAGAATCTTCATCGCTCCTAGTGCGAGAATTACCGCTCAGAGAATGAGAGAAAACGCGAGAAAAAAATGATCCATGGGGTATTAGCTTGTTTGATAAATAAAAATCTTATCCTTAAGTATAGGTAAAAACTTTTTTTATGCAAAAAAGTGCTGATCTTTTTTTTCGATTGACTTTTCCTTGTATATGGATACATTATTCCTCAATTAATTAAAAAAAATAGAAAAAATGAAAAAAAACATTAAAAATTATCTGAAGTTCTTTGCCTCTTTGGTAAAGGACATAAATAATCCAAATGAAGAAAAATGGTTCTCTGATTATAGAGAATCTAACGCTTCCTCTGGAATTACGAATTATCTCAATCAGAAACTCAGTGAGTTCTTAGTAGATATAAAAAACAAAAAAATATCGCCGAGGGAGATGACCGTCGGGGATGCTACAATTTTCAAAAAAGTTTTAAATTGTGGATCCCTTGATCAAAATCTTCTTGACGAGCTCTCTCATCAACTCTATGGAGGAGACGAGCGAGCAAGGAATTTTTAAATTAAAATCCACGGGAGATAAATATGCTTCCGTGGTTTTTTTTGTGATGAAAGGAAGCTAAGTCTTGAAAATAGAGAAAAATTCTGATCTCCCCTGAGCAACAAAAGTAGAAAGTCAAAAATAAGGAAAAAAGTAGTTCTTAACTAATAAAGAGATATGAAAAAATATCTCTTTTTCAAAATCGAAATTTTTTATCACTTTCTTGCAAGGAAAACCTTTTTATTTTTAAACAAAAAACAAAACAAAATGACTGAAGCAGGATTAACTTTGGATGCGTCAGTATCCACTGGTATTGCTAATGTAGCAACAGGACTCGCTAAAACTATTTGGTCTGTTGGTCCACAGATCTTTAAAGATGGGCTTATGGTTGTAGGTTCTCTTATTATTGTAAACAAGTTATTTGGTTGGTTTAAGAGATTTGTTGGATAAACCAAAAATTTAGTTTACTTTGTAAAGTTAGAGAAGCTAGTGAATCAGAAAAAAACGAGTTTTGTCCTAACTTCTCTTTCTTTTACTCATTATTTTTATTTGATTTATTATTTGTGTGATGATTAAAAAATACAGAATTATTAATGCTTATAAGTATGAAACTCAAGATGGTATTGAGAAAGTTATGATTGAGGGTTTACCACAGGTAGATAAGCCAGTTTATAACTCAAAAAAAGTATTTCTTAAGTTGTCGGAGGCTCAAGAGATTTGTTGAAAGTATCTAGACCTTGACAAGCAAACATTATGATTATTTGGTAAGTATCTTCTTGTTCAAGAGAGTTATGCATTAGAAAGCAATTCTAAAGCCGATATTGAAGAGGAATAGAATTATAAATAATCCATCTCTTGGGGGGTGGGGCTAGTAATACCCACCCCCCCAAGAGATTAAAAAATAAAATGATATACTAAATTTGAACTTGGAAAACTCAAGAAAAAAACTTTGAAAAACACCGAATGCTCGATCTAGGTCTTACCTACAAACTTTAAAAATAAAAATGCCTAAGATTGACTTATTTATAATTTAGTATATCGTATGTATAATAAAAAACAATACCTTCACCCAAATAATAAATTGGGTAATTATATAAAAATTAATGCTCAAGATAAATTTATAAAGGATTTTATAGATTATATTGGATTCTATGGAAAACGAGTAAAAACAGAATGGTATTATCTTTTCTATTCTGATAACGGTCGTGAAGCTTATATTGATACTATATCCTTATTGTGAGAAAGGACTACTTCAGGAAGAATGTATATTTATGGTTGTTATACTTATGTTGGTCGTGTTGTTCGTTTATTTCGTGCTGAAGAATTAATTATTGGAGGCGATTTAGTGATGAAGATTGATTTATATGGTAAGTGAATACTTCTCGCTAATAAGGAAAATTTACGACCTGTTCTAGAGAAAGTTTGGATTAAGTTCTTTTGATTGAGTGATATTAAGATTACAAGAACGGATTATACTTGTGATTGTGCTAAATATAACTTTAGGAAAGTGAATAGTTTGAATGTTAAGGTTAAAGGTTGGATTACTAATAAAGATAATACAGAATATCTTTGATTTGGTCGTAAAGGTAAAGCTCGTTTTCTAAGGTATTATGATAAGAAAAAGGAGATTATAACTAGACATACTGAGTTCCTTTATCCAGAATATTTCGGATATAGTGAAATAATGAGGTATGAATTGCAGTTAAATGGTTCTGCTCTTGATGATCTTCGAAGGGAAATAACTGTACAGCAGTTGAAAGATTATGCTAATTTTGGTGTATATATTCCTGATAATAAGGTTACTCATAAAAAAATATTGGAAGATACTTTATTTGAGGATACCTTAGCGAATATTAAAAAAATGATGAGGTTGTGAGATAAAGAGTGAATAGAAAAGATAAAATTATTTTTAGAATCTGATTGGAAAATAGGCTAATGCAAAAAGAATATGGTGTAACTTGTATAAGTGGAAACTTTGGAGCTGGAAAGACTTTTTGAACATTTCTAAATCTCTTTGCTTTGGATAAAGATGAATACTTTATTATAGCTAATGTTCCTTATTCTTGTGTAGATATATTCTTTTCTACTACTGATGAATTAGTTAATGTTTTGAAAGTTCTAGATGCTTATGTTCAAGAAACTAATTGAAATTTAGAATTACTGTATAAGAACCAACCAATTACAAAAAAAATAATTTTTGTCTTAGATGAATCTCAGAATGAAATGTGAGCTAGAGAGGCTTTGACTAAAGCTAATTTGATTAAAGAATTTAAGCCTACTTTAACTCAGTGTAGAAAAAGAAGAATTAAAATGTTCTTTATAACACAAAGACTTACACAAATAGATATTTATATTCGTAGGTTATCGGATTTTGTATTGGAATATAGAAAGAGGAGATTTTTCGGAGCTTTCCGAACTACCCGTTCTTTATACGAAAATATAGGAGATGTAGCACAAATAGAAACAGATGATTCTGTTAGGTATATAGATTGAGAGGCTTATCAGACGTTCAAAGAAAGGGCTTTAATGTATTCTGATGTTTTCCGACATCATACTCGAGGTATAAGAAATTTAGTATATTACTTTGACCCCATTTATCAAAAAATTGCAAAAGAAAAACATTTGTCGTTGTATGTTGTTGGTTATGAGGATCCTAATACTGATGAGTTTGATTTAGACATTCTTCAAAAGGGACTTGTTAGAAGTGAAAGCACAATCTTTAAGTTTAATCAAAAGCAGGAAAAAAAAGCTATAAAAAAAGCTAAATTAGAAAAAATTAAAAATTGGTTTAGGAATATTAAGACAAAATGGGAATTACGAAATCTAAAAAAAGATACTGATTATTATAAAGAAGAGTTAATACAAGATTTACATTTGTGATTAGAAGAAAATGGATCCAATAGTTGAAAACAAGTTATGGGAGATAGAGAATCACTTGAGCAATCTAAGTGAGGGGTTGAGTTGATCCACTTACCTCATAATGTCAGAAACAGAGTTGATAGAATGAAAATCAAATTTATTACTCCCAAAAGGACTTAGTGCTTATAATAGTGGAGATACAACTTATATTACTTATTTGAATAGTTGATTTGATAATATCTTTTATTCAGAAAGTTATTTAAAGTCTTTTAAAAAAGCACAAACGGAAATTTGATGATATTTAGTAACGTTTTTTTCAATATTGTTTGTTGGTTATTTTATAAAAAGTTTTTTATTTACTTTATTTCATAGAAAATGAGTCAAGCAATAGCAACTTCAATGTGATATACTAAAGATATATTTTTTGGTATGAAAGAGGTTATCGTAATTGGACTTATTATTGGTTTTGTGAGTGCAACTATTTTTAGAAGGTAATTTGTTAAATATGTATGATCATTCTAAAGAAGTTCAAACAATGGTTGGATATTGAGTAAATTCAGTAAAAGAGGCTTTTTTTAATACGCTTCCTGCATCTTCTGTTACTACTTTTTTTTCAGTTCTTATATTAATAACTCTTCCTGTTGTTGTTTTATTTTGATTATTGCCGAAAAGGAATGGAAACCATTACTCTTAGTATGAATTTAATTTGGGTGAATTGTCTTTATATTTTTGGAATTTTTTTACCTTATTTAACTTTTTGGGGTTTAGTTTATTTATTTGTTTATTTCGTGACTAATGCAACTTCTTCAGTGCTTAACAATTAATTGAATTTATACTTGTTATTTTTGACATCATAATGGTATTCTTTGGTTATCAGATATTATAGCTTATTTACTTGTTATAATCTTTTCTTATACGATGATAGTTAAGATTATTCATAGGATATTAAAGCATTAATGATGACTGCTTTTATTGGACTTCTCTTTTATATTCTAGTAATTGTTTTTGTTGTGTTATGATAGTTCGGAAAGCTCCGAAATCAACGAATTTCTGTATGTAAAGGAGAAGGTGGGAAACAGGAGAATTAGAAAGGTATAATTTGTGTAATTTTACGACTATTGGAGTTTTTATTGGTCTTTGTGTTTTTATATTATTATTTAAGAAAAAATGATATTAAGTGATTTTTGGGTTTGATTTGTTATTGGAGCTGTTGTGCTTCTAGTTATTCTTTGCTTTATTGGATGCATTGTTGAATGATTTGAACGTTATTTTTCAGCTTTAGTGGATGAGAAATTAAAGAATAGAAAGGAATGATATTTAAATTCTAGAAAGAGATAATTATGCAACAAGTCCGAGAACATATCCGAGAAAACGAGGATTTAATGAATGATTTTATAAAAATCATAAGAGAGATAGAAAATGCAGGCGATCCTAAACGACTCCCTGATACAAGGAAAGAACTTAAGATACAAAAAAAAGTAGAATTACGACAAAAATTGGTAGATTTAGTGAATGAGTGAGAAAGGGACGATAATGAAGATAACGACGCTAAAGTTCTTTATGAACTTTCTGAACAGTCAGATAATTTCAGGAAAGAATTAGTCGATTATCTAATAACTTTAGATACTTTGCCTTTTATTGATTGGTATTGAACGGAGTATAAAATTTGAGAAGTTTTATGTGATTTTTTAGAAAAATCGTCAGTAGATTTAGAAGTAGTATTAGCTTGTGCAAGGTTCGTTTGTTTGTATCTGACTGATAAAAAACAAAGTATAGAGTCTTTTTTATCATGATTAAATAATATATTAAAGAGTTATAATTTAAATTTTAAAATTTAGAAAATATGAAAAATTGGTCTAAAATTCTTTATGGTTTTGGTGAAGTAGCTGTTTTGTTTTTTTCGCTTTGGTTTAGTATTTATCTTGTTTCTAATTTATTTCATTGGGTTTTTAATAAACTAGATTCTACTTTAGTTGGACAGGAGCGTTATTATTATTGTGATGATTGCTCTAATCCGATATTAAGTTCTTGTTATAATTCAACAGAAAAATTAGAGGACTTTAAATGAGATTTATGTCAAATAAAAAGACATAATGGAAAATATCGAAAAACAATCTATGAATCTCCTGAATATGTTTCAGGAAGGAATAATACTAGGGTAAATATAAATATTTTTTAAATTCTAACAATTAAAAGATAATGAAAACTAAACTAAAATACCTTTTCCTAGCTCTATTAGGACTAATCCTAATTCCTAATACTTACGCTTATGAATTAAGTGAGATTCGTAATTGGTCGGAAAGTTGGGCTCCTCCAACTACTACACGACATAAAGGAATGTGTCTGTATTATTATAGAGATTGATATATGACATTTGATGGTAAAGGTTATTCTTATGCTGATATATCTAGTAATAATACTAGTTGTCCAGAATGAGCAGTTTTAGGAAATTTTTTTGCTCCTAGAGATTATAATTCTCCTTGGTATGAACAAATTTATAACGATTATTTTTCTTATGTTAATTCTAAGCAAAATGGCGAGTGAATGGATATGATTAGAACCGTTTATCAAAACGGAGAACATAAAACAGTTATAACTACATTACCAAGTAGAACTGTATATAAACGAACCAGTAATGCGGGTATAGATTATATGTTTACTCAAATCTATTTTTATCATAACCAATTTATTCTTTATGATCCAATAAAAGAAGTTGGATTGTCTTTTCTGGGGAAAATGAATGTAGTTGGAGGTGCTGTATTTGCTAATCCTTGAGTATTAGAAGATAATCTACGATTTGTAGATTATGTAAGGAAAAAAGCTTATTCAGCTACCATAACCAATACTGCAGCTTGGAAATGGTTGTTGTGAACAGATGTATCTATGTCTAGGCTTCAGTCTATGAATTGGAGTAAATCTTATACGATGAATAAAGGAGGTTCTAGCTTTCTTCCTCCTAATTTTAAAATAGATAAACAAGGTTCAGAGTGATTTCAATATATAGAAGATATAGAGTTCACTGCTCCAGATTGGAATGCAGGTAAACCTAATAATAATTGAACCTGAAATCAAGTAGCACAAAATTATCGTGCTTGTGTGAGTAAACGAAGTGATATAAAGATATTAGCACAAATCTCGAAAACTTGTGGAGATGATCCTGCTGATGAAGAAACTCTTAACTGGGTAAAAGTCGATAGTCGAAATTGAGAATGAGACGTAAAGACGATATTAGACCAGTTAACAGGTAAAAATAAGACAAAATGTGGAAGATATGCGAATACAAAGAAAAAATACCATGATAAATATTCAAAAGAGTGGGAAAGCTTTAGTAAAGATTTCAATAATTATGCATTCACTCCAGAAGCAATAGACGTTCAAGCACAATGTAGATGAGAGGAACTAGAGCAGGAACATTGAAGCGCTAATAATAAAGTGGAATGAGGTTTTTTTCAATGAATTAAGAATTGGTTTGAATGAATGAGAGATAAATTTCGTGGTTATTCTTGAGAACCAATAGGAGTTTATTCTGGTAAAAATTATTATGAATTAGATTTTAATTCAGATTTGGCTCAGTTAAAAATTTATCAAGAAAGGTGTAAATCTTTTTGAAGCTTGTTAGGATATGTAGTTTGATTTGATACGGTAGAGAACGAGAGAAAACGTTATTGTGATAAGTTTGAAAAAAAGAAAAAGGAAATGGAAACCATTTATTGATCTTTTTCTTGATATAATGGTTTATCAGGAACTTATTATAGTTTATCTGGTAATTTTGATGATTTAGGTCGGTGAAATAATTTTGTTAAAGTTATTACTGATCCTTTTTATTCATGATATAATGCGTATGATTTATTGCCTCCTCTTTGTTCTGTAAAATCAGATGGTGTATTTGATATTGTTTTTTATGTTTTTTTTGCTTGTGTTGTTTTTTATGTTTTTAGATTGTTTGTTTAAGAAAAATGAAAGCTATTGATGTGTTTTTTTGGGCTATTGTTATTATTCCAATTTTTCTTTTGTTCTTCAGTAAAATTGCTTTTTCTTTGTGATTTTTAGCTTCGATAATTGGATCTTTTTTTAATATTTTTACTTATTTAGGTGTAAATTGTAAGGTTGTTGGTGGTTTTACAGAAATCTTTTTAGTTTTCTTCTTGTGAATGTTGGTTCTTTTTATTTACAATAAGGTCAAGATTTAATTTTTTTATGATTTCTTCTTGGTTTTTTATTATTTCATCTATTCAATCGTTTATATTATCATTTCCTTTATTTAATTCGATGATATTTAGTATTAGAATAACTCGTGGAATGGGGGTTCGTCAAAGAAATATTGTAGCAATTGTAAGTCCTCGAGTAAAACCTCTATAAAAAAATTGAATAAATATAGGAGAGATGTATATTATTGTTAATACGATTATTAGATTTGAATTGTTTATTCAAAAACTAGTAGCTAATAAATTAATTAATTCCATTGTTATTTTTGTAAATTAAAAACAGACTAATTATAGTCTGTTTTTTTTGTAATGTCAAATTTTTGCTATTATTATATGGCGTTGGGTAGGCTATGGGTTCTTGTATTAAATTCCAAAATTAGCTAATTCAGCAGTTCTACTCAATTGTTCGTCATAAGAATGTAAATAGTGAGCTGTTGTGTTGATGTTGCTATGTCCTGCTAGTTTTTGGATCAGATATAAATCAGCTCAATTTTTTGCTAGTTCTGTAATAAAAGTATGTCTGAAAGTATGAGCAGTAAAATTCATTTTAAGCTCTTTTTTTATTTTAAGTATATTTCTACTAAGTTGGTCTGGATTTAATCAGATTATATTTTCTTTTCAATGGATAAGCTGGTTTTTTAAACATAAATTGTAAATCTTTGTAGGAATAAAAATTGATCTAACTTTTTTCCTTTTTCAAATTATATTAATTTGAAAATTATTATTAACTAGGATCGCTTTATTTAGATGTTTTTTTGTTATCGAGCAAGCTTCAGAAATTCTAGTTCCTGTTGTTAATAAAAGTAAAATTGCGGTTCTAAGCTTTAAATTGTAGTTTTTTATTTTTTCTAAAATTTTTGAAACTTCTTCTTTTTTTAAAAATTTAGCTTCAACAAATTCTTTTCTAGGGGTAAAAATTCTCCTAGAGTCTAATGAGCAATATCAGTGAATATTACAAAATTTTAAGAAGCTTTTTATCATCATTGTTTCGGTGTAAATTGTGTTTAGTTTTCGTTTTTTGTTGCTTTTAATATATTTTTCAATCTCTTTTTCAGAGATTTGATTCCGGTTTTTTCAAAGTTTGTTATTATAAATAAAAACTTTTTTGACTTGATTATAATATTTTGATATTGTTTCTTTAGAACTTCATTTTTTGTACATAAATTTTTTGTATTCTAAAAATGCTTTTTCTAGTTCCATTTTTTAAAAAATTAAAAAAGATAAAAAAATATTGTATTTTCTATCTTTTTAATTATAGTCAATTTTATCTTTTGGCAAAAAAGATAGAAAATAGTTTTCTAAATTATTTTCAAAGAGAGGGGATAAAACCCCTCTTTTTTTATTGGTTTATTTTTTTAAGAGTTTTTCGTAATTTTTAATTCCTCGATGGAAAAAATAATTTGGTCTATTTTGTTCTGAAATTTTTTTTGCTTCGTTATAAATTTCTAATGCTCTTTTTTCTCAATATCCTGCTTTGATTAGCTTTTCTAAGATTGTTTTTTTGATTTTTTCCATAATTTTTTGGCAAAAAAGAATAAAAATAATTTTTTTGTTTAGTTCTTTGTTTTTTGTTAGCCTGGCTAGAGCAAATCAGCCGATCTCTCCACAAAAGAAAATAAAATTTTATTTTTTTTCTTTTGTTCAAAAATTTCTGTAAATATCAAGAAACGGAAAATCACGGAGGAAGTTCCCCGAACTTCCGTAGCTTGAGGTTTTTTTGTAAACTTTTTTTCAAGTGTTGAAGCGAAGCGAAAAAAAAGTTTATGTTGTTAAAAAACCTTGATTTTTTGTTTCTGATGTTTATCAGACAACACAAAATCTTTTGAACTTGAAAAGCCTTGCTTGCTTGGCTTTTCTTGTGTTTCTTTTTTAAAGAAAAATAGGGGAAAATAGAAAAAGTCAATTATTAAAAAAAATAAAGTCTTGATTTTTTATTTTTTATTGTTAAATTGACCTTGATAAAAAATGAAGTGGTCTTTGAAAAAGATTATAAAAATTCATATCTTAATGTCAGTTCTTAATTATAATTTCTCTTAAAATTGACAATCTACAAAAGTTTCCTGTCAAAAAACGCCATTTTCAATGAATTTCATACTTGGAAATGCAGGGGAAGAAAAGAGGGGAGGTATATCATGTGAGTGCTTACACTTCCATAAACATTATTACAAAGTTCTGAAGAGTTGATCCTTAGAATGAATCTAAAAACCTGATCTTCAAGAGTCAGCTTTTCTTCTTTTTTTCTTACACAAGTATTCAGAACATATTCTGCTTGAATAGACCACTTGAGCTAGAGGAGGATAAGGTTGTTTTACAAATCATTTCAGTCTTCCCTTCCTCTTGCAAATCTCGAGCATATCTCTATCTTAAAAGCAGTTTTATTTAGCGATGCCTATGCTTAATCTCCTTGCCATTAGCTATCACAATATTGGACCATTCAAAGACCAGACAATCAGTCTTTTTTTTGAACAAGGAAATTATTTGATCAAAGCTCCGATTGGGACTGGGAAGAGTTTTCTCTTTTTTGATGGGCCAACTTATGCGCTCTACAAAAGTTCCACGAGGAATATTCTCAATATTCAGTCAAAAACAGGGGTGATCAAACTGCTTTTCGAGGTCGATGGGCAATGCTACTTCATCATCAGGACCCTCAAGCAAGGGAAGAGTAGAGATTCGACCGCTTCTCAGCTTTTTAGCTGTCCAGAGGAGTCAGCCACCCTCCAACAAAAAATAAAAGCTGAAAGTCCCCTTAGCTATGATCAGGATATTGAGCTTTTACTCCAAGCTGCGAACGTTCCGCTCGAGGAATTGACCTTCAAGAACGAAACTGATCTCCAACAACAGCTCAATCAGCTTCTTCCACCTCAGGAGGTTTTTGTCAGCACGATTTTTCTCTTGCAAGATGCGGAGAATATTTTTGAGATGCAACCTGCTCAGAGATTAGAGGTATTGAAGCATGTCTTTTGATTGCTGGGGATCGATGAAAGCAAAGAGATCGTTAAAGATAAGAGAAACGAAGTTAAATTCCAGATTAAAGCCTATCAAGAGAGTTCAAGCTACGAAAAGAAACTAAGCAGCTTTCTTCAAGCACTTTTTCAAAAGTATAAAAGTCTGACTTCGATTTCTTTTTTTCAGAAACTTCTTCCTAGTGAACATCCAGTGATCAGTGAGCTTGAAATGATGCAAGAGAAACTCAGCATCCAGAATTTTTCACTTGATGAAAGTCTCAAGACCTTTCTCCCTGCGCTCAATGAAAGTTTGGAAACTCAACAAGCCATACATCAACAACAAAAAACTGAATACGGACTCCTTTCCCAGCAAGAACAAAAACTCAAGGAACAGAGCCATCTCCTACAATCCCAGCTTTCCCAGCACGAAAAGCAAGTGATTCAGCTTGATACCCTCCTTTCAGAGATCAATGCGGAGGAGCTTTCGAAACTCAAAGCAGAAAAATCTTTGCTCCTGAGCCAGCAAGAGGCATTGGAATCCCAAGCCCATAGCCAAGAAATACAAGCTTTCATCCAGCAGTGGGGAGGGGAGTTTAACATTCCAGCGAAAACGAGCTATTCACTCCTTGGAAATAAATCTTTTATTCAAGAACTTTTACAGCTTGGCGTGCATTTGAAGCAACAAAACGACCTGTTCCTTCAGCAACTCACGACACTAAAAGAAAAGGAACAATCTGAAATCTCCACACTTCAACAGCAAATTAAAGCACTCCAAGAGCAAGAAAGCTTTTTCTCCAAGCAAGAAACGGCGATTGCTGAGAGGCTCGAGCAGTTTGATCAGCAGACCAGCAAAGATGAGAAGTTTGACTGCTCTGAACTCTCGAAACCTTGTCCTTTTGTTCGCCTGATCAATCAGCGTCATTTTCAGCAGAGGGAAGAACAAAAAAAACTGATCCTTGAGGAACAGCAAGCTCTCCAAAAGCAGATTTCTACGATTGATTTCACATCACAAAAAGAAAAGCTGAATCAAGAACAAGAGTATCTAAAGAGCGGAATGAAATTTGCAGAACAAAAGGAGAAGCTTCAAGCAGAGCAAACAAAAAATGGAGAAAAGATCCAGATTTTGAGAGAGTTTTTGCAGAGTTTTGACTACAAAGAGTTAGAAACTGCCAGCCAAAAACGAGAACAGCTTTCTGTCCAACTTTCTCGCCTCGAGAAGGACCTTCACGAGCAAGAAACACGTTTAGAAAACAGAGAAAAGTATCAACAAGAAAAAAGCTGACTTCAAAGCACGATTGAAAGCCTCCAGACGCAGATTTCATCCCTATCCCAAGAAAGCTCTCAAATCCTAGAAAAGAAAGGACAATTAGAAGATGCAATGCGTCAGCTTCCTCTCCAAGAACTTGCTCAAGCAAAGCAGATGCTTGTAGCTTATGAACAAACGCTACAACAATTGGATTTTCTCATCAATGAATGGAATGATTTGCAGCTCAAAATCAAACATCTGACTGAAGAAGAAAAAATCCTCGGGAATCTCTATACGATTCTCAATAAAGAGCTTCTGCTTTTTGTTTTGAGTGAGTATTTGCCAGTATTGAGTGAAATCATCAATGCCTATCTTGCAAGTGTTGTAGATTATACCATTACGATCAAGCTCAAAGAAGAAAGCGAAAAACTCGAACTTGAAACCAAGATTATCGATGAAAAGGGAGAAAGAGATGTTAAAAGTCTGAGTGGAGGACAGAGGACGATCCTTAAACTCGTGCGAATGCTCGCAATTTCCTCTTATCTCAAAACTGAGATGCTTTTCCTCGATGAAACAGTTAATAATCTTGATGCTGAAACGGTTGGAAAGGTTGCGCAGCTTCTTCAGGATTTCGTCAAACAGAGAAAAATGAAGTTCTATACGATCACACACAATAGTGAGATTCAGGCGATGAATATCCGAAATCAAGTCTTAGAAATCGCTAAAAGATAAAAAGCTATCTTCTTAATTCTATATTCTTAACTATCATACATGATTCTTTGAATAGATCCTGGAGTAAGAAAGCTCTGATACGCATTAATTGATGATGATTTGAAAATCCTTGATGCAGGGATTCTGCTTCAGAAAAAAGTCAGTCCTACGAGAGAAGATCAGTACGAAAGAATGCTTCAGATTGCTGATTTTTTTACTGAGCTTTTTGAAAAGTATCAGGTACATACTGTGAGTATGGAAAAACTTTTTTTTACGAAATATAATCAGAATAATGCAGAGTTTGTTTTTGGAATTAGGGCGATTCTACTCACAATGGCAATGAAAAAAAAGATTCAAATCAGAGAATTTACTCCAATTGAACTGAAGAAATATATAACTTGAAATGGTAGAGCTGACAAATTTTTTGTTCAGAAGATGATTATGAAGCTTTTTAGACTCCAAGAATTACCAGAATACAATGATGCTGCTGATGCCTTGGGGCTTGCCTATCTTGTAGCAAAATCTTCTAAACTAGGGAATACCTAAGCTGATTTCACTATACAATGAACGCTTTTAATAATAAAGAGAGAGGGAGAGGAACTGTTTAATATAAAAGTTCCCAAAATTTGCATTTTTTGCCAAAAAAACTATACTTTAAGTATGATTTACTTTTGCTAGAAACGATAAAATAGCTATGGGAGAACACTTTTTATATTTTATAGTAAGTCTTGTAGCAACTGCTATTCTTGGAGTTGTTGGAGTTCTCATTTGGAGAATCGTTTTTTTGCATTTTCAGAAAAAACATAGAGTCGAACAATCAAAACAAATCAGATTTCTCCAAGTTCAAATCCCTAAAAATGCGGTAGCGAGAAGTTCAGACATTGATGCGAAAGATCACATTCAGTCTATGAAGCAGAATATTGAGTTGATGAATCAGGTCTACAAAAACTTTTATGCGATCTTTGATGAAGGCTGGGAGAATAAATGGTTTGGAAATAATGCGATCAGTATGGAAATGCTTGTGGAAAAGGAGGTGATCAAATTTTTCCTCGGAGTACCAAAGGAACATCTTATGACCGTAGAAAAGATGATTGCTTCTTTCTATATCGGAGCAATCGTAGAACAGGTTAAGCAACCGAAACTCTTGGAAGCAGGAAAGTTTTTTGCCGGAGGGGAATTTACTCTGACCAAAGATAGCGTGCATCCGATCAAGACATATGAGGCTTTTGAAGCAGATCCGATGGATAGTATTTTGTCGGCGTTTTCTAATATTAATAGAGATGAAAAAGTCTGAATTCAGATTTTGGTAGAGCCTTTGCATGAAGATTGGCTCAAAAAAATGAGAAAAAAGGCTGATGATATCAAGGATGGAAAGAAAGCTCTTGGATTCCGAGGGATTATCAAGAAAATCCGAAACTCAGGAGCAAAAGAAGACAAGGAAAACAAAAAAGAGCAGGAAAAAAAGAAGCATAACTTCTCACAGCAGCAGCTCGGAGATTTTGATAAAAAAATGGATGATGAGCTTTTCCAGGTGAAGATGAGAACAATTGCAACCTCACCAGATCAAGCAAGACCAAAAAAAATTATTGATGATATTTCTAGGCTTTTTAATCAGTATAACTATATCTGACTCAATACTATCAAATTTAGTAAGGCTCAAGATCTAAGGAAATTTGCCAAGCATTATGTGATGAGGCTTTTTTATAGTGATAATCCGCTTCTTGAAGATATCAAAAAATTTAATAAAACGACGATTCTCAATATCAAAGAACTTTCTTCAATTATTCATTTTCCCCACGGAAGATTCAATCAAAATCCGAGAATCGCTTGGCAGAAATTTAAGGTTGTTCCTGCTCCAGATGATTTACCGACTGAGGGAATTGTTGTTGGTTATAATACTTACGGAGGGGTAAAAAGAGAAATCAGAATCACTGACAAAGATAGATTTAGACATATTTACATCCTCGGTCAGACTGGAACTGGAAAATCTACAATTATGTATGCTCAGGCAGTAGATGATATGAAAAATGGGAGAGGATTTACCTTCATTGATCCCCATGGGGAAGCTTGTGAATATCTTTTGAAACGGTTTCCAAAAGAGAGGATTGATGATCTAATTTATTTTGATCTTGGGAATACGGCTTATCCGATTGGACTCAATCCGCTTGAGGTAAATCCGGAAGATAGCGATGAAAAAGATGTGGTAACCAATGATCTCGTAGAAATGTTTATTCAGATGTATGGACCTGAGATTTTCGGACCAAGAATTCAGGATTATTTTCGTAATGGCTGTTTGCTCCTCATGGATCAGCCTGAAGGAGGAACGATTGTGGATATTATGAGGCTTTTTACTGATGAAGCTTTTGCAGAAGCAAAAATTAGAAATCTGAAAGATCCGGTGGTTGCTTCGCGATGGAATAAAACCTACAAGAAAATGGGAGATCGTGAAAAGGCAGAGATTATTCCATTTATTCAAGCAAAGTTTGGTCCGTTTACGACAGGGGTTTATGTCAGAAATATTATCGGTCAGCCAAAGTCAGCTTTCAATATGTATGATGCAATGCAGCAAAAGAAAATCATTTTAATGAATCTTTCAAAAGGTATCGCTGGTGAGGAAACTTCAAAACTAATCGGAAAAATTATTGCAATGCAGGTAAAACTTTCTGCACTCAAGAGGGCAAAAATCTCTGAAAAAGATAGAGTCCCTCACTATCTCTATGTGGATGAATTTCAAAACTATGTTTCTCAGTCTTTTGAATCTATTCTTTCCGAGGCCAGAAAATATAAGGTAGGACTTGTTGTGGCTCATCAGTATACCGATCAGCTCAAGCAAGAAGGACTTGGAGGGAATATGGACCTTTCTAAAACGATTTTTGGAAATATTGGAAATATGTTTGTCTTTAAAGTCGGAGCTCCAGATGCGGAGTTCTTAACCAAAGAATTTGAACCTGAATTTAATCAAACGGATCTGACTTCTACTGAAGCTTTTATGGGAGCTTGTAAAGTATCCATCAATAATCAGCAGACAAGACCCTTTAGTTTCAAGGCAAAGGTGCTCTATCCAGGCTTTCCTGATGGCTTGCCTTATGCTAATAGTCCAGAGAAAGTGCAGATTATCAAGCAGATCTCTTCTCTTAAACGAGGAACAAAAAGAGAACTCGTTGATAAAGAGATCTACTTTAGAGTGGGAGTATAACATTGTGATTATGCTTAAAAAAACTTTTCCTCAATAAAAAAAACCTGATTGTTCGATCTAATCAGGTTTTTTATTTTTAATAAAGGTTTTTTACTCCTTTACAATCCTGCTACTTCACCAAACCTCTGTAGCATTTGCTTCATAGAGCTTGCTTGATGGAAGGACAAATTGCCCCTCAAAACTTGGCAATGCATAGAAGGTGAAATCGCATTGTTTCC
>CAJZIX010000003.1 GCA_916049765.1 uncultured bacterium
GGGTTGCGGTTCTGGCTGTGGTTCTGGAGCGGGTTGCGGTTCTGGCTGTGGTTCTGCTAGAAAAACTATCTGAATCAATTCATATTCTGTAAAAGCTCCCGTATCTTCATGAGGATTTGCACCTCGTTTAATCGCCTTAAGCCTTAAAATATTCCCATCTGCATCAACATAATCTACACTTGTATCCATTCCTCCTCTCCAAGCAATTTCTTTCCCATCTGCTCTTTTAATTCCATGAGCTTTACAATACTTTGCAAAAGTCACTCCAAAATCCGCATCATCAAAAGTTTCTAGAACCTTAGATTCTTCGCTTTTTTCTTCTACTCTCTTTCCAGTAAACAACCATCAATATTTTGTAGCAGCTCCTACATCTTCATGCATCTCAGCCCCTCAATTTAATGCTTGAAGTCTTAAAATATTTCCATCTGTATCAACATAATCTACGCTCGTATCCATTCCTCCTCTCCAAGCAATTTCTTTCCCATCTGCTCTTTTAATTCCATGAGCTTTACAATACTTTGCAAAAGTTACTCCAAAATCCGCATCATCAAAAGTTTCTAGAACCTTAGATTCTTTCTCATCAATCTGAGGTCAAGTCTCCTTTATTTGATCGTCTCCCTTATTTTCTTTTGAGCCAGTTTTTCACTTTTGATTTGTTAAGACTCCTTCAAGGTAATCTCACAACTCTTGCAAAAGAACACTTCTACTATACAGCCCACGAGATTGGTTTTTCATCGCCTGATCTAGCTCTTCGTACTTCTGCTGAGCCACAGGAGACTGAAAATCAAATTTTTTTATCTTTCGTAAAGGGTCATCAGTTGCTTTTTGAAGCGCATTATTGATCAACACAAGGTCATCCTCTACTTCTTTCAAATCAACAAAATCAATTCCAAGTTCCTTTGCTAAGATTGAAAACAGCTCAATATCTTTTGCTAATTGTTCTTTTTCTTTTCCTTTTGCAGAAATGAATTTCTTTTTAGATGCTTGAAGTTCCTTTATCAACTCTTGTTTCATCGCTTCCTGATCTTGTTGATTAAGATTTGAAAAATCTTCAGAAAAACACTCTACCAGTGCATCTTTATGCCTCTTTTCTGTCTTCTGCCTATACATATTACGAGCATCTTGGAGAGAACTTTGAGAATTAAATGCGGTATTCATAATACATAAAATAAGATATAAAATCCTTACCTTATTATAAAGAGAAAAAGTAATATTAGCAAATATTTCCAACTTCCTTCCAAAGCAAAAGCTTGACATTATAAAAAAACTATAGTTTTACTTTTATTTCTGAGTTTCATTGCTTAGCCAAAGCAAAAGCTTGCTTCCTCCATGTTAAAATCAAAAAATCCCCTTGAGTTCAAAAATTTCCCTTTAAAATACCCGTTTCCGTAAGTTTTTGAGCTTGATCTGAAGTAATCTCTAGAGTATTTTTCTCTGCATAATTACCTAGAACCGTAGCCACTCCTTGTTGAGGAATTCGCTCTCATAAATACCCGATTTTAAAAATTGGAATTCAGAATTTTTCAATAAAAAGCTTTTTTGAAATATCAGAATATGCAAAATTTGTAAGATAGATTGCCTGTTGCGAGGCTAAGAAAGAAAAACCAGTTTGTTTTTTAATTCACCACTTTTTATCAAGAAAATCTCGAACCTGCTCTTGAAGCTGAGAAGAGGCATTAAGAAGAGAGTCTTTGAGAGTCCTTTTATCTTGTAGTTTTTCACAAGAGAGAGGCGCCATTTTCTTTATTTTAGCAATAAAAAAACCTCCCGTATGCTGAATATGAGGTCGGAACCTTGCTACCTTTTCTGCATCATTCAGAGAAAGAAAAAATTGATCCTTAAATCCAGTAAATCCTTTTGACTTTTGATCAATAGCTACCTCCTGAAGCTCTAAACTTTTTCAAAAAGTGCTTAAAACTTGACTAAGTACTCACTCATTTTCAAAGGGATTCAAAGTACAAGTAGAATACACCAAAGTTCATCAGACTTTTAGAGCTTTTAGTCCAGAAATCAAAAGCTGAACCTGAAGTTTAGCTAATTGATCTGCAGATTTTTGATCCCAAATATGAACCGTTTTATCGTGTTTATATTGCATACCTTCTCACGAACAAGGAGCATCTACCAAGACTTTATCAAAAAATTCTGGTGCCAGATCTCCAATCTGAGTCCCATCATAGGCAGAAACTGCCGTATTAAGCATACCACAACGATTAAGATTGAAAATAAGTGCTTTTCTCCTAGCATTTAAAACCTCATTTGCCACTACATATCCTCATCAAAGCCTCAAAAGCTGATCCGCAAGCTGAATCGTTTTCCCTCCAGGAGCGGCACAAAGATCAAGTACCTTATCTCATTTTTCTAAAGGCAAAACCTGAGCAGAAAGCCCTGCTGAAACTTCTTGCACATAAAAAAAACCTCACTGATGCAGAAAATAAGATCCTAAGCTCTTGGTATCCTCCTTCTCAACATAACAAACATCATCATAACATAAAGGTCAAAAAGAGAAGTTTGGAACCTTAAATTTCCAATTCTGATCATGTAAATAAGGAAGAAGATTAGATTTTTTTATTCTAGAAGAAATAATTTTAATACTTTTTGGAAGTTTCTGCTGATAATAAGTTTTAAAAGCCTGAAACTGACTTTCATCAGCCAAAAGATCGCGAATAAAGTCTAAATAAGCGATTTTTTTCATTCCCCAATCATCGAATAAAAACAAAATAATTCAAAACAAAAGTATATAAAAACAAAAAAAGAAATCAAGAAAGCTAAATACAGATTTTTTCTTGTTTTCTTGTTGCAATTAGCTAGACTCAAGGCAAATTTTTAGCTGATTAGAAAAAATCTGAATGACAACCCGAGCAGAACTCGCAGATCTCCTCTTTCCTCAGGTGAAAGAAAGCATAGATGACCTTTTGGCAAAATACCCTCCAAGACCTGAGGGAAAAGTGCTTCGTTTCGCACCAAGTCCAACCTGATATCTGCATTTTGGAGGACTCTATACCTCCTTTGTAGGCTGGAAATATGCGAAACAAAACGAAGGGAAAATGCTCCTAAGAATTGAAGATACCGATCAAAAAAGAGAAATTGAAGGAGCAACTCAGCTTTTGATTACTGCTTTACAAAAATTTGGGATTCAGTTTGATGAAGGACCTTTGAGCTTAGAACAAGAAGTCGGAAACTACGGTCCTTATGTACAATCTCAGAGAAAATCGCTTTACGAGGTGTTTGCAAAGCATTTAGTAGCCCAAGGACTAGCCTATCCTTGCCGAATGAGCGAAGAAAGACTGAACGAAATCAGAGAAATGCAGACCGCAAGCAAACAAATCCCTGGAATCTACGGAAACTATTCCGAATGGAGAAACAAAACACCGGACGAACTGCTAGAAAAATTCAATGCAGAAGATCAGACTTTTCCTGTTTTGAGATTCCGTTCTCATGGCGATACGACCAAGAAAATCGTTTTCCAAGACCTGATCAGAGGAAAGATTTCCATGATTGACAACTATAATGACATTGTACTGATCAAAGGAGATGGACTTCCAACCTACCATCTTGCACATATTGTGGACGATACTTTGATGAGAGTGACAACGATTACAAGAGGTGAGGAGTGGCTAACTTCCGTTCCGCTTCATCTCCAGCTTTTCGAAGCCTTTAATTTACCAGCACCTGAATACTGCCACTTGGCTCCGATCTGTAAGCTTGATGAAGGAAAGAAAAGAAAGCTGAGCAAGAGAAAGGATCCAGAAGCGAATGTAGAATTCTTTTTTGAGGCAGGATATGCCCCACAAGCCCTTTTGGAATACATTATGACACTCGCAGATTCTAGCTATGAAGACTGGCAAAGAGCGCACGAGGATCAGACTTTTTTGGATTTTCAGTTCTCACTTGAGAAAATGAATGTCTCAGGAGCGCTTTTTGACTTCGTAAAGCTCCAGAATATCAACAACGGCTACCTTTCCAAGCTCAGCACTGTCGAGCTCTATGAACAGGGACTCGCTTGGGCAAAGGACTATCACCAGGAGCTTGCCGAACTGATGGAAAAATACGCCGAATATACGAAAGCCGCACTGAACATTGAGAGGCACACGGAAAAAGACCCGAAGAGATTTACCCTTTACAGCGATATTGAGAAAAATATCCTCTTTTTCTACGATGAGAAGCGAACTGAAATCAAAAAATCAAAACCTGACTTCCCAGAACAGATTCCTCTTGAGACTTGGAAAGCTTTTGCTGCCGATTATGCGGAAAACTTCAGCTTAGATGGCGAGGTAACTGATCGATTTGATCAGCTTAAACTGATTGGGAAAAAGTATGGTTTCGCAGCGAATAATGCTGAATTTAAGGAAGGTAGTTTTGTCGGGAAAGTCGGAGATCTTGCAATGTTCCTTAGAATTCAGCTCTGCTGAGCGAAACAGACTCCAGACCTCTTTTCTGTGATGAAAGTAATGGGAAGAGAAAGGGTAAAGGAAAGGATTTTAGATTTGTAGGACTTCTTTTAATTATACCTAAAATATTCCCTATGAATATTCACATTCCTGATGATCCTCCAAAGCAGATCAACTATATTAGAGGCTACTCAAAACAAATTTTACTTTTACTCAGTGAAATTATGAATAGCAATTCTCATCTAAAAGATCTTTATCAACTCATAACAGAACTTCATACTCTCACACATAGAGAAACTCTCAATCAGCCACTTTATTTCTTTTCTAGAAGGCAAAAAGCTCAAGTCGTAAAATTTCTTACAGAACTCTATTATGAGCAAGAACTTCTTTCTGAAGATACGTATAAGGATATCAAAAAAAATTTGAATTTGATTTTCTTTGAAAATTTTAGCCAACAAATCCTTCCAGCAACAACAGGTATTATTCCTTCAACAAACCAAAAAAAAGAAATGTACCTTAATACCTCTAAGGTCCTAGGAAGAGATATTCTGGAACCAAGAGAATACCTTGGGATCGTTCCTGAAGCAACTTCAGATTTAGATGCTCCTTCCTTGGTAACAGCAGAAACTCCTCCAAACTATGAACAACCATGGCATGATCACTGAGAAAACTGGGAGATTACCTTTTATACATGATCCTCAATAGGTAAGTTCAAGACTGAAGGAATTGAACAAGAAATCCAGGCTGATTTTTGAGATATCATCATTTTCCCTCCAAAAACTTGGCATACGATCAAAAATCCTAACGACCACCCTGTTATGAATTTATCCGTTAAGCTTCCTTCTGCATTATTGGATAGGGGGAAAGTTTATCAAGGCAGTGTAGGACAAGGAGAAAAAAGAGCATTAGATCAAAAAGCTGACCATGTTTTTGGACATGATTTGAATGATTTGGGAATGCCGTATCACATCCGTGTTTATATTTTTGATAAGGAAAAATCTACGCATATCATAAGTAATAAAGGAAAATCACTCTTTTACCCACTTGAATGAGAATATCTCGTGAGCACTCCATACTTTAAAAATAAAACCTTTAGAAAAGGTGATTCTTTACTCTTAGATGCAGAAACTGAAGCTGCTATCATCAATATCAATGGAGAAGGAAAGATTTATACGATACATTTAGCAAAAGATTGGAATCAATAAATTTTTATATTGAATCATCGTATAATGCCATTTTTAACTCAATACATAAAATTACCTCTTGTAAAACTTTATGATTTTCCTCTGAATTATAAAATTATTTCTTAGCTTTAATTTTTAGTTTATGATATGATTCTCGCTAAAAATGAGAATATTCCTCTTTTGATTAGAGAATGAACTATTCCCCATCTCTTGCTGCAAAAAACTCCTTTTCCCTTCTCTGAAACCGTTATGCAATCCGAGTTTTCACAAACTTTTTTAGAGAAACTAAGCAAGAAAGCCTATTTTCCTGCAAGACTTTATAAAAATTTCTTTCTCAAGCATAACTATAGACTTAGTGAAACTGAGCTTTTAGAAGCGAATACAAAACACAAGGGAAAATCAGATTTTTTTTCTGCTTCCTATAGCGGAGATTGGCTTCTGCTTGGGATTAGCAAAGAAAAAATTGGAGTTGACCTGGAAGTCATCAAACCAAGAGACAAAAGCCTTTTAAAAACATATAAAGCCGAATTAGAAACGCATTTTTGAATCGCAGATTGGAATCACTTTTATCTTCTCCGAACTGCGAAAGAAGCGATTTTGAAAGCGAGCGATAGCGAGAATCTTGATACTATCCACAAAATTTCCCTTAACTCCGCAGAAAAAAAGATTCAAAAAATCTGAAATAAAACATTCAGTCGAGAATTAACATTTTTATTTCAAAAGAAAACTTGGAAAGTTCGAAGCTTTGAAGACTGAGAAAAAGCTTATAGTATTACATTTTTTGCTTAAACATATCTAATCCAAAAGCTGATGAATCAATGCTAAAGCTTTAAACTGATCAAGAAAATAAGGAGAAGTCGCAATTGTAACAAGTTTCGCAGAAGAGATCAGATTTTTTACTTTTTCTAAAGTCGCTTCAAAATCCTCAATCCCCATTTCCTCAGTCCAAAAATCTAAATCAATATCAAAAATATAGTCATGATCTGGGATTTGTGAGTGCAATAAAGCATACTCACTTCTAATTTGTTGAACCTCAGAAAGCAAACCAGAGTTCAAAGCTGGAAGAATAAAATTCCCAACATTACAACAGTTTTGTGTAAAATCACAGACAGAATCCCAGTTTTCATCTTGGATATTAAAAGGATTTTTATTCATATCTGAATGCTGGTCTAGATGAATAAGGAAAATCCCCTTTTGTATCGTTTTTTTAAAAAATTCACGATATCGGAATGCTAAAGCATGATTATGATTATCAAAAAAATAGATCGGAATTCAATCCTTTTCAAAAAATAAAAAATTCTGAAGCCCAGAAAAGTATTGAACTTCACCTTGAGAATTACACTCAGAAAAAACTGATTGATCACCGAGAGATAATTGATCTAATCAAGCTGAAATAAGCTTTGGAACCCATAGCTTTGGATCTGGGTTTCTTTCCTGATACGCAAAAACATTATTACCAAGCTCATTTTTTAATCGAAATCCACCATAGTCTAACATAGCTATCGGCAATAACATAAAGAATGAAACAAGAATACAAAACTGCTTGTAAATTACAATAAAATAATTACCATCTAAATCAACTTTATTTCTTACAAAAAAGAATGATAAAAATCCTTCCTCAGATGAAAAAAAGACGAAGTATCGGTGCAGGAATCCTGACGTTTATTCTTCTAATCGGAATTTTTCAGAGCGCTTTTTGATGGAGTTGGTTCCGTGCTAATGAATACCAACAAACTTTGGCTGGAGAAAAGGTTCTCCTCGACAAAACCCACCAATTTAATATTGAAAGGTTTGACAGAGAACTTGCTGTAAATAAGATGAATGAAGATCAAATGATGATGATCTGGAAAAGACTACCACTTTTCAAGCCCATGATAGAAAAAAAACTAAAAGCAGCAGGAGTTCCTACAGATATTTTTTATCTTGTACTTACTGAATCTGCACTTAGAGAAACAGCTGTAAGTAGTGCTGGAGCAGCAGGGATTTGGCAATTTATGCCAACAACTGCAAAGGGATATAATCTGAGGGTTGATGAATTTATCGATGAAAGATTCAATACCGAAAAAGCAACTGATGCTGCCATAAAATACCTAAAAAAAGCCTATAATAAATTTTGAAACTGGACACTTGCAATGGCTGCATATAATAGAGGAACAAATGGTATTGCTAATGATATGGCTTATCAATTTCAAAACAATTACTATGATCTCTATCTAAATAATGAAACCTCAAGATATGTATTCAGAATTTTAGCTTTCAAAGAATTATTTGAGAATCTGAATACTTACTTTGACATCAGTAAACGATGAGGACAATACACCACTCCAGAAACTACTGAAATACAGGTTGGAATGACGGATAATCTTGCGGCATGGGCAACAAGCAAAGGGTATACCTATCTAGAAATTAGATCTCTTAACCCACGGATTAGAAAAAATGCTTTGCCTGAATGATCGCGAACTTTAAGAGTGTATAAAAGATAAAAAAGCTGAATTTTCTCTATCATTAGAAAAATACCCAAGATTACTCTTGATAATGAAAAGCAAATTTCTATACTCTGTTTCATTCGGAAAACTTTATATTTCTTAAGGGAAAATATGAAAAAAGGAATCCATTCTAAGTATTTTAAAGATGTTCAGGTAAACTGCATCTGTGGAGCAACATTCACTGTAAACACAACAGTAGAAGGACCAATCAAAGTTGAAACATGCTACCAATGCCATCCTGTTTTTAACAAAGACAGAATTGTGAAAAAACCAGTTAAAGGAATGATGGAAAAGTATCTCGAAAAGCAAAAGAGAATTGAAGCAGCAAAAAAAGCTTCGTAATTCTAAAGGACATTCATCGTTTTTATTGTGGATTTTAGACTGATGTTGAGAAATGCACTTATCAAAAAATACGTGAATGCCAAAGATATTGAACGAATCATTGGACATAGTTCTACAGTATACTTAAAGAGGTCAATCTTAACGATTGTACTTCTTTTTGTTGTATTTATTATCTTTTCTCTCCTCAATCACACAAGCCCAGCAGAATATTGGAAATGGATTTTCGGAGGAATTTGACTTCTTCTCTTTGCTAAACGAGCAATAGATTTTCTTGATGCCTATTTGGATTGTTTAATCTTAACAAAAGATTCCGTAATTCTCTTCCTCCGAGAGGGACTATTAGAATATAAAACAGAGGTTTTTTCTCGGAATAAAATTACAACAATTTCTCGAAATCAAAATTGACTTTGAGATAAACTTTTTGGGAAAGGAGACTTGCTCATTAAACTTGAGTTTGATACTGAGTTTCCTTTTGCAGATATTTCTGCACCAAAAAAACAAGCAGGAAAATTAACCGTATTAAAAGAATCTTTTTTAACAAAACAAAAACAGACTATTGAAAAAGATTTATCAGACGACAACGAAAGATTTAATATTCTTGTTGAAGCAATGAGTGAAGTTGTCAAAGAATATATGGAAAAAAATAACTCAAATTCATAAAAAATAGTTGACTCCACCTATCAAATCCCTATAACGAAGCTGAACCGAATATCGGAATTCAGCTTTTATATGTATAATTCACATCAAATGACTCTAGTACGAACAGTTCTCGCAATTGTAGTTGTAATCGGACTTACCACAATGGTTCTCTATAACCGCTTAGTAACACTCAAAAACAATAGAGAAAATGCTTTTGCTGACATTGATGTACAGCTTAAGCTTAGATTTGATCTTGTTGAAAATCTTGTAAATACTGTAAAAGGTTACGCAGCTCACGAAAAAGAAACCTTTGAAAAAGTAATGGCTGCTAGAAATGGATTTTTAAACGCTCAATCAGTAGAAAGCAAGATAGAAGCGAACAATCAGCTTACTGGAGCATTAAAAACACTCTTTGCAGTAGCTGAAAACTATCCTGAACTAAAAGCGAATCAAAATTTTCTTCAACTTCAATCTGAAATTTCTGATATCGAAAACAAACTAGCTGCTGCTAGAAGATTCTTCAACGCAACAACAAGAGAATTTAATACTGCTACTCAAACTTTTCCAAGCAATATCATTGCAAAGAATTTCGGATTTACTCCAGTTGAATTCTTTGAACTCGATGATGAGGCCGCAAAAAAAGCTCCTAAAGTACAGTTCTAAAAGATAAAAAGAAAGTAAAATACTGATTTTAGGCTTTGATTGATAAGATGGTACAAGGATTACAACATTCCATTTGGAGCAATAAAATAAAAACTTGGATGTTAATTTTTTTACTTCCACTTTTTTTGGGACTTGCTCTTTTTGTAGTCTTTTACCTTAATTCAGGAGATTCAAAACAATATGACGAATATGGAAATCTCATAGCCTATAAAGAAGTCTCCTCTCAAGAAAGACTCATGGTAGCAGAACAAGAAACAGGAGAAATCCTCGTTGTTTTATGACCGGTTCTTATGATCTGGATACTCATTGCTTTCTTTTTTCAAAGGCAGTTAATCTTTTCGTTTTCTGGAGCAAAACCAATCACGAGACAAGAACATCCTGAAATCTATAATATCGTGGAAAATCTCTGTATTTCTCGTGGTTTACCAACTCCAAAAATCTGAATTATCAATCAAGAATGAATGAATGCTTTTGCACTCGGACGAAGGGCTTCAGATTCACGAATCGTCTTTACAACAGGATTATTAGAGAAGCTTGATAAAAGAGAGATTGAGGCGGTAGCCGCTCATGAATTAACCCATATTATCAATAAAGATACATTGTTAATGCTCGTAATGGTACTCTATATCTGAGCAATTAGCATAATTGGAGAGATCCTTATTAGAACAGGACGTGGAAAATGAAACGGGAAAGGGAAAAATATACTTCCTTTGATTGGATTAGCATTAATGATCCTCTGATATCTTCTATATCCACTAATTAGATTGGCAATTTCTAGAAAAAGAGAATACCTTGCTGATGCTGGAAGTGTTCAACTTACTAAAGATAATCAAGCAATGATCTCTGCACTCAAAAAAATTAACCAAAAGCCTGAAATTGAACTAAAAAACAAAGAAATGTCTGCAATGTTCATTGAAAATCCTCTAGATAATGCTTTTTCTATTTTTCAAACACACCCAAGTATTGAAGATAGGATAAAGGCATTAGAAAACTACTAAAGAATGCCCCCTTATTTTATTCCCAAAAAGAGCAAAAAGTCTGATGTTTTACCTCTGGAGAGAAGCCTATGACCCAAAATATCCAAAATTTTGCGTAGTCAAATTCCAAGAAAAGCTCGGTATGCAACAATATGAGAGGTATGAAGCACTCAATCAAGTTATTGAGTATTCGCTTCAACATCAAAATTATGACCACCATTTTTTACTAGATGATGGAAGATTTCATTTTTTCCGTTTTGATATTTACAAAGAAAAAGACTCCCCTTTCACAATTGAAGATTTTAATACTATTATCGATGAAAGACTTGAATACCTAAGAAATATCACTCAAGAAGAACTCCTTTTCACAAATATTGATACAATTTTTGTTAATGGAGAAGAAAAAAAATTTCTTATTGGAGTCAAAGGTCAGATTTTTTTTCGTCTCTATTTTGTATATCTCAATAGAAATACCCTTCTAAGCTTTAATAAATCCTACGGAAACATTTTCAACCAAAAGAACCTCCATCTTCGGCCAGAAAGCCTCAAAACAATATCTTTTCTAAAAAGAAAACTTGGTCGTGATTCATTCCTTCTTCTTTATATTAAAGAAAATTATTGTAAAGTAATTGCTGTAGAAGATTGATTCTATAAACAAATTGAACACATTAATTTTGGGATCAATTTTCTGATGCAAATGTACAAAGATAATCAAATCGTGAAATATTGGTATAAAAGCTCAGAAGAGATTGATCAAAATCCATTAGCAAAAAACCTAGTTTTAGAAAGTATTCGTTTTTATGTAGAATATTTATGTAAATGGCTTAATGACCTTCATCTCACAGAGAAGGATATTTTCTTAATTTCTCCTATCATAAAAAATGGTAATTTTATGGAAGAGTTCAATAAATCTTATGCAAGCTTTCATAACAAATACATTGTTCCTTTCCACCATTCAAGTCAATTAGAACTTTTTGGGAAACATCGAGCTCCAGAAGATATGGACACCTTAATCTTTTTAAACAGCGGAAAAATAAAGAAACATATTCTAGGACAAAATTAATATCATCTTACTGCTTAATTTCCCATTCAAGAACTCTTAGAAATTGAAGGAAAAGTCAGTTTCTTTTTCCTTTTTCATATTCTCAAGGCATTTTCTCAAAAAAATATTTAGGTACTGCAGGCAAGATATTACCATATACTATTCATCAACTCAATCCATTATACAACCCAGAAAATTTCAAGAGATCATCATAATTAACACTCTTGTAGCTAAGCGTAATCGGAGTTGAAGGATTTTTACCATTATACCAATCTATCTTTTTTTTAGAAAACTCTAGAAAATCCTTAATCGTTTTTTCAAAAAGTTCTTTGCTAATCGTTCAATTCCCATAATCCTTACTTACTATTTGAAAAGGACCATCCCCATTTTTTGGCAAATAAAAACCACATCAGCTTTCTCTATATCGAACAGCAATTGTTAATGCTGTTGGAAAATCATAAGCAAAACTCAAATTGTCCAAGGTTTGATACCATCCAATACAATTTTGACTCAAAACTTCTGAAGCTTCCAATCCAGAACCTTGATACTGAGAAAGAAAATCTGACTTCAAAGAACTACTTTCTGATTTTGCAAGGTCTTTCCTAGTAAGAAACTTCGTCAAAAAAAAATCCCTCAAATGTTCTAAATAATAAGCAGTTTTTTCTTCCTTGAAGTAAAGATGTAAATCTCTCGCTTGCTCATAGAAATTCCATAAAGCATAATTATCTTTCTCTACTAAAGGTGCTATCTGACCTTTGAAAGAAGCAAGCTCTTCTTGTTGCTGTTGATTAGGTTCAAACGCAAAAGCTGAAACTCAAAAAGCAATCATAAAAAGAAGAGTTCCCAATAAATAATTTCTGATTTTCATGTTTTATCTCTCCAAAATTCTAAATTAGCGTCCTTTAAAGATTACTCCAAAAGTCCCTACAATCACATACATATCTAACCATAATGACCAATTCTGAATATAGTACAGATCCAATTTCGCCTCCTGATCAAAACTCAAAGAATCTCTTCAAAAAACCTGTGCATACCCTGTAATTCCTGGCTTGATACTCAAGAGTCTTTTTTGCCAAGGAGCATAATTCTCTACCTCATGCTGAAGATGTGGCCTTGGACCTACAAGTGACATTGTACCCCACAATACAGAAAAAAGCTGAGGCAATTCATCAAGTGAAGTCTTACGAAGGAACCTTCATACTTTCGTTACTCTTGGATCATTCTCAATTTTTGCGAGCACCCCTTCTCTAGTATTTGCTTCAGAGTTGATGAGCTTTTTATAGAGCTCCTCAGCATCTTTACCTCCATACCCGACACTCAAATGAGTATACATTGTACGAAATTTTAAAAAGGTAAAAAGCTGACCTCCTGTTCCCACTCTTTTAGATTTATAAATCACAGGACCTTTACTATCAAACTTAATCAGGATTGCAATAAGAAGAAGCAAAGGAGAAAGCACAATAATTCAGAAAAACGAAGCAATTAAATCAAAAAGCCTCTTCACGACAAGAGATCGTCCATCAAGTTTGGAATGTTTATATTCTAATGCAACAATATTCTGAATAATCTCTGGCTTATAAACAACATCTTCAAGAAAAAAGCCCTCACTAATATGAAAAAACCTTGTATCATGAAATCTTGTCCTCTCAAAAATAGCTTGAAGCTGATCTTTTTTAAACGTTCAAACAACAACACACATTTCATATTGAGAAAAATCCGTTTCTTCGGCTTCATCAGGAGTAATAAATTCCGTTTTTAGAGAAAAATTTGCTTTTATTGTCTTTAAAATCTCGTAAGTATCAATCGTTTCCTCAGAAATAATCAGAATTTTTCTTCAGGATTTTTTTTGTTGCTGATATTCTAAGGCTCTCCAAGCCTGATCAAAGAAGAAGAGTACAATATAAGTAAGGATACCTGAAAAAATAAGAATGAACCTAGAAATTCAAAAGAAAAAGATAAATCCTTGGCCAAAATAAGAAAGAAAAGTAATCGAAATAAACCAATAAATCCATGTCTTAGAAAAAGTTTGAAAATGATTAATAACTCTCTTATTCAGGCAATAAAAATCCTTAATAATTCAAATACCGATAAATCCAGCACTTGCAATAAACGAGAAAATAGCAAGTTCAGTTGCATTAATAAATGGGATAGGAAGTTGAATACCCGGGATTAAATCTGTCCACAGCCTAACCTTATAGGTGAGGAGAAAGAGAGCATTGATAAGAAGAAAGTGTAGAAAGGGTCTACTTAGACGGAGTTTGAACATCGGCAAAGAAAGAAAATAAAATCAATTCTTTTGTAAAAAGCCTTTGTTTTTTTGGAGTATAGGATTTTTTTAAATAATTTCCAGTGAATATTTTTAGATTTCTCTTGCAAGAGGAAATAAGATAACTATCTTCTATTCAGTTTTACTTATTTGTTTTTTATGACACAGGAGAAAACGATCATCATCGATAGTTCACGAAAAAATATCTTAAAAGAAGAATTTGAAAAACCATATTTTTTTAAAATAAAAGAAACTTTAAAAAAAGAGCTCTCCTCGGGACACTCAATCTATCCACAGGGGAAACAGATATTCAACGCTTTTAATTTAACCCCTTTTGATCAGGTAAAGGTAGTGATTCTCGGACAAGATCCTTATCATGGAACAGGAGAGGCTCATGGACTGAGTTTTTCTGTCCCAGAAGGAATTAGAATTCCTCCTTCTTTAAGAAATATCTTCAAAGAACTAAAAGCTGATCTCGACATTGATCCTCCTCTCAATTGAAATTTAGAGAAACGAGCTAAACAAGGGATTCTCCTCCTTAATGCAAGTTTAACGGTAAGAAAGAACAGTCCAAACTCTCATAAAGATATTGGATGGCAAATTTTTACTGATGCGGTCATCAAAACTCTTTCCGATAAAAAAGAAGGCATCGTTTTCATCCTCCGAGGTGCATTTGCACAACAAAAAGCAAGCCTCATTGATACTGATAAACATTTTATTCTCAAATCAGCACATCCCTCACCTTTCTCTGCAGATAGAGGATTTTTCTGAAGTAGACCCTTTAGCCAATGTAATGAAATCCTTGAATGTATCGGAAAGAAACCAATCAACTGGGATTTAACTAACAACACCATATAAATACTAACCATTTTATTATAAATCACTTTAAATATTTATTAATAAACCTACACGTGATAATGCAAAAGAAAAAAAAACCAGAATTTATACTCGTAATTTCTTGATGAGGAGCAAAGGGAATGTATGCCTGCTGAGTTCTAAAAGCCATCGAGGAAATGGGATTAAAATCATCTATCAAAGCTATTTATGGAGTCAGTGCTGGAGCTTTAACAGGAGCTTATTGGCTTAGCGGGTGGAAAGCTGATGAAGTTGTGCAAAACTACCTCAATAGCGAACTCTTTAACCTCAAAAATATTGCACTCCCTCCAACTCAAAGTCTCCTAAAACGCTCCGTCGTAGAGAAGCTTTTGAAAAAAGACTTAAAAAAAACCTTCGAACAGCTAGAAAAACCTCTAATCGTAGGAACAACCGACCTTCGAAAAGGAAAATCGGTCTTTTTCGAATCTGGAGATCTCATAAAACCAGTATTATGAAGTATGTCAATACCTGGAGTATTTGCCCCTATTGAATATGAAAAGCATTTACTTGTAGACGGAGGGGTTACTGACAACTTCCCCATAGATTATGCTAAGAAACAGAACCCCAATACCAAAACAATTGGAATTTTACTTGGGAAGTTTAAAACAAATCAGAAAGTTAAAAACATTCTAGATACTTTAATGGTTTCTTATGAAATCCTCTTGAGATGACGTTTAAACGCAACAATTAACAAGGCTGACATTCTTTTCTACAGGAATCTTTCTATGAGTCCCTTTGAAAGTAATGAAAAAAAACTGATCCAACTTTTCGATCAAGGATATCATGACGGAATCGCCACTTTTAGCTCTTTGCAAAAATAATGTTTAACTTCAAATTTCCTTTTTTACAAAAAAAAGAGGAAAAGGACTTCACTCTCGTAATTTCATGAGGTGGAATGAGAGCTTTTTATGGACTTGGAATTCTAAAAGCCTTAGAGGAACTTGGATATAAAGACAAAATTGATGCACTTTATGGGGTAAGTGCTTGAGCTTTACTTGTAAGTTATCGATCAGCTGGATATTCAGCTGATGAAATACTAACACGTTTTCTGAAATCAGATTTTTTGAATTTTTCCAAAAATCTTAATCTTATACCAAAATCTTCTCTCCTTAAAAATACCCTTCTAAAAAAACAAATGGAAAAAGAATTACCTAAGAATTTTGAAGATCTTAACATTCCAACCTTCATCGGCTGCACTGAAGTAAAAAAAGGAGAAAATCTAATCCTTTCGAGTGGCGAGCTCACCTCTGCCCTACTTGGGACAATTGCAATTCCTTGAATTTTCCCAGCAATTGAAAGAAACGATCACCTTTTAATAGATGGAGGAGTTACTGATAATTTTCCTATAGAAGTTGCAAAAAAAAGCTTTCCTCAAAATAAAATTATTGGAATCTCTCTCAACAAATACCGCTCTAACCCCAAAATTAAAAACCTTTTCGATAATTTAATTGTTTCCTTTGAAATTATGCTAAGAAAAGACATTCAAGAAAAAGGGAATCTAAGTAATATATTCTTTTGTAGAGGACTTGATACGCCAGTTCTAGAATTTAGGACAACAAAACTTAAAAAACTTTTTGAACTCTGATATAAAGATGGGAAAGAAAAACTAAAAAAATTATAGCCTTTCTATTTATTTTTTTCCTTCTAAATTTTTTAGATGATTAGCAAGATTAGCAAAAATCTGATCAGGTTTATTTCTATTTTTTATATCTCCAAGAACTCGATCTAAAGCCACTTCTAGCAACTCTCCAATAATTTTTCCTGGTTTAAGATTGAAGTACTCCATTATATCTCTCCCCTTAACTGCAAGATCTTTAGATCTAAATTGCCCTTCTTCTTGTTCAATTTCAAGGAGAAGTTTTTTGAGATACCGAGAATCGCTAAGATCACTTGCATTCTGGAGTGGATTATACATCCCCATTCTATCTGCGATATTGATATCAAGAAGATTATTTACTCTTTCAAAACCAGCATCAGAGAGGAGTTTTCTAAGTCTCTTAGCTCGATTCTGAGGATTTCCGAGGAGAATTTCTCAAGGAGTATGATGCTCTCTAATATATCGCTGAATCTCCTCAATCTCTTTATGAGAAAATCAAAGGTTTCTAAAATCCTCTTCAGCAAGCACCGCAGAACTAAACCTATGGTTAAGCGGACCCGCCAGAAGGATTCTGATTTCTTCTTTTGAAAGATTTTTCCCATATTCTGCATATTGACCAACTTTTCCGACATCATGATAAAGCATTGCAAATCTGACTAAGTAATTTGTGTTAATTGCTTGAAGGTGATAGAGTGTCAAGATAATATGCGAATAAATATCAAATGGATGATACCTAATCGGCTGATCAATATGTTTAGTTAGTGCAAGTGCAGGAAAAAGAATTACTAACATTTCTGCCTCGTCTAAAAGTCCAACAAGACCAAAAGGGTTACCTTGAGAAAAAGCTTTTGTAAGTTCTTCTTTAATTCTTTCCTTAGCAATAGTTTTAAGGAGATTATGATTAGATTTAATCGATTTCCAAGTTTCTGGCTCAAAATCAAAAAGTCTTACTTTATTAATAGGATCAGATTTTTTATTTTTAGTTGTAGTGAGGAGTTTTTGATTCAAGACATTAACGAACCTCAGTCCCCTCAAAAGTCTAAGCGAATCTTCTTGAAACCTCGTATCAGGATTACCAACAGTTCTTAGCTTTTTTAGCACGAGATCTTGAATTCCCAATGCTGGATCAATCAGAATTTGAAGTTGAATCTGCTTTTTTCCCTTTTTTTCTCCTGCTCAAAAGATGTAGGCATAAGGCTGAATATCTAACAAATAATACAAAAAATCAGTATCAAGTTTTGCATTTGGAATAAGCTGAGAAAGGAGTTTTTGACTCTGAATAATAAGAGTTTCATTATTTTGAAGATAAATAAACCCCTCTTTATTTAAAATTTTAAGAAGCATTTCCTCATTTATTATCTTTTTTTGCTCATATACCGGTGTTTTCAACTTTTGCTGAGTATAATAGATCGCATTAATCGTAAAATCCCTTCTCTGAACATCTAAAAGCAAATCATCACTCCAAAAAATTTCCTCTGGATGTCTACAATCTTGGTAACCAGTTTCAGCACGAAGAGGTGTAAGCTCATATTTAAGTTCATTATCCTTATCTTTGGGAATCAAGGTAATAGTACCGTATTTTTCAGTTATAAAGTGAGAGATTCCATCTTTATCGATGTTTTCATATATTTCCAAAGGATTTCCTGCCATCGTAAAATCAATATCAAGAGGATTCTTAGTGGTTCCAAGAAGTATCTCTCTTACACAACCTCCCACAAGAAAAAAATCTGATTTCCCTATTTTTTTAGTTAGAAAAACATGATGAGGAATCAGTTTTTTAAGATTATTAAAATGAAGCATCTTCTCTATCCCATAAGTAAATATTCTTTATATTTAACTTTTTACTTCGTAGATACAAGAGAAGGCTTATTCTGCTATTCTAAATCATAATTTTTATAATTCAAAAAATCTGAATTTAAACTATTTCATCATTTATTCCAGAAAAATCAGATTGTATTTCTCAAGGATTTATCTATGCTCAAAAGAAAGTTTTTACTTCTAGTCCTAGATGAGAGGAATTGTTCAAAGCAAACCATTTGTCAAAAAATCTCAGAAAAGATTGTCTTCACATACAAACTTCTTTTTTTCAACAAAAAAAAGAGGGAAAGACCAATATTCCTTATTGTTTCTTTTTTTTAAAAAATGGGGAGTTTTAATTTTTATCATCTTTCTTTCTTTATTATTAGGAATCTTCATTCTCAAAGGAACACGATACAACCCTGCATACTTAATCAAAAAAATTGAATATTCAGACACAACAAGAAAAAATTATGGGAATACTGAACTTTTTGTCCTTGCATCTAAATTTCTTAGAGGGAAATATTATAATACCTTGAGAGTTAACTGAGAGAAACAGCTTACTGATTGGATAAAAAAATCCTACCCTTTTGTAAAATCAACAAAACTTACTTTTCATGGCAACCAAACACTCAAAGTAGACATTACTTTCTTTGAGCCAGAGTTTTTGATAAAACTAGGAAACAAAAAATTCGGTATCTGGGAAGGAGGAATAAGTGATGAATTAGATGATCAACGATCCCTTGGAAAAACTGGTTTTATCGTAGATACTCCATCCTATCTAACAGGAACAACCTCCCTTTCTGGCTTCTTTTATGAAGTGAATTATCAGCGATATAAAGACTTTTTACCAGCCATTCAGGAGGCTTTTCCTCATATGAATCGCTTTGTCTACTTAGCGGGATCGCCAAATTTCGTGATTTTTGAGGAGAATAAAATGATCTTTCTCTATAGAGATAATCCTCTCTATCAGCTTCAAAAACTCGCTTGGCTTAGAAAGTATTATGCAGATTATAAAGCTCTAACAACTATTGATCTTGGAAGTTTAACTCAAGAAAAAATCGTAGTTGGAAAATAAGTTACTAGCAAATAAAAAAATCCGACATTAAGCCGGACTTTTTTTTATTACAAAATAATATTAATAATTTTCCCTTGGACAAAGATCACTTTCTTTGGCTCTCAAATAAGGTAGGAAGCCAGCTTTTCATCTTTTTTGATAAGCTCCAAAACCTCTTCTTGACGAGCATCCGCAGCAATTTGTAAAGTTCCCCTCATCTTTCCATTGAACTGCACAGCAAGCGTGATTTCTGAACTTACAAGAAACTTCTCATCATACTCTGGCCATACCCCTGTTGTAAAGATTGAAAACTGATTTCCGAGAAGGTTCCAAAACTCTTCCGCAAGATGCGGCGCAAAAGGAGCAATCAGCATTACGAGTTTCTCAAAAGTGCTTTTAGAAAGTTTTTCCGCTTCACTGAGGGCATTAACCAAGATCATCAGCTGAGCAATAGAAGTATTGAACTTAAATTCATCAATCTCTTGAGTCAGCTTTTTAATCGTTTGATGAAGAATGGTAAGGATTTTCGCTTCATCTTGATAGTTCTCATCTGCTTTATCAAAGAGTGCAATGATCTTATCAATAAACTTTTTTACGCCCTTCATCCCTTGCGTATTCCAAGAGATCGCCTGATCAAAAGGTCCCATAAACATCTCATAAGTTCTGAAAACATCAGCTCCATATTCAGCAATCACATCATCAGGATTCACGACATTTCATCGCCTTTTTGACATTTTACGACCATCTTCCGCCATAATGAGTCAGACTTTTTGATATTTTTGGAAAGGTTCATCTTTACTTACCAAACCGAGATCATAGAGGAATTTCTGCCAAAATCTCGCATAGATAATATGCCTCGTCACATGTTCAGCACCACCGACATAGACATCTACATTTTTCCAATACTGCTCACTCTCTGCTGAAACCAACTCATTATCATTCTCTGGATCCATATATCTCAGCCAATATCGGCTTGATCCAGCCCAACCCGGCATCGTATTAGATTCCCTTTTCGCTGGTTTTCCACAGATCGGACACACAGTTTCAATCCAGTCTTTTACCTCCGCAAGCGGTCCTTCCTCGGTTCCTGTTGGTTCATAGTTTTCTACATCAGGCAAACATAAAGGTAAATCTGATTCCTTCATCGGAACGACTCCATGTTCTTCACAGAAAACTACAGGAAACGGCTCTCCCCAATATCTCTGCCTAGAAAAAACCCAATCCTGAATTTTGAAATTCGTTTTCTTTCCTCCAATTCCTTTTTCTTCAAGCCGTTTCTGCATTTTCATAATCGCTTCATCAGATTTTAGACCTGAGAATTCTCAAGAATTAAGAAGTACTCCCTTCTCCGTATACGCTCCATTTCCAGCCAAATAAGCCTTCAATCTTTCCAAAGAATAAAGATATCCTTCTTTTTGTCCTTGAATTGTTTCATCAGCCCTCATTGATAACAAATCCCTTTCAAACTCTTCTAACGAAACCCAAATAAGTGGACAATCAGTTTCATATTCTGTTAATTGCTTTGGAACACGATGTTCTGAATTAAGTTTACAAAGGAAAGAATTTGCATTATTCTCTCTCCAAGTATTTTTTAGATCAGCATAGTAAAAGGACTGATTACAATCAAACTGTCCGATACAAGAAACATCATCATATCCTGTTTCTTCTTTTATTTCTCTAAGAGTTCACTCTAAAATAGTCTCTCCCTCTTCAATAGTCCCTCATGGCATCCAATACTTTTTATATTTTCCATTTTCTTCATATCCCACTAATAGTTTCTGCTCTTTTTCATCATAAATGTATGCATAACCTGAAAGTTTAGCTTGAGCATCTGGATTTCTCCTTCCAAAACTTCCTCCAATCACATAATCGATTGGCAATCCATACTTCTTTGCAAAGTCAAAATCTCTCTCATCATGAGCAGGTACCGCCATTACCACACCGGTTCCATAGTTGGCAAGCACATAATCTCCGATATAAATCGGCACTTCCTGATTATTAAAAGGATTGATAGCATAAGCCCCTGTGAAAACTCAGGTCTTCTCTTTTTGAAGTTCAGTTCTTTCCAGTTGTGTTTTGTGTTTTGCTTGTTCTTGATAGGCTTTTACGGTTTCTAGTTGTTCTGGAGTCGTGATTTTTTCCACCAAAGGATGTTCTGGAGCCATCACGACAAAACTCATTCCAAAAACGGTATCAAGTCTCGTAGTATAGACTTCAAAAGCAAGTTCTTCACTGGATTGCTTCGCTTCGCTCGCAATGACCTGCATTTTGAATTGAGAACCTTCACTCTTTCCAATCCAATTCCTCTCAAGCTCTTTCATAGATTCATCTCGTTCCAAGTTTTCAAGCCCATCAAGCAATCTCTGAGCATATTTCGTGATTCTCAAAACTCGCTGTCTCATTGGTTTTTGCTCTACTTCGCTTCCACATCTTTCACATTTACCATCATCCAGATCCTCGTTAGAAAGTCCTGTTTTACAGTGTGGACATCGGTTGATTGGCTTAAAATCCAAGTAAGCAAGCCTTTCGTTATCCAAAATAAACCTGATTTCTGATTCAGATTTTCCTTCTTTTTTTAGTTTTTCTTCAAGTTCTGTGATTGGCTTCGCCTTTTCCTCTTTCTCATCATAGTAGTGATTGTAAAACTTGAGAAAAATCGCCTGCGTCCACTTGAAATACTTCGGATCAGCAGTACTAAAGCTCCTTTCTCGGTCATAAGAAAATCCAATATTTTCTAGCTGTTTGATATAGGTTTCTATGTTTTTCTGAGCTACGATCTGAGGTTTCATCTTGTGCTCAATCGCATATTGCTCTGTCCCCACTCCAAAAGTATCAAATCCCATCGGATGCAAGACATTGTAGCCTTCAAGCATCTTTTTCCTCGCAATCGTATCCGATGCAACATAACCTTTGGGATGACCGACATGAAGCCCAGCTCCACTTGGATAAGGAAACATATCAAGAATATAGAATTTTGGCTTATCTTTACTTTCTAGGGTTTGATAGATTTTGGCTTCAGTTCGCTTCTTTTGCCATTTTTCAGCAAGAGTGGTAATATCAATCGGCATAGTATTTCAAAAAAACTAAAACTAGCTTTAAATGTAGAGTTTAGAAGAAAAAATGCAAGCGTTTCTTGGTATTAATCGATAAACTCCTCATCTTTTACATCACACAATAACGAATATTCTTGAAAACTTTTATCAATTAATTATCATCACTGAGATAAATAAACTGATTTTCATAGAGTTTATTCAAAGAATAATATAAAAAATTAGAGTTTATAACCATAATTTCCATCCTATGTTTTTTTGTAAAAAATATTTTCCACACTTTTTATTAGTCATCTACTGCTTACTATTCATAATATGTGCAATTCATCCTTATAATAGAGCCGTACGATTTACGGAAAATTTACCTGTCATGGTAGTGGTACTCTTTCTTGTTTACACCTTTAATAAACGAAATTTTTCAAATAGCTCATATTTTTTGATGAGTTTTTGGATCATCTTGCATACTATAGGAGGACACTATACGTTTGAACTAGTTCCTTTTGACAGTATAAATCAGCTTTTTGGTTGGGAAAGAAACATGTACGATAGAATAGCTCACTTCATGATTGGAGTCTATGCTTTCCCTATTATGGAATACCTCTGGAGATCAAAAGCAATACAGCAAAAGTGGCTTTTATATACTTTCGGTATCTGTAGTATTCTTACTATCGCTGGAGCTTATGAAATTTTTGAGTGGCGATTTGCAATTATTGCAGATCCAAAAGCTGGACTTGCTGTCCTTGGATCACAAGGAGACATCCGAGATGCTCAGAAGGATATGCTGATGGATACCTTGGGTGCAATATTAGCAATATTCTTTTTTATTATAAGGGAGATTTTTATCAACAGAAAAAAGACTGACTAATGCACGAAGACGAGCTCCTTTCAAGTTATAACTATGAACTTCCAGAATCACATATTGCTCAGGTTCCAAGTATACCTGCTCACTCTGCAAAAATGATGATCTGCTCCATCGATCAAAAGGGGAATTGTAAAACTAAAGATCAGATTTTTTTTGATTTAACAGAAAGTTTAAATAGCAACTATCTTCTTTTTCTCAATAGAACGAAGGTCTTTAAAGCAAGAATCCCTCTACATAATGTGAAAATTATCAGAAAAAGCGGAAAAGAAATTCAGCTTTTAGAAGGAGAAATCTTTGTTTATGCTATCCAAAGCCAAACTGAGTTTGAATGTTTAGTTTCTGATAGCAAAAATTTCAAACCAGGAACAAAAATTCTTTTTAATTCGACCACAACACTCCATTCTTTACATTTTACAGAAAATGGGATTCTCTTTAAAATAGAAGGAGATCAGATTTTTTCATTTCTGGAAAAGATCGGAGAGATGCCACTCCCGCCCTATATTAGCTATGAAAAAGAAAAGGAAAAACGATACCAAACTTTCTTTGCTGAGGAGATCGGTTCTGCTGCTGCTCCGACAGCCTCTCTTCACTTCACTCCAGAACTTGTAAGAAAATTAGAAGAGAAAAAAATCTGATTTCAATATCTTTGTTTACATGTAGGATTAGGAACATTTAAACCGATTTATGAAGAGCACATTACAGATCAAAAGTTACATTTTGAACCAATGCTCTTGGATATGCAAATTCGAAAAACAATTGCTGATGCAAAAAAAGCAGAGAAAATCTTTCTCCCAGTAGGAACCACAATGATTAGGTATCTTGAATCTTTACCCTATATTTGGAAATTCTTAAAAAAGAAAAATCTGACTTCCCCGATTGATTCTACAACAAAGGCTCGGCGAGATGATTTAACGGATCCAATTGATGAAACATTGGTAGCGGAATTCCTCCCTGAACAAGAAATATCCGATGCAAAAATCTTAACAATCCAAACAAGACTATTCATCAGGCCAGGAATCCCTTTTTATCTAACCGACGAACTGATCACCAACTTTCATTTACCAAAGTCTTCATTAATGATGCTAATTTCTGCATTTATGGGAAGAAAAAACCTCCTGAAATGCTATCAAGAGGCCATTGATAAAGATTACAAATTTTATAGTTTCTGAGATTGAATGCGAATAAGAAAGGAGAATTAATCGCTATGGTTCAAAGTTTCCAAAATATCCTGATTTGTAGTTTTCATAAGATTCGCAGAATGAAAAGCCTGCATTCCTCGTTCTTTTTGAGCATTTAATTGTTTAAGAACTTTTCGATAAATATTTCCTTTCCTCTCCTGAAAATCATAGTTCTCATACCAACAATAATTTAAACAATCAAAAGTAAACTTTCCTATGGTCCTTCCCGTTTCATCTGAAAGTAAAAATGTTTCAGAAATAAGACGTCCTTTCTTATCTTTTTCAGAAGAAAAAACTTTACAAAGTTCAAACTCCTCCCCATTGACTTCAAATATCACACTCTTTCCAGCATGAAGATTTTTTAACTGTTCTGCAGAAAAAGACGAGAGCTGAATATTTTTCTCCTCTCTTCCTAAAAAACGAGCAAATGTTTCTTTTAATTTCATGAGATAATAATGTTTATTTAATAAAACGCTTATATTCTACAAAGCTTCTCCTCTTCAAATTTCAAGAAGTCGGCATGTTCTGATTTTGTATCTGATCTACACCAAACTCCTCTTTACCTTTATTGAGTTCTCTTTGCAACTCTAAGAGTTCATCGGCCCTTTCGTCAATTTCCTTTTCTACTTTTTCAATGGTCGCCTTGAGTTCTTCAGATTTATTGTAAACATTTTGATACCCTCAAATATCCCCTTTTGCCTGAAGAGCGACCATATCCCTTTTAAAGTTTTCGTAAATATCAAAATACTGATTGTAGGCTTCAATCTCCGTCTTGAGTTTAGCTTTTTCCTGTTTAATTTCTAGCTGAATTTCTCAAGATTGATATTTATCAGCAGCTGAAGTACAGCTCGTCATAGAATTGAGCAAAAAAGCGGAGGTCGCAGCAACAACAAACGTTCTTCCTCTCTTTTTCGCTACTTATGCAAACTGTCTTCAGATTTCCTTAAGATTTTTCATTCTTATGATATAATCAATTAAAATTCTGATGAATTATTTCTGATGTTCATTTTTCCAAAGGGTATTAAGATAATGAACAAAGAATTTTCTATTATCTCCTGCCTCAATCGTTGGAAATTTTCGATCCATCGTACTTATAATAGGAAGTAAATTACTCATCACAACCTTTTGTCAATCATGTTTATTAAAGACTAAACTCTCTATTCATTTCCAAACCTGACTAACACCTTCTGCTAGAGCGAATGGTCGATTTTCCTGAGCCTTTTTGGTATAATCCGGAACCTCCGACCACAAATCAGCCTTAAGTTTATTGACAAAAAGAATAGTCTGCATTGCCTCTTTTAATGATTCAAAAGGAATATCTCTACCAGAGGCATCTTTTAATCAAGGAATCGTCTTCATTTTAGGATCAAAGAGCAGTTCTTTACCATGAGAACCAAGTTTGATTTTTCCATCTGATTGAGCCTCAAGTGTAAGTCCTATATTTTCTGCACTTCATCTAAATTCATCGTAAGCACCCAGAATTTCTTGCTTTTCTGCTAAGCTAAGATTAAGAGCATCAAGTGCTTTAGACTCTTTGGTTTCTACGAACAAAATTCCTTCCGTTTGCATGGATCTAAAATCAGATTCAGAAAGCTCTTTTGCATTCATTCTTTTCTCAAATTCAACCTCCTTTCCAGAAGCTATTCTAAGCTTATTCTGTGCCTTAAATCTTTCCCATTCTTGTCTATTTTTAGCTGCCATCTCCAAACGAGCATCTAAAGTCAGATTTGCATTATTTGGATTATGAAGATCTGCAGCATTCAAATTGAGATTAAGGAGTCCGGTATTAATCATATCCCTTCCTGTCTGAGATCTAAGAAGTTCATCAATCGTAGAAATTTGACCGTTAATCGTAGTAACCTGCTGAGTATCATTTGCCTGTTGAGCAAGAAGAAGTCTATTCTGATGAAAACTCCTTAAAGCCTGAAGATCTATCGTTTCTACAGTTCAGGTTTTTGGAGAGCTATACTGCGCAAGTTCAGAATAAGGAACTCAAAGAAGTGCAAACTGCAAACCTGATTGCTTTACTCAAAGTTGTTCTTCTGGATCAAGACTCTTATACGTTTCCTCATTTCGTGGTGTTTTTCCAGTAGTAAGTAAAGTATTAAGCAGATCCATCGGTCACTTTCCAGTCAGAGCCTGAGAACCAACAGTAATTCAAAAAAGTCCCGCTGCTAAAGTTCAAATTCTTCCAAGAGAAAAATCAAAGCTCCTATTTCCTTCCTTATCTTTCTTGGTAAAAAGCCATCTTCCGATCCCAACAATCGCAGCAACACTTGCTGCAACTCAAAGAATTCCTACAGCAGAACTAGCCTGATTTTTATTCATCTTAGTATTGTTAGTAATCCAGTCTACAATCCATGGAGTTTTTTTATTAGAACAAGTAGCAAGATAATTAACCGCATTTTGACCAGAAGAGGCAAACTGTTCAGTCATGACAAGTACTGGTTCTGATTGTCATGGCATAAGAAGTTGAACTGCTCCATTACTTCTAAGTTGTGCAAGATTATCACAAAGCTTTCAGATAAAAGGTCTCTCATTAAGAAATGCAATCGGAGTATCTATATATTGCCCACTCTCTAGAGCTTGATTAATTCCCTCAAGAGTATTTGCCGCCGAATAATTATAATTATTATGATTTTTTAATCCTGCAAGTTGTTTCTCAAGTTCATGAAGTTTTTTGAGTTTCTTTTTAGCCTTTTTTTCTCTTTTAATCTCCTCTTTAAGTCTAGAAACTTCATCCTGGAGTAAATATCTGTTATCAACTAGTTCAGTTCTACTCGGAAGTCTTCCAATTCAACCTTGAGTAGAAGAACGAAGTTGATTGATCTGTTCAAGCATTGCAAGCTGACTTGAAGAAATTACATAACTTCCAGTGGCATTCATTTTAAGAGAATTATTTACCTCTTGCAAAAGGTTTACCAATGTATCATATTTTTGTTGCTCTGTAAGTTCTGACTGAACTGGAGTTACTTCTGGTTGAGTTAAAGCTGTTTCTGATTGAGTTAAAATTGCTTCTGGTTGAATTGATGTTGGTTTTGACTCAGCTGGAATTGTTTCTGACTGAGTTGGAGTTACTTCTGATTGAGTTGATGTTGTTTCTGGCTGAGTTGGAACTGAAGTTGTTTTTACTTCCTGAGTTATTTCTTGCTTTTGTTCAGTTTCTTTTTGGGATTCAACTTGAATTTGATCTGAACTTCTTTCACCAATAGCTGAAGAAATCCTAGTTGAGGGAATACTTACTCCTTCCACAGATTGTGCTTGTTCATTGAGTTTTTTTATTGAGTCTTTTAAATCATCAATCTCTTGATTTGTTTTTGCTATTTGAGCTTCATAATCCGCAATTGTAGATTTTAAATTCTCCATTTCTCCAAGCAAGCTATCAACAAGTTCCTTGATTTTCTCTTGATTCTCTTTCTTATCAGAATCTAGCTTACTTTGCGCAGCATTTAATGTATCCTGTGTAGAAAATAATTTATCCCTAGTATCTTTTAAATTTTTTTCTAAATTGACCTTTTGAGCCTTTAAAAAATCAATTTTTTGAGTATCAACTCCTGCCATGATAATAGCACAAAATATAAAATTCTCTACCTCAATTATAGCCATAAAAATAAAAAAAGTCAAAAAAAATCTGACTTTTTTCTTTTTTTAAAGAATAAATTATTTTAGTACTTTTACCATATAAGTTCCCTCTAGTTCATAACCCTGCTTGCGATAGTACTCCCTCACTCCAACTCCAGAAATCACAGACAGCTTTGAAAAGTCTGATTTTTGAGCGATTTTTTCTGCAGTCTCAAGGAGCTGTTTCCCTAGTCCGCTATGTTGGACTTTTTGTCCGCCCTCCTCTTGGTTTTTCAAACTTTGTAAAGAACCATAGACATGAAGCTCTCTAATCAAAGCCGTTTCCAAGCCTAGTCCTGCGACATCTAGCCTTTCCTCAAGTTTTGGTAAAAGAAGTCTCGTAAACCCATAAAGATAGCCAAGTTCATCTTCATAACTGATAAAATATTCTTGTCCAACTGAACTTTCATAAGCCCTCACAACCAAATTCAGAACTTCAGTTTTTTCTTTTTTATTTCTTACCTCTCTACTTCTCGTATCAAGGCTTACGAAATGACGAAAACTTGAAAGCTCAGGTGTTTTCCCAAGGAGGTAGGTTTGGAAATCACTCAAGTGAGAAGCTCTAGAACCGATAATCTTCTCAAAGAACTCCTCTTCATCACTAAAAACTTGCAAATTCTCATAGAGTCTGTGGTAAAAAACAGAACGGAAGTCTGGATCAGATTTTTGATATTTTTTTAAAAGTTTCTCATGCATCAGCTGGGAAAGATTCGTAACATTAGACCCTGCACTAATTTCTGTAGCAGGAATATCACGAATCAGCCTCTTGATCCTCGTATAGGGCGGAATAATCTCACGAAAAGTCGTCTCAATAATCTCACTAATCTCCTCTGTCGTGATCGGCTCATACTTCCCCTGCTGATACAGCTCATACAGCTCCGTTTGCGGGATCACTGAAGTTGGATAAAACTTAATTTCATCAGGCTTGAGGTAAGGATTAGCATACACATCACGAAAAGTCTGAATATCCTTTTCCAGCGTAGAACCGTAAAGCCCCGGCATAATGTGAATAGAAAACTTGAACGCATATTGCCTGAGCTTGTGAAGTGCCTTTTCTACCTCTACGAGATGATGCCCTCTTTTATTCAAGTCCAAAACCACATCATCAGTAGATTGCACGCCCATTTCAATCCTTGTTACGCCCATCGCCCTCCGATCCCTACAGTTCTGATCGGTCACAAATTCTGGTCTCGTTTCTATGGTCAGTCCGATAATTCTGTGCTGTGCAGTTTCGTTGATTTGTATTGCTTCTTCCAAAGAAGAAGAAAGCTGAATCTGATCTTGGTTTGTAATCTCAAAAGCGTATTTCCAATTCGCAGTTCCTGTCAGATTTTTGATTGCTAATGCTCAAAAGGTATTGCAGGCATCATACAGCTGCTTGATAAAGTCAATTTTGTAGTCTCTCGGATAGAAATCCCAAGTCCCTCCAAGCACAATCATTTCAATCTTATCGGTCTTATGCCCCGTCTGCTGCAGAGAGTAAAGCCTATTGTAAACCTGCTTGAGCGGATCAAATTGATTGAGAAAAGCCCTCATCGCCCCAGGCTCAGACTTGATATAGCTCTTGGGCATCTCAGGATCATTGGGACAGAAAATACATCTTGAAGGACAAGGAAAAGGCTTCGTCAAAACTTGAATCGGAACGATCCCTGAAAGCGAACGAATCGCTCTTTTACGCAGCAAAAGCTCAAAATCAGCATTCTTTTCTATTTTCCCTTGTTCCAAAAGCTGAAAATATGCTTGAAGAATCTGTGATTTACTCGGGAGGGTGCTTAAATTACGAGATTTGGCAAAAGCTCTCTGAGCATCCTTCAAAGATTCAGAAGTCAGATTTTTTTCTTGTAAAAGATTGAGAACGAGAGCGTCATACTGCATAATTACGAGGGCATTACAAACGAATTAAACAGCTCATAGTATACAAAAGAACACACGAAAAACAAGAATAAAGTTTTCCTTACTTATTTATCATTATAATAAAAAAACACAGCCTTATAGCCGTGTTCTTATAATTATTCACCTCTCTACTTCACAAGCAAATACCCCTGAAGATACTCCTCAAGCACAATCTTCCCATCTTCTCATTTCTCTCCTTCAAGATGAGAAATAATCAAACGATAATCTCCTTGATCAATAATAAAAGGCTTTCAATCCTTGCTATACCTCTCTTTTCCCTTTGCAGACTGAAGATAGATATCTTCCAGATAAGGCGTAAGATCAAAGGATTTTTTTTCTCCTGAAATGGTATAGCTCAACTTATTATTTGCTATACGAGCATCAAGCCAACTCATTTCATAAATCTTAACATAGCCGTCTGTGGCGATTCCTTCTTTTTCAAAGAAATCATAAGGGATTCAAATTCTGAATCGGATTTCTTTGGATTCCTCTTCATTATCCCAGGTTCCATAATACTCTTGTGCTCCGAGATAGCTGCGGACCTCATAGCCATAAGAACTAAAATTATCTTTTTCTGAATATTTGCCATCAAAAAGCACTTTATTCCACTGCTCATACGGGAAAGTTCTTACGAAATCTGAAATTGTTTCTGCAAGCTGATCTGCCATCGCTCCCGTAAGATCTTTCAGCGCATGTTTTTGAAGTGGAAGAGCAAGCTGTTCTCTAGCGAGCATCGTTTCAATACGACTTTTCTGAGCAAAGAAAGCTACATTTCTTGCACTGAGAGGACCATAAAGTGAAAGCAAAGTCAGCCCAAAGAGTAAAGAAATAAAAAGTCTGATTCTATACTTGGAAAAGAACAGTGCCAAAGCAGAAAATCCAACCACAAAGAGAATAAATAAGGCTACAAAATATCTATTGATCGTGATTCCATATTGGTTGATCCTGATTCCCAAAGCCCCAATCATCATCAGCGCCACCAAGATAAAACTCATGAAAAGCACCCTTCGAATCCAGTGAAAAAATTTCGTCTGCTCCGGAAAAGTAAAGTAATAAGTCAGCATTCCCCAAACAAAATAACCCGTTCCTAGCCAAATAATAATTCCCTTTGGTCGCATCCCAGTAATCAGAATTTTCAGTCCATAAGCGACAAAAATCAGAAGATACACCAACGCAAGCGGAAGAAAAATATAGCTTCCAAAAATCCTCATCAGACGCGTAGAAAGAAGTTCAAAATCTGTTTTACTTCCCTTTGGAAACTCCGCCACCACGAAAGTATAGTGATTAAGCATAAAGCTTCCTGCAAGAAAGATTAAACTAAAAACTCCAAAATACTGATACCACTCTCGCCTAAAAAGCACATCAAATAGCGCATTTATAGAACCGATCGCAGCAGATAATCCTCCCCACACAATTAAACCTGCCAAAAGACCAAATCCGATTGCATGAAGCCAACTCGTCCATGAAAACCAGATTTTATTTTCTTTACTCTTGAAAATCCAAGCAATAAGCGTCAAAATCCCCAGCATAAAAAGAGGGAATATTCCGAGATAGAGCAAATTTTCAGCATAGCCTGGAGTAGTACTCATCCTACTAAGCATCCAGTCATAGCCTCCAATAAACAGCAGTGAAAAAATCTGAATTCCTCGGCTGAAAAGATTAATTTTCTTTTCATTTCCCTCAGCATGGAGCATAAGCAAAGGTCCTGCCAAACTCAGCAAAATCCCTAGAAATCCAGCAAAAAAGAGTTTCCAGGTATCATCCCCTGTCCAAGAGGTATTTACGAGATAGAATCCATATCCTGTCAAAAAAACAAGGATCAAATGAGCAATTGGAAAGGTTTTGAGTGCAACAATCCAATTTCCAAAGAAACGAGTAAATTTTCCCATGAAAAGATAATAAAAAATAAAATCACTCATAATGATGAAGATTCTCGGAGAAAAATCAAGAAGAAAAAACTGACCTTATAATAAAGATCAGCTTTCTATATCTTTTAGGCTCTTAAACTTGCTCCTGTTGCTTCTACTTTCTTAATTGCTGATTGCATTACAGTATTGATCGCATCAGTTGTCATCGTCCCATCTCCCTTAATTTTAATCTGAACAGAAACGGATTTTTTCCCTTCTCCAAGATTTTCCCCTTGATAAAGATCAAAAACCCTGATCTCATCGATTTCTTTCATCTTCTGAAGTGTAGTAATAACCTGTTCAAAAGTTTCCTTAGCAGAAACAACGAATGAAAGATCTCTCCAAACAATCTGATCTTGCAAAGTTTCATAATCTTTTTCATTAGAGGTCTGATGAACAAAGGTTTTGAGAAGCTCAAGATTAAGTTCCAAGACACAAAGCTGAGCCGTCTCAGGAAACTTCATTGTCTTCATTACAAGCGGATGAAGTGTCGCAATCATTCCAATTTCAAGAGGAGTTGCTCCATTTCTAAGAATCAATTTTGCCTGCTTTTTAGGATGAAAATGAGATAAATCTGATTTCTCCAAACTTAATTTTCCCTTAATTCACAGTTTAGCGATAAGCTTCTGAATAACTGTTTTTACTTTTAAAACTGGATCATCTGCCCAGGAATTCAAAGCCTTTTCATATCGACAAGCTCCGAGATGAAGTTCCTCACAGAAATGTTCTTGTGCATATCTCGGATCCAAATGATGAGCATAAAGCGCATCGCCTCTTTTCCGAACTTTCCCAAGATCAAAAAGCTTAAAGTCATCAAAGAATTTACTATTTTTTGCACAAATGCTAAGCAAATTATAACTCATTTCATCTCTCAAATAAGGGAACTCTGGATTAAGAGGATTTGCTAAAGTATAAAGGTCAGAAGTATCCTTTCCAAAAGTTTTAATTTGCTGTTCACTAACTCGAGGATAAGTTTCTACCTGATCAAAATGAAATTCTTTAACCATCATTTCTTCGATCTCTCTCAAAATACCAACCCCTTCACTAAAAGGTTGTGCTTTCGTTTCTGCAAGTAAAGGTTGAGCGTTGATCTTTTCATATCCCCAAATTCTTGCAATTTCCTCGGCAATATCTTCCTGAATAAGAATGTCTTCAGGTCCTCTCCAAAGAGGAACAATAACCTGATTGGAAAGAAGATCAAATCCAAGATTTTTCAAAATCATTTGAGCTTTTTCTTCAAAATTTTCTTGTTCTTCTCCAAAAATAAGAGACTCCATCTGCTTCCATGAAACTTCAATCTGTTTTTTAGCTAAGGGATTAAGTTCTGGTTTAATATAAGAAGCAATCCCAGCGATTTCATAATGTCCGAGATCTTTGGCATAAAATTTCAACTCCTCCAAAAACAAGAGCAAAGCATACAAACTAAAAGCAGGAGAAATATTTTTCTCAAATCTAAGCTCTGCATCAGTTCTCAGTCCAAGTCTAGTTCCTGTCTTTCTCACTACTACTGGATCAAAGTTTGCAAGCTCTACAATAATATTCTTCGTTGTATCAGAAATTCAACTTTCTAGACCTCAAATAACTCCAGCCAAAGCAAGCACTTTCTCATCATCAGCGATCACAAGATCTGTCGCTTTTAAGCTATGAACCGTTCCAAAAAGATCCGTAAAGGCCTCTCCCTCCTCAGCATCTCTCACACTAATAGCTCCTTTGATTTTATCCGCATCAAAACAATGGATAGGCAATCCAGAAATATTCATAAAGAGATTCGAAAAATCTACCCAGTTATTAATGGAATTGCCTCCAAGATCAAGAAGCTGTAAACGAGAAAAAAAATCTGATTTTTTAATCTCAATATTATTAATTCCAAGAGCAATATAAGTATTAACTGCATTAGAAAGCCCCTTTACTTCACGATTAAGAGGCTTCTCGGTATGTTGAAGTACATCCAAAATATTAGTATCACGGAAAGTCTCCATCCGAGTCTTGATCCCATTAAATCTTTTTTGACTCTCAGGATAGATCGCATTAAGCTCTACCGCAAGCCCAAAATGCCCAGTCAAATCCGGCCTATTCGTCAAACTTTTACTATCTACTTCAAGAACCGTTGCTTCTAACCATGGAAATTTATCACTCAATGGCATTCCAAGATCATCATCAGAAACCTCCACATCCTGAGCCAAATCCCAGATCCAATGCGTTTCTTTATCTTCATCAATTCCAAGTTCTCCTTTAGAACAAATCATTCCTTCCGAATCAACACCTCTCATAGGCCTTTTTGCAATCGTCATTCCTGCTTCAGGAAAAGGTGTCCCAACCAAAGCTGCTGCTACGAAAATTCCTTCTGCAACATTCGTCCCTCAGCAAATAATTTGGAAGTTCCCTTTATCTCCACAGTTAACCTGACAAACATTAAGTTTATCAGCATCAGGATGCTTAACAAAAGATTCAATTTTTCCAATAACAATCGTCTTAGGAATAAGCCTGGTCTTAACCTCCTCAATTTCACAAGTTTTGAGGATTAGGTTTTGAGCAAGTTCTTCAGGAGTAGTATCTACTGAAAGATATTTTTTGAGCATCGACAAATGATATTTCATAATAAGTTTTTAGAGAAGAATAAAAAACACGGGTAAAGTGTACTAATTTTATATTTCACTACAAGAGAAAATCTGATTTTATTTTTTTGCAGGAGCTAATCCAACTACAAACTCTCCTTTAACTTGTAATTCTTTTGCGAGAAACTTTTGCTTTAATTCAGAGAAATCATAAGTTTTATGCTCTTCAAAAAGCTTACTAATCTCCCTTGCAATGCTAACTTTTCCAACAAATCAAAGCTGATCCAACTCAGAAATCAGTTTTTCCATCCTATGAACCGACTCATAAAAAAAAGTTGGGATTTTACTTAGCATTGCATCTTTCAAAGCTGTTTGTCTCCCTTTTTTCTGTGGAAGGAAGCCAAGATAACGAAAAGATGAGGTATCAAATCCCGCTCAAACTACCGCAGGGATGAGTGCATTTGCACCAGGAAGAATGGTATAAGGAAGATTTTCTTCATTACATAACTGAATCAGCAACTTTCAAGGGTCAGAAAGTCCAGGAGTCCCTGCATCAGAGAGCATTCAGACTTCATGTTCTTTCATGAGCTTCAAATAATAGGCTACTTTCCCTTTATCAGTAAAACTCGTAAGCGAATGAAACTGCTTTTCTTGATAAGGAATATCATACATAGCAAGAAGCTTTTTCGTTGTCCTCGTATCTTCACAGATAAGAATCGGTAGCTCCTTCATTAGCCTCAAAGCTCTAAGGCTAACATCTTCCTTATTTCAGATCGGAGTAGGAATAAAATAAAGCATTGATTTAATAGGAATAAGAAAACAAAAAATCTGATTTCAGTGTAGAGATTTCCTTTGGGTTTACAAAGTAAAATGTTCTTAATCAAAAAAGTTTATATTTCACTTGATTTTATTTTTAAAATAAATACAACACAAGTAAAATAATTTTTTATTTATTTTTAAAATGAAAAATATGGAAACTTGGATTTATGCTATTACGAGTGCTGTCATTATCTCAATTGCCTCACTTGTAGGAATTCTTTTCTTAGGTTTTCAAAAAACACTTAATCAAAAACTTATGGTTAGTTTTGTTTCTTTTGCTGCTGCCAGCATGCTGGGAAATGCCTTTTTACATTTTTTGCCTGAACTAATAGAACATCAAGAACTTTCAGCCGAGGCAATAGGATTATGGATTATCGGAGGTGTCTTAATAGGACTTATCACTGAAAAACTTCTCCACTGGAATCACTGTCATCATGGGAACGACAAGACTCACCATCACGCTTTTGCACAGATGAGTTTGGTAGGAGATTTTGTCCATAATTTAATTGATGGAATGGTCATTGGAGCCAGCTTTTTAATTTCAGTTCCTGCAGGAATTGGTACTTCCTTAGCAATCCTCCTCCACGAGATTCCACAAGAAATTGGAGATTTTGCAGTGCTTCTTCATGGTGGATATAGCAAGAAAAGAGCGTTGTTGTTGAACTTCTTGACTGCTCTTAGTGCTGTCATTGGAGTAATCATCACATTAAGTATCGGACATTTTGCTCATGAATTTCAGCATGTTCTTGTTCCAATAGCTCTCGGAATGTTTGTATATATCGCAGGAACAGACTTAATCCCTGAAATCAACAAACACAATGAAGACAGAAAATTCTCAGCAATTCAAGTCCTCATCTTCATTGCTGGAGTAGCATTAATGTTCTTCCTCTCAGGAATTGCAGAACATAGTCACTAAAAAAAAGAGCTTCTTATCTTCCAAGAAGCTTTTTTTAATACTTACATTTTTGATATCACCCATTTAATCACTTCTGCTAAATCTGAGTTTTCAAGATTTTCAGGATAAGTTGAAAGTACTGACTTGACTTGCTGACCATCATAACCAAGGTTCTGAAGAGACTTCACTACCGACTTAAACAGTTTCTGATTCTGATCTACTCCAAAAGCTTCGGAAAGCTTAAAACTTCACTTAAGTTCCAAAATGATTTTCTTCGCAAGTTTCGGTCCAATGCCAGGAATGCTTTGAAAAAGCTTAGTATCCAGCTGTTCAATGGCTCTTGCAAGCTCCTCAACTGGAATTTGAACGATCTGAAAAGCCGTTTTTGGACCGACTCCAGAAATTTTCAGCATCTGCTCAAAGGACTCCTTTTGCTCAAAAGTATCAAAAGCAAAATAAAAAACTGACTTCTTTTGTTCATCCAAATAGGGATAAAGGAAAAAAACCCCCTCGTTTTTGCTCCCTGCATAATTCACCTGGATTCAGAAACTTGGATTAACAAGAAAGGATTCAGATTTTATTTTTTTGAGTGCTCCTGTAAAATAATGAAACATAAGCTAAGAAAGAGGAAATAAAAAATAATAAGTATTCCGTTATATTAAAAGTAATGTTTCTGATATCAACTATCTCTATAAAGAAAAAGAATAGATAAGCTAATACAGTATAGGAATCTTTTGTTTGAAATCAAATCCAAAAAAACTATACTTCTTGGCTCATTTATCTTATTTTTTATCAAAAAATGCATCTTGTAAACGACATTCCGACTTTTGTAGACGAAAAAAAAGGTTATTTCAATGTGGTCATTGATGTTCCTAGAGGTTCTAATAACAAATATGAATACGACCATCATCTTGGTTGTTTTAGACTTGATCGCGTGATTCATAGTAGTATGTATTATCCAGTAGATTATGGTTTTATTCCTCAAACGCTTTCTGAAGATGGCGATCCTTGTGATGTCTGCCTTTTAACGACCAATCCGACCTTTACCGGATGCTTGATCAAAGCAAGACCAATTGGAATTCTCTATACTTCCGATAATGCTGGAGACGACCCAAAGATTATTGCAGTTCCTACATGAGATGTAGATCCAAGATGGGATGAAATTCATCATATTGATGATCTAGGGCATCACATGAAAGAAGAGCTCTTCACAATTTTCAAGCAGATTAAATTCCTTGAGCATGAAAAGTATGATAAAGTAGAAGTAAGAGGTTTTGGAAGTATTTTAGAAGCTCAACAAGAGATTATCACTTCTATGAACAGATTTTTTGAAACTCAGCATCAAAACTAATCTTTAATTCTTTCTTATAGCTATGACGCTAAAAAAAGAGAAGAAAACGGACTACAAAAGAGTCTTTCAGTTCGCCTTTACGACCTATCGTCAATTTCCTTGGCTTGCGATTGGGAGTCTTTTAACTAGACTCTGTGCCACAATTAGTGTTCTCGTTCCTCCTATATTTTACAAAGAGATTATTGATATCCTGTCCTCATCAACGGGGATTACCAATGAACTAAGTCTGAATGCTATTGGAGTGCTGATGATTATTTTATGGATCAAAATAGCTAGTTTTATTGTTTATAGACTGTACGATTTTTGGGCAATAGCACTTGAAATGAATATCCAAGGACGGATCAATAATTTTTTTCTGCAAAAGTTACAATACCACTCCTACAAATTCTTTTCTGAAAACATGAGCTGATCTCTAATTAGTAAGTTTAGAAAAGGAGTTTCTGCATTTGAAAAACTGAGCGATATTTTTTCATGGCAAATTCTTCCTTTCATCACTAATGTGACCATCATTTTAATCATTATAGGAATGCAAAATATCTGAATCAGTGTTTGAATTTTTGTAGTCATTTTGATTTTTACATGATTACAATATGTGCTCTATAAGTATATCCATCCTTATCAAGAAAAAGCAAATGCCCTAGATAGTGAGCAAGGAGGGTTGCTTTCTGACTTGATTATCAATAACTATACTATCAAACTTTTTGCTTCAGAGAAAAAAGAAGAAAGAAAATATGCAAAGCTAAATTATGATACTGCTCATGCTAGGAAGATTCAATATCATAAATCCATTTGGATTTGGGGAAGTTCTGCTGCTATTTGAATTATTCTAGAGGTAGGAATCATGTATCTTGCCATTCGTATGTGGGGAAATGGAACAATCTCTCTTGGGATGATAGTACTTCTCCAAACCTATATTTTGAGATTAATTGACTTCCTCTGGGGAATTGGACAAACACTTCGTCATACTTTCATTGCCATAAGCGAAGCTTCTGAAATCCTAAAAATCATTGATACTCCACATGAAATCCAAGATAAAAATGATAAAAAGCTGAAAGTAAAGCATGGAGAAATCCGCTTTGAAGGAGTAGATTTCAGCTACGGAGAAAACCAAATTTTCCACAATTTGAAACTCCATATCAAACCTAGTCAAAGAGTAGCCCTCGTCGGAGAATCTGGAAGCGGGAAAACTACAATCACCAAGCTCTTATTCAGACTTTATGATATTCCGAGTTGAGAAATTCTCATTGATGATCAAAATATCGCTGAAGTTACACAAGAATCTTTAAGATCCTCAATGTCTATGATTCCTCAGGATCCGATTCTTTTCCACCGTTCCATCAGAGAAAATATCGCTTATGGAAAGCCAAATGCGAGTGATGAGGAAATTATCGCCGCTGCGAAAATGGCGAGATGTCACGAGTTTATTTCTCATCTCAAAAATGGCTATGAAACTTTAGTCGGAGAGAGAGGAATCAAACTTTCAGGAGGGGAAAGGCAGAGAGTAGCGATTGCAAGAGCGATTTTGGAAAATAAACAGATCATCGTCATGGATGAAGCAACTTCAGCACTAGATAGTGAGTCAGAATTTTTGATTCAAGAAGCGATGGAAGAGCTGATGAAGCATAAAACGGTATTGATTATCGCCCATAGACTCTCTACGATTATGAAAATGGATGAAATCATCGTGATGGATCAGGGAAAGGTCGTTGAAAAAGGAAGCCACAAAGAGCTCCTTGCAAAACCGGAAGGAATCTATAAAAAACTACGAGACATTCAGTCTGGAGGATTTATTGCTTAGAACATTAGAAATGCGAACATTAGAGGTTTGATGTGGATTTTTGATTCTCATTGCAGGATTACTTTTGAAAGATTATTTGAAAAAGAGAAAAAAACCTGAACTCATTCCGCTTTCAGTCTTCATTCCTTGTTATAATGATGCAGAAAGCATTGAAACAACGATCAAAAGCCTTTATGCGAGCTATCCTAAAGAACTTCTTGAAGTTTTTATTATCAATGATAAAAGTACAGATTCTTCTCTTGAAATCCTTCAAAAGCTTAATAAAACTTACCCTTTCCATTTCCTCAATAACGAAAAGAACCTTGGGAAATCTGCAACCCTGAATCAAGCTAGCTTAAAAGCAAGTCACGAAACATTCCTTATTCTTGATGCAGATATGGAAATCAATAAAAAAAATCTCGTAGAAATGCTTAGAAGAAAAACAGGCAAGGTTGTTGCAGTGTCTTGCCCTTATCTTCCTCTAAATAAAGGATTTCGAGCAACCATGCAAGCTATAGAATATGTAATGATGAGTTTCCTCCAAGCATCTTACAATATTCAAGGAGCAATCGGAATTTGGGGTGGTTGCATTTTAGTAGACAAAAAGCCGTTCCTAGAGGTGGGACAGTTTTCTCATCAGGCAATCATTGAAGATATGGACCTTGCTTTCAAACTTACCAAATCTGGTTACAAAGTAGAACAAGCATTAATTCCTGTAAAAACCTATGTTCCAGACACTTTCAAATCTCGGCGAAGCCAAAAAATCAGACGAGGATCTGGCGGAACACAATGCTTCATAAAATATTGGAACGTTTGGATAAAAAATCCGCTTCATATCCTATTTCTCTCATTTTTTTGTCTGACGATTGGAGCTTCTGCATGGAGCTTTGTAAAAGATCGGCTAATCATCGAGCCAATACTGGAAATTTCTCATTCTTGGACAAATATTTTCTTTGTATTAAGTCCTAAATGGCGAACAATTACCCTTTTTACCAAGCTTTGATTTACACTTTTTTCTCTTCCTTACATCATTCCCTTGATAAAAAACCGAAAAGAAAGCTGGAAAATCCTTTTGGTCATTCCATTTTCATTGATCTATATTCCTCTTTTTTCTTTTGTAAATGTTATAGCAGCGATCAAAATGCTCTTTATTTACAAAAAGCTTGAACACTGAAAAACAAGAGGACGATAATGTAGATTTTTAATTTTTTTTCATTACTATGATGAAACCTGGGGCACTGCCTATTTTAATGCTTGTGATCTCCATTATAATATTGTGGGTGCTTTTTCTGACAAGAGGAAACAATTTTACTCTAAAAAAATATCTAAAAATTTTTGCAGGCGTATTTTTGATGCTTGCGCGACCATTTGTCGTCATGTTTATCAACGATTTGTTAAAAAGGAGGTATAGCATTGATCTTCTTTGAGAAGGAGAGGAAGGAGGAGAACTTGATGAACTATCACAACAAACACTCTTTTTTCTCCCTATTTTTCTTTATCTTGTATGGTATTTTCTCATAAAAAGAAGGCGAGATGGCATTCCTATAGAAGCTCAAGAGAAAATAAGATGGCGGGTATCAAAATTTAAAAATTGGATTATTGGGCTATTTATTTCATTATTGATCTTAATTTGGTTTCTTATAAAAAAATAATAAATCCTCAAAACAACAAACCCACTTTTGCTATAAGAAGAAAAATAGTAATTTTTTTATGGATACTTATTATCTTTGTTTTCTGAATCTTTTGACTCTCTCTATGGATTGAACAAAGCACAAAAAATCAGATTTTTTTTCTTGATTCCTTAGAAACTACAGAAGAAAGCACACTTTTGATTCCTTGAGCTTGAATTTACGGCGATCAACCTTGACGCATCTATCAAGAAAGACTCAATACCGCACTTCAACTCCTCAAAATAAATCCTCAACTTACAATCCTCATCAGTGCGGACAATAGCAGGGAAAACTACAATGAAACTGCAGTTGGCTTGTACTATCTTCTAAAACATAAAGTTAACACTGGGAATATTTTCTTAGATTTTGCAGGATTTGATACCTACGATAGTCTGTATCGTGCAAAAGCTATTTTTCAAGCAGAAAAACTGATCATTATTTCACAGGACTTTACCCTACCGAGAGCCTTGTTTATCGCAAATCAACTTAACATTCCTGCGATTTGAGTGATTGCCTGATCAGGGAAAGTCAGCTTTCGTAATTTTTTGAGAGAGAAATTTGCAAATATCAAAGCCTTACTTGAAAGCACGCGGAAGCTGAAGCCTCATTTCCTTGGAGAACTAATCCCTTTAAGCTGAAGAAGCAATAGCTGGGAATTTTTAGAAAAAGTAAATCAGAAGCTCTTTTAACGCTTTAATTCAAACTCTCAAATCAGAATGAAAGACTACAATCAGGCTCTCAAATACGAAATTTTCATCAAAGAAGAATACGCTTGTGCGAAAACGCTTATCAAATCTGCGAAAATAATTTTTGATATTGGAGGTCATATCGGACTTTTCTCTGAATGGTGTCTAAAACTTAATCCTCAAGTGGAAATTCACTATTTTGAGCCTTTTGAAAAATTGGTTCAAGAAGCAAAAGCCAGACTTCAAGCCTCTTCTTCTCAAATTGTTTTCAATCCTTTTTGAGTCGCGAAGATCCCTTGATCCTATAATTTTCTCTTCAACCCTACGAAAACGATGCAGTCAAGCCAGTTTCCCTCCTTTCTCAATCCAGCTTGAACCCTTGCCTCAGTTCGCTGTGAAAATCTCAATGACTATCTACAAAATCAAAAAATCTGATCCATAGACCTCATGAAACTTGATATTGAAGGGATGGAGTTTGAGGTACTCTTTGATCTCCAAGAGGAAAGCTGGGAAAAGATTCAGGCTTTGGTCTGTGAAGTGCATCTTTTTTCTCCTCAGCAGGAAGCTCAGTTCCCAAAGTTGCTCTCGCTTTTGAAAACACATTTCAGCTCTGTTGAGCGAATTTCAAGCCCTTATAACGAAAAGCTTTGACTTTGCTTTTGTCAGAAAAATCCTTAGATTGAGACCAGTTTTACTTTCTTATCTTTATATAATGAAAAAAGGCATAAAGCTATATAATGTAATTTTCCCAATTTGGATACTCCTTTTCTTGCCTCCAGTGTGGTTAGTGGTCTTCCCTGCAAATTTTGCAATTGATTCACTTGTTTTCCGATTGGGATCCAAGTTGGAGAAGCTTCAGAATATTCTGGCAGTATACAAAAAAAGTATTCTGAAAATCTGGGGCTTTGGATTTTTGGCAGATCTTTTGGGAGCTGGATTTTTATTCCTCTCTTTTGCATTAGAAAAGCCGTTTTGACGACCTTATGAAATCACAGCAGCGATCAGTCACCATCCTTGGAAGCATCCTATAGCTTTAACTTGGACTGTAGGAGGGCTGTTGATCGCTGGAGTTAGCATTTTCTTTTTCAATTATTATTGGAGCTTTGCTGAAACAGATTTGACTTCAGATCAAAAAAAGAAACTTGCTCTTGCTTTGGCTGTCTTTACCATGCCTTATCTTTTCCTTTTCCCTTTGGACTGGTTTATGATATATTAAATATATAATAATTTATATGTCAATAATTAAAACTAGCACTCTTTCGTAAAAGATGAGAAAAATCAGTCTTTAAGCCCATTTATGAACAAAAAAAAAGAAATAAAAAAGCTGTAAAAATCTCTTGATTTGACTTGAAAACAGCGACAACTCTCGTATGATACTAGTGTACAAAGTACTTTTTATATCCTATTTTGTTACAACAATGACAAAAACAGCTCTTATTGCTAGCTTGGCTGCAGAACTTGGAGTTTCTAAGAAACTTGCTGCTGAATTAGTAAACGCTTTTATCGACACAGTTATTGCTGGTGTTAAAAAACACGGTGAAGTAAGAGTTCAAGGTTTCGGAACTTTCAAAGCTTCTAAAAGAAAGGCTAGAGAAGGGGTTAATCCTCAGAATCCTAAGCAAAAGATTAAGATCCCTGCAATGAAGGTGGTTACTTTCAAGGCTGGTTCTGATTTCAAGGCTGCTGTGAAATAGTTTGATTTTTTCACAAAAATATATGAGAAAATCCTGAATTAAATCAGGATTTTTTCTTGTTTTTTACAATTAAAGACCTATACTTCAAATTATTTTATCTTTTATATTTCATGATGAAAGCACTTACTTTCTTAGTATGTTTAGGAAGCATCATCCTTGCCTGATGTACCATTTCTCATCCAAAAGAAGAAAACAGAGTAATTAAGACAGAAAACAGCTCTCAAATTTCTAAAAATGATACCGTATTATTCAAATCAAGCTATGAAGCACTAAATAATACAAAACCCTATATGCTTGTTCCCGAGCAGTTAAATATCCATATACTGGACTTCTCTGGAGTACAAGAATTTTTAGAAAGCGGAAGTGGAATCCTTTATTTCTGATTTCCAAGCTGCCCATGGTGTAGAAATCTACTTCCAAACCTTTTTGAAGTAATGGAAGAAAATCAGATTTTAGACCTTTATGTCTTTGATCCCAAAGAGATTCGTGATGAAAAAGTTTTAGGAACAGGAGGAGAGCTTATTATCAAAAAAGCAACAAGTCCCGAATATCAATATTTACTTAACAAACTCAATCATCTACTTCCTATTTATGAAGGACTGAATGATCCTCAAATAAAAAGACTCTACGTTCCACTTCTTGTGGTAATAAAAAATGGAGAAATCGTTTGATCTCATTTTAACACACTAGAGGAACAAGAAGATCCAAACATTACATTGACCAACGATCAAAAGAACAAGCTCAAGCAACTTCTCAATCAAGCAATAAGCCCCATTCTCTCACAATCTTGCTGAATAAATAACCCTGCGTGTTAGATGTAATAAGAGAAAAAGTCTGATTTTTTGACTTTAAAAAGTTTCAGAGTATAATAAGAAAGGAAAATCCTTTTTTATCCGCCTAAAGAATAAACAAAATGCCAGAAACAGAAAACCAAGTTACAACAGTTGAACTTTGAAAAATCAATTCAAAAGAAAACACCGAGAGAAAGCCATGATTTCTTGAAAAAGGAGTAAAAAATGTCGTAAACTTTTTTGCGAAAATAAGCAACCAACCTCATCCAGAAACAGGAGCTCCTCAATCCTCCTCAACACAACAACCAACCTATCAAGAAAACCAAGCTCAAGAAACACTTCCTCAGGAATGAAAGAAAACATCTAGTTTTTTCGATACTCTTGTGAATTCCACGCAAAATCTCCTTAATAAAACAGAAAACTTGGTATCTACCGCTGCAAACAAAACAAAAGAAATTACGCAACAGATCAGAGAAGTTCCAGGAAAAGTTGTAGAAAAAACAAACACGGTAATTCAAAAAGGAGTTGATCTAGGAGAAAAAGTAAAAGATAGGGCAGAAACCCTTACTGATAAAGGAATTGATTTCGGAAAGAACCTTCAAACCACAATGAGCGATGGAGTACAACAATTCACCAAAAACCCCCTACAAGCGACAGGAAATATCGTAAAAGGAACAGTAAACTCTACTACTCAGCTGGGGAAAGATCTCTGAAATCAAGCTGAAGAAATCGGAAAAAATACTCTTGAAAATATACAAACAACAGGAGAAAATCTCCAAGAGGGATTAAAAAACGTAAGAGAAGAAACACAAAGAAATTGAGATAAAGCAGGAATAAAAGCTACAAATGTCTTCTGAGAAATCAAAGAAATAGGAAAAAATATAGTAGAAAAGACAAAAGAAGTTGGATCGAATACTTTTGACACAACAAAGGATCTGGTAAAAAACCCCATCAATCATATTGATAAAGTAATGTGAGGAGAACATCAGGGAGCTCCTACGCCCACTACCGAAACAGAGAACACCACCCACCTAGACAATTTAGAAAAAACAACAGAAAAGTAAAAATACAGTTCATAATTTCACAATTAAGGGAGAATCTTTTTCTCCCTTTTTAATTTATCTGCTCTGAATTTCACTTGACAAGTCCAAAACGATTCCTACACTCACATAAATCCTTTAGCTTCCTAAATCAAAAACCAATGTTTCTTGCAAGCTTTGCACTGTTTACTTGGGTTTTTACAAGTTTTCTTCGCTTCAAGCGAGGAGTTATATTTTTCATTGGAATTTTTCTCCTAAGTTTATTTATTCTTCTCATTATCACAGGGATCAAAAAGAAAGAGAAATCCTTTTTCTTTGCAAAACTCAAACAAATATTCTTGACACAAACATTAGCCTTTCTTCTCGCAAGCATAGCGATAAGCCTTAGCTTGCTACAAAAAGATCAAAATCTGATTTCAAACTTTTTTTCCTTTTCTACGCTAAAAATCGAAACTCCTAAATCAGCATTCACCCCTTTTATGGAAGAAGTCCTCGTTCTTGAACAAACTAAACCGAACACATATATCGTCCAAACTCAGAACGGGAAAGAATTTTTCCTCAAGACTAAGAAAATTCACCATATTGGAAGCAACTTACGCTTAGGAGCATCGTTAAAATCCATCGATTCATCAAAACTTTACACAGAATTAAGCTTCAGCTGAGGATTAGAAAGCTTCTGAACATACCAATTTAACTACGATAAATGGATGTTGATGAAAGACATCTCGGGGACACTCTATGAAAAATTCTCCCTTCCAACTAAACAAAATGAAATCCAAGCCTCTTGGCTTCATCAACAACTAAGCACCACCAGAATCCGACTCAAAAAAGCCATTCAGAAAGTTTTCCACGACAAAGAAGCCGCTTTACTTCTAGGAATGTTGATCGGAGATAAATCCCAACTAGAAACAGAAGCCTATCAAAATTTTGTTACAAGCGGGATTGTTCATATCATTGCAGTTAGTGGAGGAAATCTTGTGATGATCGTGGTTTTTCTCAGTGCAATATTATTTTGGATTCCTTTTTACATCAGGAATGGACTGATTATTCTCGGAGTAATCGCTTTTGCACTACTCTGTGGTGGAGATTCTAGTGTAATAAGAGCCTTAATTATGGCGGTACTTTCACTGTTTGCACTATTTCGAGGAAGAGAAATTCAAATTCGAAGACTCCTGAAATACGCCTTCGTTCTCATGCTTTGCTACAACCCATTCTTTCTGACTTATGATTTAGGATTTCTCTTAAGTTTCTGAGCAATAATCGGAATTATTCTTGTAAGTGAATGATGGACAAAATTACAAGAAGAAAAAGCGTGAAAAGAAAAACAAAAAGAGAAAAAAATCAGCATTCCATTCTTGGTTAAGTTTCTGAAAAACTACGGACTTCCTACCCTATGAGCAACACTTGGAACCCTGCCGATTCTTCTTTTCTTTATTGGAGAAACAAACCTCACTGGTGTAATCATCAACCTTTTGATCGTTCCTTTAGTACCAATTATTACGATCGGGGGATTTTGTTCGGTGTTATTAGTTAGCCGAACAACTTGGAATTGGATTGCTTTACCAATTAATTGGCTTTTAAATTTTGTTTTCCGAACTGCAGATCTCGTGAATATCTGGAAATTTTCTATCCTCATTACTACAACCTGGGCAAAACGAGCATTCTTACTGCTCTTGATAGGTATCGGTACTTTAATTTACAAACTCATTAAAAAGAAATAAAGGCACAAAAAAACAATATCTCAAAATTTGATTTTGTCAATCTAGAAGCAGAATGAAAAGTCAGATTTTTTTTCTTATTTCAAAAAATAATTATAATATAAAGGTAGATTTTTAACCGCTATCGGAAATAAAATATGTATGTGCATCTAGATGAATTAGAAGCTTTATATGGAAATAGCAATAAAGAAGTAGAAGTTTTTGCTAGCCCTTTTGAAAAAACAAATACCCAAAGAAAATCTTATTCTCTTCCAAAAATAAGATTACCAAAAATGAAACTTATCTCCGAAGTAAAAACACTGATTATCCTCTTCTTAATTGTATTTTCAGGATTTTTCTTTTTTACCAATGCAAAACTTGTATTATGGACAATAAATGATACATTTACTAATGAAATACAACCTACTGCAAGCGATCTCGAAGCGATTACAGAACATCATTCAGCAGATCAAAAAGAACAAAAAGCACAAAAACTGAATGAACTGGAAGAACAGTTTACTCAACTTCAGAAAAATTTCAGAACTGAAGAAGAACTTGCTCCAACCATGAAAGAATTTCTTGATAAGAAACAAGAAACCCACACTCTTAATTTTAACACACTTCCTCCAACGAATAGATTAATCATTCCTGATTTGAATATTAATATTCCACTCGTAGACGTGCCAATCAAGGGAGAAGAAGACTTTTCTGAAGGGCAATTTGATGACGAGCTCATGCAAGGTGCAGTAAAATATCCAACTACTCCCATTCCTGGAAACAAAGGGAATAGCCTCATTTTTTGACATAGTTCAACAGAATGGTGGAAACATAACGAATACGGATTTGTTTTTAGAAATTTGCCAAAACTTCAAGCCGGACAAAAATTCCAAATTATTTGGAATGGTCAGCTGACTACCTACGAAATGGTAGAAAGAAAAATCGTCCTACCAAAACAAGTTCCAGAATATTATCATGAAATTCAAGATAAAGAAGGAAGTTTTGTAACCCTGATGGGATGCTATCCGATCGGAAGTAATGCAAAAAGAATGATGGTCGTGGCTAAAAAAGTTGCTAATGAATAAAAATTCTTTGACTTCTTTAGCTATATTCATAGAAAAAATCTGTTTTTAACCTCTTTCTAGCAAAGTATCATGCTCTTCAAAAATCTAGAAAATCAGAATATCCAAAAAGGGAAACAAGAAGCTCAATTCAACACAGAAACCATGCTCCCTATTTCTGAAATTAAAGACGGATATGCCATCCTCAAGGATGGAGGAATTAGAGCTGTACTAAAAGCTGATGGGATCAACCTTGACCTCAAAAATTTCAATGAAATCCAATCTACCCTCGAACAGTACAAAAGATTTTTAAATGGATTAGAATTCCCACTCCAGTTCTTAGTTCGCAATACCTATCTTGATCTGAGGGAATATCTAAATTATGTAACAACTAATGTAGAAAAACTAGATCCTTGAGCCCTGAAAGAACAAGGAAAAAATTATGCCTCCTTCCTCGAGGACATCAATATGAAACAAGGATTAATATATGTAAAAGAATTTTATGTTATCATTCCTTATTATGTAAACGAAGCTGACACTGATCAAGTTAAAAAACCTCGACGAAGCAAATTTATGGACACACTCAACGCCAAGGATGATATAGAAACTATCGTAGCAAGATATAGAAATTTTGTAAAAGGACAAAAAATGTTGAATACCAGAATCGCACTAATACAAGAGGGACTCTGAGGCATGGGAATAAAAACCGAGCTCCTCAACACAAAAGAGCTGATTTCCCTTTTATTCTCTGTCTACAATCCTTTACTAGACTCTACACAAGGATAAGATTTAGAATCGTTTTACCATAAGTAAAAACTATTTTCAAAAAAACCTCAACATAAGAATCTATTTTTTGGAAGCAGAAGACGGCTTTTTCTTTAATTTCTCATTTAGTTTATTCTTTGAAGCCTTTTGAGAAGTATTTTTCAAGAGAGATCTTTTTCTTCAATTTTCTTTTGTCTTCTCTAAAGAAGAACGTACTTTATTTCCTTCAACAAGCTGAGAAAGATTAAAACAAAGCTCAGCCAAAAGATACAGATCATGCCAATTAATCAAGCTCTCTAATCCAATTCAGGGTTTAAGTTTTGCAAAATCAAGCTTAAGATGAATTCCATAGGTTTCACTTCCTTTCCATTGCGTAATATAGTTTGCATAAACAAAATCCAAGCATATCTCTGCTGATCCCTTAAGCTTCTGAACTCTCTGAACTTTCGGAGAAAGGATAAAATCTCTCTGAATTTCATAATCTTCCAATTTCAAAGTAAGTCATGAGGTCGTAGAATGATTAAGCACATTTCTGAGAAACCTAATCGTTTGTTCAAAAGGAAAATACTGATCCTGAAGTGTTGTTTTAAGAAACTCCCTTAGAGAAGTATCATTTTCTATCACCTCTCTCATGACAGAGAAAATCCCCTTAAAAGCACTAATTTCCGTGAGATAACCATAAACATTCCTCTTATCAGGATGCTGATGAAGCGAAACAAGAAGATTTTTGATAAGCGATTCTTTCAGGAGAAAAGAAGAAGTTTTTCAGGTTTTTATAGGTAAATTCATTGCAAGATCCGAGAGATCATTTCTCAAAATTACCTGCTCCATAAATTTTCCCAGAGAAAGAAAATGATAATAACCTTGTAAAAGTTTAAGCATTGAAAAACAAAAAAACTAAAAAAGCTGAACCTCAAGAGTGATCGTATTTGTAGTTTGATTGGTAGCAATCTGAGATTGATAGGTTACTCACTTTGCAAAATCTGAATCAAATACCCCAAAACCATAAGCATTTCCACGAAAATTCGAAATATGAGTATTTTTAGGGAAATAGATGACTTCTTTTGTTGATCGCCGCCTTAGAGGCTGGGATAAATCTGGATTTTTGGATTGTAAGGCGAGAATATACCTTTCTCTATCAGTCATTTTAATTCACCATTTTTTTTCTAATGCAAACATCTCATCTTTGTAGCTTTTCGGAATATCAAGAGTATAGCTAATAGTAAGGGTATACTTCCCTGGAGCTAATCCGCTAATATTGAGTTTTTTCTCTTCCGTAGCGAGAACAACCTGTCCTGAGGCATTCTGAATTTCGACCTGTTTTTTGAGAAAACCATCAGATTTATTAAATGAGGTATTAATATTAAAAAAATACAGAAAAGCTGGATCATACACGGTAGTAAGATCATACGACTGAAGAAATCCTCGCAACTCCGGAGAAACATGAGAAAGATAAATATTTACAAAGCCTTTGTGCAAAAGCTCCTGAGTATTATTGATCATCGCCTTGGCAAGCGAAAGAGCATTTTCTTTCAGATAGTTTTGAATATCTTTGATATAAAATTCTTTTTTATTGCTCTTGTCCTCTCCTCTGATAAGATCTACATTTGCATTAAGAAACTGCCACTCTCGTGACTTAGAACGGAAAGAAGGCAAAAGATAACTAATCAATTCTGAATCAAGAAACACAATTCCCTTGATATCTTTCTGGAAAAGTTGATTTCGTTGATCAGGATTGAACATTTGAGCCTTTTTGACAGGATCAAAATCCGTATGAAAAATCTTTTCATAAAGCGTTTTCAGATTTTTTCCATCTTTGTCAGTAAATCAAAACTTATTCCCTCAGATAAACCCAGCCGTTTTCTCAGACAAAAAACCCTGGGTTCGTTCGGGAAGAGGAATACGAGTTTTCGGAGCAAGAAGATCAGGCAGATAGGAATCAATAATCTGCATATCCACAATATGCCCTCACGAAAGACTGATAAAAGCAAACGAACCAAAAAAACCTCCATTAGGACGAGCTTCATTACTATTCTGAAGAGGAACAAGATAATTAAAACGCTGATACTTTCCTAATAATTCGAAGATTTCTTCTCTCATCGGCCAGGCAGCATTAAGCATCTGGAGAATCCTCTCATAATTTCCAAATCAAAGCCTCGTCAAATAATCTGTATTTTCTTTTGCATATTTCCATAGTTGCAAAAGCTCTTTCTCTTTGGTCTGCAGGACATTTTCTCAGGCAACATATTCTTTGAGAATGGTATCTAGGGTGAGGAGTTGGCGAGCTACTTCTGGATCTACGACCCAAAAATACCATGAAACCTGGTCCAACTCATTGAAAATATCGATCTTATGGGTACTAAAGAGCCATCAGCTGATCTTTGCATAGAGCGCAAAAGCCGAAAAACTCAGCACGAGAAATGCAATATAAACAAAACGAAGTGCAAGCTTCGCACGAGAAAAGGGTATTTTTGGAGATGAAGAGAGTCAGATTTTTTTCATAGTTTCTTCCTAGTAAACAGGAGAAAGTGTAGTATTTTGCGAAGAAAATGCAAGAGCGATCAGTAAATTTGAGAGCATTATTTATCTTATTAAAATCTAAAGAAAGAGCTTAAGCCAATTTGAGAGCTACTTTGCAGAATGGAGCTTGTGTTAAGGTAGTGGAGCAAAAAAATTGTTCTGTAGAAATTAAAGATCTTTCTTGTAAGGAGGCTCGTGGGAATGGCTGGTGAGTTGATCGATCTCTTTCGTATACTTATACCTGAAAAGATTGTCGTTTTTCTGCAATATATGATAGTTGGACTCCTACTGAAAAATGGAATCTAGTAGCAAGTCATAATTCTCCTAGTGGAGATTCTCATATTGTCAATTCAGACGGAAGTATTACTGCAACTAGAAAATTAAACAATGATCAAATAGGCCCATGATATTGACCGGATACACATACTTTTTATGTAGATATGTGAGGAAATACTTCTTCGAAAAAGTCGTTTAGTATGTATGGTTATGCTAGAAAATGTAGAAATGCACTTCCACAGACTCCAAAGACTCCAATAAAAATAGACTGGAATGGGAAACCTTTTGAGTGGGAAAAATATACTATTTATATAGAAGGACCAAAGGGTACCCCAGTTAAAATCGGAAACTTGAATAACATCATGGAGCGCTGACCTAATTGAGAATGTTCGTCTATTCCTGTGACAAGAGATTATTGAATAGCAATTGGAAATTGTGTAGTTTCAGATGTGGGTGTTACTTGAAATCCTTGGCCTCGATTATATTTGCCTTATCATTCTAATTCTTGGGTAAAGTTTAAGCTTGAAAATTGAACTTCAGGAAAGATTATAGAAGCAAACTACTATATATGAAATTTATTAGGAGAGTGAAAATAAAAAAGGGGGGGGCAAACAAGTTGTTAAAGAAGAAAACTCTGATTTAGTTCAGAGTTTTTCTTTGAATTAACAATCTTTTTAAAGGTTTTGGCTACGGATTATTAGAGAAGGGACATTTCTTCACACAGTTTTGAAACGTTTGCAATCCTCCAACCATTGATCATCAAGAATACATAGGAACACAAGGCTTTATCATAATCATTGCAAAACCATCTTTTATCTTCTTCTCTCATAAATAAACATCATACACATAAATTCTCTTATTTTGGACATCGGATGCCCATGATCGTCGTGAAAAATCAATCCCGCTATGAGAAGGAAGAGAAATATTTGATCCTGCCTGCATTAAATTACCATTAATTTCAATTTCTTTTCTCTCACGACCACAGTCTTCGGTATCTTGATAGCGGATATTCCTAATACTACAACCGTAATCAATTGTTGCAACCATCTTACCAAAGTCCCCAGTTCATGGAGTCCTTTGATGAATACTTGTATCTCTACAATCATTAGAAATTAAAGTAAACTTTCTACAAGCTCCATTCTGCAAGCTATAACCAGATGGACAAGGAACAGTACATAGTTGAGAGGGGTCTCATCCATTTAATCATGCACATTTCCAAGTAAGCTTACCATTTGAGAATTCAGGAGTAGCTAAAACTAAAGTCCCTGGATCACAGAAAAGAGATGGATTAGCCTTAGCATAATCTACTAAATTCGTTCCATCAACAGGAACCGCAACACTACCAGCACATTTTCCATTGACTGGCTGGGTTGGTTTCTTCAAAGAACAAGCCATAGAAGTTCCTCCATTCTTTCCACTACACTGCCATTTATAATCTGTTGCCGTATCCGTAGCATCTACAAAATCTCCTGAAGCACAGCTATCTTTTGAAGTTCCACACTGCCCATTGACTGGCTGAGTTGGAGTAGATCCACAACTTGGTCCAAAATCCACAGGGAAACAGTATGGGAATCCTTCCTTTGAACATCTATTACATCCATTAGCTAAACAAGGAACAGTATTGAGATTTTCTCCTCCACAGGTCCAAGAAACAGGCTTTCCTGTCTTTGGAAAAGCTGGAACTGTAGGCGTTGGAACTCCTTTTTCACAGAATGTTCATCCAGCAGGCCAGTTAGTCAAAGATGCTGCCATAAAGTTCATACCATGATAGCTTCCACATTTTGCATCTTCTTTTGGAAGAAGTTTTTTCTTCGCTGAACAATTTGCTGATGCACCTCCAAAATCTGAAACACAAGTCCAAGAAACCTCTCCTACATTAGGGAATCTTGGATCAGCTCCTTGCACATGACTTCCTACTGTACAAAAATCTGTATTTGCTCTTCGAGTAGTTTCAGCAGCAGCATAAGTTATTGCCCTTGTCCCACATTTTGCATCTAAGAAACACTGTTTACTCTTACCAGCACATACATTATCACATGCAGGATTACTAGAAATTGACTTTACCTGACCAGAAATATTTGCACAAAGACAAGAGGCTCCTGCTGGACTAGAACAAGCTACTCTAAAGATCGCTCCTGTTTGCATATTATCATTTCCTCTAGCTTCTCCTACTTTTACAGCCCCATTTACAGTCAAACCAATACCACTTCCATTATTTTTATTCGTTCCAATAATTAATCCATTATTTGCACCAACAATAAAAGAGTTGTCAGTATCAACAATAATTCCTTGTTGCTCTCTTCCATTAAAAACAAAAGATCAAGTCCCATCCATCATAACAGCAGAACCAATAACCATACTATCATTTCTCCTTACAATAGCATCACCTGCAAAAGATAGAGAATTTTCTCCAAAAACCTCTCCGCGATCTACAGCTACTACTACAGCACCAGTTCCATGAGTTGCTGAGTCTTTAGAAGCTAAAACTACAGTTTCTGAGGAATCAACTTGGTTAGCTTTTCCTCCCATAACCACAGAACCAATCTTTCCATTAGCTAATTGATTATTTTCTCCTCCAACAATCAGAGAACTTTCTGATCACCAGTTTCCATTACCACTTCCTGCAATTACAGCAGAGGCTCCTCCTGCATCATTTTTTAGCTTTCCTACCCTTTCATCTACCCCTACTGATCCAACACCGAGCACCAAACCATCCTGATTCTTAAGTCAGATTTTTTTTGATGAAGAAGTATCATTAAGATGAACCTCTTGAATATGCTGCGTAGCAGTATATTTATTAGTATCAATCATAATAGGAGCTTCATCATTTGCATTAGACTGGGCTACAATCCAAATACCTGCAGAAACGAAAAGGACTACTCCTCAAACAGCAAATAAATCCTTAACTGACGGTTTTTTCATTTTGTTTAAAAGGTTAGAAAATAAACATTTAGGATGTATCATTGAAATTATAGTGATATTTTACACTTTTGCAAATTTTTTTATGTTTTTTTCAGAGTTTTCCCTTGAATCTAAAAAATAAATAACTACTTAGAAAAGAAACTTTAATTTTTTGAAAAAACTCAAAATGAAAAAAATCTGGCTTTTAACTTTTTTAGGAGTATTATTAACAGGATGTCAACAAAAAGTCAATCCCGAAGCACTACAAATCTACAATGATCGTTTAATGTCAATTCAAGAACAATCTGTAAACAGTTTAGAACAATATTATCGCTCTTTAGAAACCTGATATAACGGAACAAATTTAAATGATTATTACGCTACAACTTTATCACAATTTGAATCACTCAAAAAGGAAGCACAAAAAGTTTTTGTCCCTCATAACGAAAATGAATTAAAAGTTGCTGTAATTACCTATATTTCTTGACTTCAAGCTACATTTGAAAAAAATGAAAAACCTGTAGTTGAGCTTTTGACTTCTTTTTCTGGAAACGCTACCGATTTTTATAGAGAAAATAAACAGATTTTTTCTTCCTATGCTATGAAATTAGCTAATGACCTAGCAATTCTGGATAAGAATCTATCTCAAAGTCATCAAAGCTTTCAAAAGAAACATCAAAAAATCTTTACACCAACAAAAAAATAAAAAATCTGATTCCTCCAAAAAAACTTACTTCCCTTCAGGGAAATATTTTTGAACAAGAGCCTTATTATGCTGTCTAAGAACCGAAAGTGGGTTTAATACAAAACGATTAAGTGTATCAACCTGATCTTCTCTGAGCAAAAGACTAAATTTTTGGACAATCACTGGACGACGTACCGTTCAAAAATCAAGAGAAAGGGGTTTAATTTCACTACTTACAATATCATACACTCCTATAAACTTAATACCTCACAATGTAAAATACACTGAAACATCTCCACCATTTGAAATCACTTTATCAGGAGTAATACCAAGATATTTTACAAATTTATCGGTTACCAAAACCTGATCCTTCATTCAAAATCATGAATCTTTTTCCTGAGGAGTATACCCAAGAACAGAATTAATTATATGAAGGCTAGTTGTAGCATCTCATAGAGAAAGATCGAGTTCTTTGAGAAGTTTTGTTTCCAAAACCTTATCAGACACCTGAACACGAGTAATTTTTCCTTTATTTAACATAAAGGTATAAACTAAAGCTGATTTTCCTGTTCAATTTTCAGTTTTTTCTTCATTGCCAAGCTGAATTTTTACTTGACGATCTGAACATGCCAATAAATTCGTTTTATATTTTGATTTAAGCTCTGTACAAATACTCATATCAAGAGCCTGAGTTTGCTCAGCAATTTCTTTATTCTCACTAATCAAAGACAAAATCTTTGTAAGAGATACTTTTTCATGTACAAGCAAAGCTTGAAGATAATCAGTCAATTTTTGATTGTCAACTACATTAATATTAACAACCAAAAGCTGGAGTTGTTCATACTTTAGTACAAGTTCAAGCGTTAAGTCTGTTTTTCTGTCAACTCCCTTTACTAAAAGGGTTTGATCTTCTGTTCCCTTTTGCAACGAAATAAGAGTAAATTGTGGAGGCAAATAACTACTTCTAAACAATTTTTCCAAATCTTGAACTTTATCCTCTTGCGTAAGGTTTTGCTGTAGTTTTCCTTCATCTTTCAATGTTCAAATCTGATCTTGTAACCCGACAAAACTTGAGTTCCTATCTCCATAATTAATAGCTAAAAGCTGACCCATAAGAGCGGTTCTATCTTCCTTCTCCATTTTAGATTTTTCATCCTTTAGATAAGGAGAAATAATATTCATATTATACCAATAGGTAAATAATTTAGAAAATTTTCAGAGAAGAGTTATTTTCTTATTTGCTTCTCTCATAAGATTTTCACGAAGAAATCCAAGATATGACTGTATAAGAGATTTAACATCAGCTGAAACCATTAATTGTTTATAAATAAGTTGCTGAAGAGAGAATAGCTTATATTGATTAAGCAAAAGATTTGAATAAACCCTCGCATCAGAATATCCAAGCGCTAGAGATCTTGAAATTTCAGCAAAATCTCTTAAAAGAATAAATTGACTATAAGTTTCACTTGAACATGAATGAAAAATTTCAGTAAAAGTATCATCTAAAGTTCATCCATATAATCCATAACGAAGCAACCCCTTGCAAAAAGCATCACGATCTGTTCTATTCGATTTGATAAATTGAAAAATTTCTCACAACTCTTGTCTAATCGGAGATGTAAATTCAAAAGATTCTTCAAAATCCATATCCTGATTCTCATTTTCATGATCATGAAGTTCTCAAAGATCATAAGAATAAAAATTTTCAAGAAAAGAACGGACATAAGACCTACAAATAGGAGAAAATCTGGAAAAGCCCTGTAAACATGTCAATCAAAAAGTATCTTTCAAACTTCCAGTAAGTGGGATAAAAGATGGATTTCCTCTTCCAAACGAATGAACATTCAAAGGTTTAACTAAAAAAGAAGAAAAAAATTGACTTAATTCTGAAGCAGTTATCGACTGATTTCCTATAAACTGCTGCAAAAAAGAAACATCTTGAGTGGTGATTTGACTCAAGTTAGGCAATGCAATCCCACTAAAAGAAAGAAGATTTGCCTGAGAAAGAAGAGTTCCACTCATCACTGAGAGTTTTCCATTCAATATCTTTTCTTCTATATCTGGGAATAAACGAAGATTCTGCTCTTTAAGTTCATAAAACTTTTCTACCTCATAATTTTTCACAGAAACCCCTTCTACCAATAACGATGAAGAAAAATATCAAGAAGCAATAATTCCCCACACCCATAATAAAGAAAATAAGAAAGAAAAAATCCAGACTCAATATTCAAAAAAAGCTTGATATAAAAGACCATACCAACGAATAATTTGTAGTTGCTCTCTATTAAAGAATATAGATTCTTTCATTATCTACTAATAATCTAAACCTCAATAAGTATATTTAGAAAACAAGAAAAAGCAAATTTTTAAAAAGAAAAATCTGATTCTTTCATCAAGAATCAGACTTTGAAATATTAAATACTTAATCATTTTATTCATACATTTCATACTTCTGCATCACCAAATCTCCCTGCACTTTATTAACAATTTCCTGTACAACACCTACAATAATAATTACCCCTGAACCAGTAACCACTACCGGCAAAGAACCAATAGACTCTACCAACGACTGCACAAAAGGCATCCATTGAAGAATATAGGTATAAATACCAATAAGTGCCAATCCAAGTCCTCACCAAAGACAAAGATGCATTAAAATACTATTAATATATTTAGCTGTAGCTTTTCCTGGTCTAATTCCAGGGATAAATCCACCTCTTTTCTGAATATTATCTGAAATCCTATCAGGACTAAAGGTAATCATTGCATAAAAGAAAGTGAACAAAACAATAAACACCACATAAACAAAAACCGCAAGTACTCCAGGATTCTGAGCATAGATATTGAAATGAGCAGTAATCCAATCTGCAATAGCTACAAGCTTCAAATTAGCAGGTTGAAACTGAGTAATCAACTTTGCCAAAAGCTGAGGAAAAGAAACAAAAGCCATAGCAAAGATAATAGGCACCATTCCTACAGGATTAAGTGGAATCGGTAATAATGAAGATTGCTGAGCTTTTCCTTGCTTCGCATAAATAATGGGAATTTCTTTTATTGACTTCAAAATGAAAATAGAAAGCACCACCAATACAAGAACAATAACAAGCATAAACACAAGCACACCAAGGACACTTGTAGAAGAAGCAAAATCTCCATACATATGTTGAGTTATTCCTGCTACGATAGAAGCAAAAATTAACATTGAAATTCCATTAGAAATACCTTTCTCGGTAATAAGCTCACCAATCCACATCAAAAGAATAGAACCAACAGCCATTACAAAACCAGCCAACAAAATAGTTCAAAGATCTGTAGAAATAGCATTTCCTCCAAGCATATTATTAATTAAATATACTGATCCAATTCCCTGCAAAAAAGCCAAAGGCAAGGTCAAATATCTCGTATATTGATTGATTTTTGCCTGACCAACTTCACCTTGTTCAGTAAGTTCTTCAACAGCAGGAAGAACGATACCAAGCAGCTGCATAATAATAGATGCCGTAATATAAGGAGAGATACCAATTGCAATAAATGCAAACTGATCCAAAGCCCCACCAAGAAGCATAACAAAATATCCGAAATCTGATCCAGCATTCAAAGTATGACTTACTAAAACAGAAATATCAGCAAATGGAATCGGAATAAATACAAGTAATCTATATACTGCCAACATAGCAACAGTAAACAAGATCTTATTTCTGATTTTTTTATTTCCAAAGATCTCATAAAGACTCTTCTTAAATGTTTTTAGAGCTTTCATCGCACCAAGCAAAACAAAAATAAAGATAAATGATTAATAGTTATTTGATTGATCTTTTCAATAGCAATCTTTTAAAAATTAATAAAGAATAAAACGCGAGGTCGGTCGCGTTTTATCAAAGAAAAGTTCTTATTTAATGCTTCCCCCTGCTTTTTCAATCTTTGACTGAGCAGTAGCTGAATACTGTTCAATTCCTTCAAAGGACAAAGCTTTTTCAAGATCTCCAGTTCCAAGTACCTTTACTGCAACTTCAGCAGAACGAATATACCCCAACTCCCAAAGAAGTTCTTTAGTTACAACTGTCGTAACTCTTTCATCTTTCTGAAGAGCATTCAAATTCACATTCTGGATTGGAGTAACAAGCTTGTAATACCTCTTGAACCCCCTATGCTTAGGCATTCTTTGAACAATAGAAGTCTGTCCTCCTTCAAAGAATGGCTTCATAGAATGTCCACTTCTTGACTTCTGACCATTAGACCCCCTTCCTGAAGTATTTCCCCTTCCTGAGGCATTTCATCTTCCTCTTCTTCTAAGTTTATCAGTAAGTCCCTTACTTCTCACTAAGCTGTGAAGTTTCATTATTATAACACATTTATTCAGTTAAAAGCTATTAATCTTCTTTTTTTGCTGTCTTTTTAGGAGCAGCTTTTTTAGCTGGAGCCTTTTTCATAGTAGTTTCCTCAGATGAAAGTTCCTCTTTAACAACTTTTGTTAATGTTTTAGATGAAGGTTTCTTTGAAGTTGACTTTGTATTAACATCCTCTACAGTCCTTTCTCCCTCAGAATGATTATTTTCATCCAAAGCTAATTCTGTCTTTCCTCCTTTAAGGGAAGAGAAATAATCTGCATGTTTATAAGCAGACAAAGCTCTAATCGTAGCTAATGCATTATTAAGCTTATTATTTGAACCTACCATCTTAGAAAGGATATTTGAATATCCTGCAAGTTCCAAAACAGATCTAATAGAAGAACCTGCCTTAAGTCCGGTACCTTCTGATGCTGGCAAAAGCTTAACTACACAAGCCTTATACTTCAAAGCAATTGGATAAGGAACCGTATCATTCTTGGTCAAAGGCACTTCAAACAAGTTCTTATAAGCCTCATGAGAAGCCTTTTGAACTGCACTTGCCACATCATTACCCTTTGAAATTCCAAGTCAGATTTTACCTTTTTTATTTCCAACTAAGATTGTTGCTCTGAAAGAAAGCCTTCTACCTCCAGTAGTAACTCTCGTTACTCTTCTCACTTCCAAAAGAAGCTCTTCAAACTCCTTCTTTGGCTTTTCTCTCCTTACATCTCTCTTATTGTCCTTTTCTGATCTCATAGACATCATAGATTATATAGATAAATACAATATACTCACTTAAAACTGAATACCCCCATTTCTAAGTCCATCAGCGAAAGCTTTAATCCTTCCATGATAGAGGAATCCATTCCTATCAAAAGTCAGTTTTTCAACTTTTTTTTCTTTTAGCACTGCAGCAAACGCTTCACCCGCAGCAGCAGCTCTTTCAGTTTTAGTAGCTCCAACAGCAGCTTTATCTGTAGTTGTTGCAATAACAACTCCGTCAGCTCCCAACACCTGAGCTTTTACATAAAGATTAGATCTTTGAATCAAAAGTCTAAATTCAGGATTCAATGCCTTAATCTTAGTATTTACCTTATTCTTCCTTCTCAAATATTTACTAATCTTTTCTTGGAGTTTATTCTTCAAATAACTCATTTGTATACCGAAATAACAATCTAAAACTGAACACTATTATTTTTTCGCAGATTTACCTGGTTTAATTTTCACGAACTCATCAAAGTATCTAATTCCCTTTCCTTTGTAAGGTTCAGGCTTTTTCATACTTCTAAGCTTCGCAGCCACTTCACCAACCAATTCTTTACTGATTCCTGAGATAAAAACTACAGTATTACCTTTTGGATCTTGCTCTGTTCTTATTTCAATAGCTTCTGGAATCGGAAAGTTTACCTTGTGAGCATATCCAAGAGAAAGTATAAGAGTATTTCCTTCAATCTTTGCTGAGTATCCTACTCCAATAATAAGTAATTTCTTTTCATATCCATTAGAAACCCCTTCAACCATATTAGCAACAAGAGTTCTCGCTAATCCCCAAAGATTCTTATATTGATCATCAAGAATAGAAAAAACTAATTCTGATTCGTTTTTTTCAATTTTCACTCCGTATGGCAAATGAAGATCCAATGTTCCTTTCGGTCCTTTCACCTGCACCGCAGTTTCCTTCAAGTCTACTTCTACTCCCTGAGGGATTACAAGAGGCTTCTTACCAATTTTTGACATTTAGATAGCAACTTAAATAGTAAAGTACAATATAGCACAAAGACTAATAGATTTCAGCAATCAATTCTCCACCAAGTTTCTTTGCTTTAGCAACATGCACTGGCAAAAGTCCCTGATTTGTCGAAATTATACCAAGCCCCTTCCCACCAGCAACCGTTTTCAAATCTTTATATCCAACATACCAAGGTCTAGATGGCTTAGAAAAAAACTTCACAGAAGGAATATCATTCACAGGATTTACTACTTTTTTTAACTGAAGAGTAAGAAATTTCTTTCCATTCACTTCCTGCACTTCAAAATCTTTCACAAATCCATATTGCTTCAAAAGCTCAAGAACATTTACCTTAAATTTTGAGAAAACCACTCCATCTACAGTTGTTTTTCTCGCCATATATGCATTCTTGATCCTGATTAACAAATCATGAATTGGCGCATTAACATAACTCATCTTAGTGATACGATTCATAAAATAAAATTAAACAATTACCAACTTGCCTTTCTAAGCCCCATAATTAGCCCTTCTCTTGCATATCTTCTAAGGCATACTCTACAAATTCCAAAATCTCTAATATACGCCTTTGACCTTCCACAAAGTCTACATCTATTATAATATTTTGTAGGTTGCTCAAGATTCTCTCCTTTCACGAACCTCTTTTCAAACATTTTTCATTGTTTAGCTTTTAATGCTGTTCTTGCCATTGGTTATTTCACAATAAAGATAAATACCATATTATTTGAAGATAAATCCTAGTTCCTGAAGTAGTGTCTGAGTTCCTTCTGGAGTTCCCGCAGTACTTACAACAGTAAGTTGGATTCCCATCGGAAGTGTCACATCATCTACTCAAAGCTCAGGAAAGATATTATAATTCTGAAGCCCAAGATTAAGATTACCCTTTGGGTCAAAATTTTTCTTAGAAACCCCTGAAAAGTCTCTTACTCTAGGAAGCACTAGTTTACAAAATCTATCCAAGAAATCATAAGCTCTTTCTCCTCTCAAAGTCACCTTTAACATTACTGGCATCCCTTCTCTGAGTTTAAAGTTTGAAATAGCCTTCTTTGATTTTATCAACACAGGCTTCTGACCCGTAATTCTAATCAGATTTTTTTCAAATTCTTCAAAATCTTTATGTCCTTTTCTTGTTACCAAAGATCCAATCCCCATAGCAACAATCACTTTATCCACCTTTGGAGCTTGATTGATGTTTTTAAGGTTCAAATGATCCTTAAGCTTTGCAAACAACTCAGATTTTTTCATAGCTAAACCATCAAAAATATTTAAAACAATTAATCAATAATTTTTCCAGTAACCTTTGCTTTTCTCACTCTTCTACCTTCTTTCGTAATCTCAAGTCAAATCTTTGTAGCCTTTTTCTGATCCGCAAGATAGTAAGCAACATTAGAAACATGAAGCGGCAAAGTCTTTTTCACAAACCCTTGTCCTTTAACTGCCTTTTTTACAACATTCACATCCTTTACAGTTACCATATCTCCATCTAGAGCTTCTATTACAGAAACGCTACCTTTTGATTTTCATGCAATCACGATAACTGGATCACCTTTTCTCAATTTTTTCATCAGAACATCTCGTTACAAATAAAGTTCATAGTCAAATTACAATACTTCTTCTGCCATATTAGTAATTGGTCTATATTTTTCTCTTAATTCTCTTGCCACAGGACCAAAAACTCTTTTACCAATAGGATTCATATTTCCTTTTGCATCCTTCGTTAAAAGAACAATTGCATTATCAGCAAATCTAATATAAGTTCAATCTTTTCTAGCAATCTCTTTTTTAGTTCTCACTACTACAGCCTGAACTACCTGCCCTTTTTTCACTGAAGCAGTAGGTGCTGCATCTTTAATAGCAACAACAACTCTATCTCCAACATGCGCTATTCTTCCATAAGAACCCTTTAATACTCTGATAATTTTCGCCTTTTTTGCCTGGGTGTTATCAGCTACCACAACTAACGATTCCTGTTGCAACATCGTTCAAAACAAAAACTAATTAAAACTATAAGATCTCAATAATATTCCATCTTTTAAGTCTAGAAATTGGTTTTACCAATCTCAACTTTACAGTATTACCAAGAACTGCTTTATTTTCTGCATTATGAGCATAGTACTTTTTTCTCACCACAAATCTTTTTTTATAGATAGGATGCATTTTTACAGACTTTACCAAAACTACACAAGTCTGATCCATTTTATCACTTACCACCTCACCAATGAGTTCTTTAATATTTTTTTCACCGATAATCGTCATTATGCATTCACTTTAGAGTGTAAAACGGTATTGATCCTAGCAATCTTAACTCTAAGATCTCCTATCTTATGGGTTTCTTTAAGAGCTCTTACGCTATTTTTCATTCTGAGTTCAAAAAGCTCATGTCTAGCCTGTTTTCTCATAGCTACCAATTCTTTCACACTCTTACCAGCAAGCTCTTTCATAAATAAACCAGTCCCTTTCATTATAACAACTTCTTTAGAGGTATAAAAACATTATTTAATTTCACCCTTAGCCACAAATCTTGCTTTAATTGGCAACTTCTTTGCAGCACTTATAATTACTTCCTCAGCCAATTCCCTTGAAAGCCCAGAAATTTCAAAAAGCACTCTTCCTTTCTTCACTGGAGCTGCATAAATATCTACATCTCCCTTTCCAGATCCCATCGGCATTTCTAATCCTTTCTTAGTAATCGGTGTATCAGGAAACACTCTCATCCAAAGCTGACCAACCTTCCTAGTATGTCTAACGATCACTTTTCTAGCCGCTTCTAACTGTTTATTAGTAACATAACCACTCGTTGTAGCCTTAAGACCATATTCTCAGAAAGAAATTGTAGTTCCTCTCGCACTTTTTCCCTTAAGAGAAGGAACGATCTGCTTTCTATATTTCCATTTCTTTGGAGTCAATAACATGATAATAACAACTGATCAATTAAAATTGAAATCTCAAACCCATTCTTAATCTAGATTCAGAGTTTTTTTTCCTTTTTTCTTTGATGAAGGAATCACTCCTTTTTCAATCCAAACCTTAATTCAAAGTACTCCATACTTCGTCATAGCCTGAAGATAATGATAATCAATATCTGATCTAAAAGTCTGAAGAGAAACCCTACCATCAATAAATTTTTCACTTCTTGCGATATCTGCACCTCAAAGTCTTCCTCCAATCTGAATCTTAATACCATTAGCCCCCTTTTCCATAACTTTAGCAAGTACATTCTTTACTACTTTTCTATATGGCATCCTAGCTTCAAGTTGAGAGGCAACATACTCAGCCATAATCTTCGCAGAAAGCTCAGGAACTCTCACTTCTTTCACATTAATCTTGAATGGCTTTCCAAATCTCTTACAAAGATCACTTTCCAACTTTTTAATTCTTTCTCCATTCTTCCCCATAAGAACACCAACCTTTGAAGCAAAGACAATAATTTCACCTTCTTTAAGCGTCTTCCTAATTACAATTTTAGCCACACCAGATCTTGCGAGTTGCTTTTCAACGAAATCTCTGATTTGGATATCTTCTACAAAAAAGTCTGCATTCATTTTTCTTGTTTTAGCAAACCATTCTGATGGTCGTGATTTCATAATCCCAACTCTCATTCCAACTGGATTTACCTTTTGTCACATCCTCACAAACTACTTAGTATTTAAAATAACTTTCACATATGCTCTGTATTTTTCATAATGACTAACCCTAGACCTAGAAACAAATCTTACTCTCTTAATCTTAGGACCCCTTCCAACTTCAATTCTCTCAATAAAGAGCTGGTCAAGCGGAAGCTTATTATTATTCACAGCATTTGCTGCTGCCGACTTAATAAGTTTATGAAGCACTCTCGCACCCTTCTTTGGCATAAATTCAAGCATATCTAATGCAGCAGTCACCTTCTTTCATCTCACAAGATCAGCAATAAGATTAAGCTTTCTATCAGAAAGAAGCGCATATTTTAACGTTGCTGTAACCTGATTACTCATAACAATATAATTTTACACAAGTAAAGTAAATAGTTTCAAAACCTGAAGCTTTTCTTCAGATAGAGATATTAGAAAGGATGTCCCCTAAAAGTTCTCGTAGGAACAAACTCCCCCAATCTATGCCCTAGCATGTCTTCAGTCACATATACACTCACAAATTGTTTTCCATTATGCACAGCAAAGGTATATCCAATAAACTCAGGAACAATATGACAAGCCCTATCCCAAACTTTAATCACTTTCTTATCTCAAGTTTCATTCATTTTCAAAACTTTATTCATAAGTTTTTCATTCACATAGAAACCTTTTTTCAGAGATCTAGCCATTTAACAAAACATATCTAAATAAAACGGAATCGGAAGATTATTTTCTCTTTGAAACAATAAATTTATCTGACCACTTCTTTCCTCTTCTTGTTTTCATTCCAGCAGAAACAAGTTTTCCACTAAATGATTTAGGTCCTCTTTTAGAACCAATAGGAGAGTGAGCTTCTCCACCTCCGTGTGGATGGTCAACAGGGTTCATGTTCTTTCCAAGCACTCTCGGCTTTCTACCAAGTCGTCTTTGTCTTCCAGCCTTACCAATTTCAATATTTTTATGATCTGCATTAGAAACCTCACCAAGTGTTGCCCAGCAATTTTCATTAAATTTTCTTACTTCTCCTGAAGGCATTTTAACAAACACAACTCTCAATGCTTCATCTCTACCTGCCAAAGTAGCAAAACCACCAGCAGACTTAATCAGTTTTCCTTCTGAAAAAGGAGTAACCTCAAGATTAAAGATAGTCATCCCTTCAGGAATATCCTTAAGTTGTCTTCTATTTCCTGGAGCAATTTCCCCCTTAACACCATTCATTACAACCTGACCAACCTTCACACCCTTCCAAGCCAAAACATACCTCTTTTCTCCATCAACATAGTACAAAAGAGCAATTCTAGCAGTTCTATAAGGATCATACTCTACTGCAGCAACCTTCGCAGGAATATCAACTTTATTATACCCCTTGAAGTCTATCACCCTATACAGTCTCTTATGTCCCCCCGCCATAAACCTAGAAGTAATTCTCCCCTGATTATTTCTTCCTCCAGTTCTTCCAATCATGGTAGTCAACGATTTTTCAGGCCTCTTTTTAGTAAGCTCTGAAAAGTCATACCCAATCATAAATCTCCTGGATGGAGTATATGGTTTATATTTCTTTACAGCCATCTGAACAAAACATTATAATTACTAAAGAAAACAACTACACAGCAAAATCAATCTTCTCTTTTTCTCCCAAAGTTACTATTGCCTTTTTAAAGGCCCTCTTTACAAGTTTTCTTCTTTCTCTTCCCTTAAAAGCAGTATTTACAACATTAATCTTAAGAGGAGTTACCTTATAAAGATACTGAATAGCAGCATCAATATCATTTTTATTAGCATCACTATGCACTTTAAAAACATATTTATTAGCAACTTCTTGCTGTTTATAAGTCTTTTCAGTTAACACAGGAGCAAGGATAATATCATAAGGACTAAATTTCAAAAGTACCTTTTGTGCAACATCTTTTCTCGCCCTTCTCTGCAATTTCTCTTTGAATGTCATATTGTTGTAAACAAAAACATAAATAATAAACTAAGCCTGATTTACAAAATCAAGTGCCGGCCTCATAAAGACAATAGCTTCAGCATTTATAAGATCATAAGGATTAAGATAATCTACTAAAAGATACTTCAACCCCTCAATATTTCTAAAAGATTTAACAACACCTTCTTCCTTTTTATCAAGGACAAAAAGCACCTTTTTACCCTCATTCCCCATTTTAGCAAGAAGCGAAATAGCATTTTTTGTACTCGGATCCATAGATTCAATATCCAAAGCTGAAATAACCCCCTCTTTCACTTTTAAAGTCAAAAGTCCATTAAGAGCCAATTTCCTTGCCTTCTTAGTCATCGTTTTTTCAAAATTTCTCTCTGATGTAGGTCCAAAAGCAACCCCACCATGCCTTCTGATAGGAGAATTTTTATCACCAACTCTCGCATTACCAGTTCATTTTTGCTTATAAAGCTTTCTACCAGAACCAGAAACCTCAGCCCTCGTTTTTGTAGAAGCAATCACATTACGAGCATTTGCTTGCTGGAGCAGGAGATATTCATGAATAAGAGAAGGATTTATAATTTCATCAGAAAAAAGCTCTGGATTCAAATCAACTTTTGAAGTAACCTTCCCATTTTTATCATACACATCAACTGTATATACCATCTTCAATTATCTATAAGGTCATAAAAAATTATTCTACAAAACACTTTAATTTTCCATTTCTTGCACCAGGCAAAGAACCCTTAACAATTAAGAATCTAGCACCATCCTTTTCCATAATATTCAAAAGAGGAATTTTCTTAAGTGTAAGCTGTTCTGACCCCATATGTCATGCATGAGGGTGTCACTTCATAGTTCTCCTTGGTTTTCTATTACCTTTTGAACCTCAAGCCCTAGAAAATTTATGTCCATGAGTAGCAGGACCCCCTTTAATATTACACCTCTTTACAAGCCCTTGATATCACTTTCCCTTACTCATTCCAGTCACAGTAAGAGAAGACACTCCTTCTAATAAAGAAACATCAAAAGACTTTCCTGCCTCATAAGCAGAAGCGAACGACTCATCTACAGGGAATTCTGTCACCATGTCGTACACCAACTTCTGTCCCTTCTCTTTATTGAGTTCTTTTTTTTCAACCCCAACAACTACAGCAGAATATCCATCCCTTTCCTGAGTTTTATATCTAATAATTTCCTGTGGAAGAACCTTAGCAAGAGTAACTGCTACAAATTTATCATCAATCCACATTTTAGTCATCTCCTGTTTTGCAACCACAACTCCTCCTTTACTTGCCATACTAACAAATTCTGATCAATTAAAACAAAGCACAAATTACCAATTACGAATAGATTCCATATCCACAATCCGTAATTCGTATTTTATAATTCTCTAAATCTAGAAAACTTTAACATCCACAAGAACTCCTACAGGAATAGAAAGATTTTGAAGATATTCCATTGTCTTTCCTCCAGTTTCCACAACATCCAAGACTCTTGTATAAGAAATCCTCTCAAACTGTTCCCTCGCTTTCTTAAACTTAAAGTTTGATCTCAATACTGTATACACCTTCCTTTTTTTTGGCAAAGGAATCGGCCCCTTAATCTGAGCACCTGATTTTACCAAAAGTCCTACAACTTTAGAAACAGAAGCTTCCAACATTCTCACATCATAGCTCTTTAACTTAATTCTTAATTTTGGAGTCTGATCTTTTTTTACAGCCGACATATATCCTTTTGATAGCAAAAATAAATATAAGAAAACAGACCCCAGAACTTAACCTTAAACCTCTTCCAAGGTCTGTATCTCTATAGTAAATTATTCAAGTACTTTTGTAACTACTCCAGCACCAACAGTTCTACCTCCTTCTCTAATTGCAAATCTCAAACCTTCTTCCATAGCAACTGGATAGATAAGATCAACAATAATCTTTGCATTATCACCTGGCATAATCATTTCTACGCCAGCTGCAAGCTCAATATTACCAGTAACATCAGTAGTTCTCATAAAGAACTGAGGTCTATATCCACTCATAAATGGAGTATGTCTTCCACCTTCTTCCTTCTTAAGCACATATACCTCTGCTTCGAATTTCTTATAAGTTTTTACAGTACCTGGCTTACAAAGCACCTGTCCTCTTTCAATAGCATCCTTATCTACACCTCTAAGCAAAAGCCCAACATTCATACCAGACTCTGCCTGATCCCATGCCTTATGAAACATTTCAATACCTGTAACTACAGTCTTCAAAGGATCAGCACCAAGACCAAGAAGTTCAAGCTCGTCATTCATTTTTACAATACCTCTTTCAATTCTTCCTGTTGCCACAGTACCTCTACCCTTAATAGAGAACACATCTTCAACTGGCATCAAGAAAGGTTTATCATTATCCCTTTCAGGAACTGGAATATAAGTATCTAACGCCTCAAAAAGTTCCCAAATAGGCTTTGCAGCAGTCTCATCAGTAGGATTTTCAACAGCCTTAAGAGCTGATCCTCTAATAATAGGACAATTTTCATCAAAACCATTCTTCTTAAGAATCTCTCTGATTTCTTCTTCTACAAGATCAATCATATCAGGATCATCTACCATATCACATTTATTCAAGAAAACAACAATCTTTGGCACATTAACCTGCTTAGCCAAAAGAATATGTTCTCTTGTCTGAGGCATAGGTCCATCAACAGCAGAACAAAGAAGAATAGCTCCATCCATCTGAGCAGCACCTACGATCATATTCTTTACATAGTCAGCATGCCCCGGACAGTCGATATGAGCATAATGTCTGTTGTCAGTTTCATACTCTACATGCCTAGAGGCAATGGTAATACCTCTTGCCTTCTCTTCTGGAGCGTTATCAATCTGATCATACGCCGTAAATTGAGCATACCCTTTTGTAGCAGCAACAGCTGTAAGAGCAGCAGTTAATGTTGTCTTACCGTGATCAACGTGACCAATAGTTCCAACATTTACGTGTGGTTTAGTAGCCATAGTAATACTGTTTAATAAACTAAAAGTTAAACATAACTAAACTATATAACAATTTCCTCCATAATTGCAAGTAATTCTTCAAAAAAAAAGTTGATCTTGATCATTTGGCAGACCCCACTAAAAGATAGTGAGCTACCAACCCTATTTCAAAACCACTCTCCAAATATTTAACCAAATCAAGTAAGGCAATATATCTAGAGAACTTCTTATTTTCTAAATTAGCAATCTTTTTAACCTCGGGAATGCGGGACTCGAACTCGCGACCTCTTGGTCCCAAACCAAGCGCTCTAGCCATCTGAGCTAATTCCCGAGAAAGAATGGTGGGCGTGGGTGGACTCGAACCACCGACCTCACCCTTATCAGAGGTGCGCTCTAACCGCCTGAGCTACACGCCCATTCTTTTCTCATACATATCATTTTAGTGGTGCCAAGAGGCAGAATCGAACTGCCGACACAAGGCTTTTCAGGCCTCTGCTCTACCACTGAGCTACCTTGGCACAAGAAGATAGCGAAATTCTTTATAAGAAATTTCTCCTTAAATGCAAGAGAATTTTCAAAAATAAACAACAAGAAAATCTTAATACTTCCTTTCTAGTAATCTCCTTATCTCAAATATATCGCAACATTTGAAATATGTTCTTCATTAGTAGTCCCATAGTGAATTCCTCCTAGTTGATCATGAAGATAAAAAAGATAATCTGTTTTTTTAAAATTTAATAAAGCAGAAAAAGTTTCTTCACTTGGAGAGGATATTGGTGTTGGCATTAAGCCTAAAACCTGCCTCGTGTTATAAGGATTTGTCGAATCAGAAAGATTTGGAACGATATTTTGACGACATTTATCATGCGTAACCTTCAATCCATAACACAAGGTTACATCTGCATCCAGTCTCATCCCTCTTTCAAGTCTATTGAGAAAAATTCCTGCAATAATAGGTTTATTTTCAGATTTTTTTTCTTCATTTTCTATCACTGAAGCAAGAATCACTACTTGATATGGAGAAAGATTATATCAGAAAGAAACAATCTTTTCATGATAAGAATCCCATATTTTTTGCTGAAAATTTTTCAGTTGAGCAGTAAGAAGTTGTTCAGAAATATCTCAATTCTGATCCAAAAAATAGGTATCAGGATAAAGAAAACCTTCAAGTGATTTTCCTTCAGGCAAAATAGACAAAAAAGAAAAATTTGACTTTAAACGCTGGATAAGACTCAAATCACTTGCCTTATTTACAAATTCTCCAGCCTGAATTAAACCTTTTTGTGTCAATTCTTGATCAATATCATAAATTGACCACCCCTCAAGTATCGTCATACGGATAAAAGCCTTCTCTGGACCTTTAGCTAATTGTTCTAACAGTTCTTTTTTTTGATAGCTACCATTCAAAGCATACTTTCCTTTTTGAAGAGGAGGAATAAGATCCTTATGATTTCTAAGCCAAAGTTTCATCATAAACTTATGATAACCATTAAGATGTGAATAGAACTTAGCTAGCGTATCTCACTCTTCAATTTCAATTTGAGTATTTTCATCAAAAACCAGAGGAGCATTATACCCAAGACGAAGTGTACACCACACCCCTAAAAGAACAAGAAAAACAACAAGAATTCTGATTTTTGATTTTTTTTGCTTTCTAGACATAGAACAAAAGGAATAAAAAATTAAAATCGCTTCTTTCTTTTAAAGACAAGGACCGTAATCAGAGCCATACTAAACATAAACCCCATAAGAATCACAAAAGCCCAAGGATTTTCCTGCATTGGAAGGACAATATTCATACCATAAATTCCACTAATCATAGTCATAATTCAGATAATTACTGTCAAAACCGTCAAAATTCAAAGATTAGTATTAGTCATCATATTTGTTAGAGTATTGAAAATATCTCAAATAGAATCAATATTTTCATGAATACTTATAATATGTCCCAAAATTTTACTTGTTTTATATTCCAAGTCCTCAAAATAAACATCAAGATCTCCCTCATAAAAGTTAGCAGTTGCTTTCTGAAGCTCCAACAAAATTTCCTCCTGAGGAGCAATAATAGTCTTGAGTAAAACCGCATTTCTTTTTTTGATTAAAACCTTTTTTAGCAGTTCTGTATCCACAAAATTTTTATCAAAAACCTGCTTTTCCATCTCCATAAGATCTAGGTTAAATTTATTGAGCCCTAAGATAATCTTATCATACATAACATCAATAATCTTATAGAGAATATAATAAGGAGAAATCTTATAATCTTCCGCCTCCTCTCATTCTTCTTTAATTTCTTGTTCATATTCTTGCCTAATCTTCTCTATATTATTAGTTGGATATTTAGTTAAAGTTATGATAAAATCCTTACCTAGAATAATATTCATTTCATTAGAAACATATTTTCAAAGTTTTTCATTATACTTAGGAAAATGCATAATTAAAAAAATACAATCATCATAGATATCAATCTTATCATGAGCACTAGGCTCCAAAATATCTTGTTCTACCATTTCATGGAGGTTGAGATTCTTTACAACCTCTTCTAATTCATGATGATTAGGTTTAGATAGATAGATTCGCTTTATTTTTCAAATTTTTAATTCTTTTTTTATCATAAAATTCTTTTCTACAAGGTAAAAAAGCAACAGACAAGAGTATATTTTTTTCTCTTACCTTTTCAAAAGAAAAAATCTGATTTTCTCCCAGATTTTTCCTTTTTTATAGCACAATCTTTTACAAGGAGTCTAGATTAAGCTCCTGTTTCAAAACATTTCCATAAAAGTCTTCAACCTCAAGTCTCAAATTTGGAACATTAACAGTAAAACTCGTAGCTTGGAGCTTAAAAGTATTTACAACCTTTCATCAACTCGTTTCAATAATTTTTCCTCACTTTACTCATGAAGTATCATCATCAAAAAGCAAATTAACCTCATACTTTCCATCTTCGGTTCTACTCACAGAACTCTGATCTTTTCTAAGGAGTGGAGGAGTCTTATCCTCTGAAACAAGCTTAACAGGAACAGTAGTAGTTTTTGTAGCATTCATTTCATCAATTACTGTTATTCCAAGCGTATGATTTCCATTAGGATAATTTGAAAGATCAATATCTTTAGAAGCAAAGATTTCAGCACTGTTTTCTATAAATGACTTAACGGTATTACCATCAAGAGTAATATTAATTTTTTTAATAGCAGTAGGTGATTTAACATTAAAAGAAATGACATTTTTCTTTGCAAAGTTTCCATTCGCCTGTGGTTTTAATATCGTAATCGCTATCGAATCATTCAAACTTGGTTGTCTATTTTCACAGAAGCTTTGAGGCTCTTCAAAAAATAAATTGAAAGTATGTTGTACTCAAGATCACATTTGTTGCTTCCAATAATTTCTAATATCTTCCAAATCCATCTTATTCGGCATAAACGTAGAAGCCTGAGCCAAAAAACCTTTTTTAAGTTGTTCTATAGGAGTTAAAGGACTTGCTTTTCCGTAACAAGAAGTATCTATCTCAATTTCTGTAATAGGACTCTCAATTTCTTTTGGCAAACGTCCATTTCGTCAAAGGGTCTGAATAACAAGATTAGCCGGTGTTGTTTCTCCAGGAAGCTTTCCAGAGATTTTTGAAATACTAATCCCTGCAGTATCTTTATTTGGCATTTCTTCATTACTGAGATAATTATTTGCAAGAAGACTTGAAAGAAATGTTTTAATACTATTCGCATGAATCGTTCCTCCATAAGCATTTCTATTCATTGGAGTTGCATTAGCATTTCCAGCCCACATCATAATCACTCTACTTGGGGTATAAGCTGCCAACCATCAATCCCTTGGACGACCTCCTTTCTCTGTTTTTACATCAGAAGTTCAGGTCTTAAGTGCATAAGTTAATCCTTTAACATTAAATTTAGAAACCCAGACTCAAATCCTATTATTTGGATCCGCAAGGATCTTCCACATCAAAGAAATAATTCCAGGCTTAATAATATTTTGTTTCGTTTCTACTTCTTTTGTATAGAGGATTTTTCCATCACTGGCTTTAATCTCTAAAATCGGATTAATTTTACCAGGAGTAGGTGTAGAAAGATTTGAATAAGCTCCAGCAAGTTCAAGCATACTTACTTCTCCAGCACCTAATGAAAGAGGATATCAGTATTCAATAGTATTTTTAATTCCGGAAAGACCCAAACTCTGCAAATAAGGTTTTACAACAGCCTCTCCTCCGACAGCAAAGAACATTTTTACTGCTGGAATATTTCTACTAAATCCAAGAGCCTTTTTAAGCGGAAGCATTCCATCAAATCTTCCATCAGCATTATTTGGAGTATCCTTTCCTGCCTTAAAGAAAATATCATAAATTGGAGTATCAATCGTAAGCGGAAGTTTATCAAATCCAAGCGCATAAATCAAAGGCTTAATAGAGGAACCAGACTGTCTAGGACTCCTTACCATATCATTCTGCCCTTGAATATCTTTATTAAAGTAATCAAGAGAACCTACATAAGCAAGCACATCTCCATTATGAGAATCAAGATATAGCATTGACCCATTCGTTGCACCATTTTCAAAAAATGCTGCCTTATTATTCGAAAGTGCTGCTTCTGCTAACTTCTGAATCTCATAATCAAGAGAAGTCTTCACAATAAGTCCACCTTCTTTAGTAATTCAAGTTCCATATTCTTTTTCTAACAAATCTTTAATCCAAAATACGAAATGTGGAGCCCTAATATCAAAAGCACTCTTCTCAAACGTCTTTGTAAAAGTCTCAAAGAAAGCTGACTTCAGCTCTTTTTCACTAATTTTTCCATCTTCATACATTCTACCAAGCGCAAATTCAGCTCTTCCATTCTCATATTTAACATAGTACTCTTTTCAATCAAGCGTAACACTAGAAGGACAAAGCCCAATCACAAATTTTACAAACGTTTCGCTACTCTTCTTATTTGAAAAATCAGCTTGAATCAGATTTTCTCTATATTTACTCAAAATCAAAGATTTTAAATTACCATCAAAAGCGTATTCCTTTTTATTTCCATCAGTAATTTTAAAGGATCCCAAAAGAGAAGTAGATTTATAAGGATCATATCTTGTAGGAGCCTTTGGAATAGAAGCAAGAATCGCAGATTCTAAAACTGTCAAATCTTTAGCCCCCTTCCCAAAATAAGTCTTACTTGCAGCCTGAACTCCATAAGCATTATTTCCCAAAAACACATAATTTAAATATAACTCTAACACCTTGTTTTTCATCTCATGCTTTACTTGCTCATTAGTCAGATTTTTATTTTCAGCCTTAATCTGTTTTTGGAGCACATTATTAAGTCTTTTTGCAAGAACAATTTGCTTAAGCTTATAATCAACTTTCTGCAAAAAACTTCATCCAAAAGGTCTTTCGAGCTTCATAACATTAGTAATAAGCTGTTGAGTAATAGTAGATCCTCATCAACCATTTTTACCGATCATCGTCTTAAATCATGCTCTGAATATTCCCATAGGATCTAAACCTTCATGATCCCAAAACCTCTGATCTTCAACAGCAACAATAGCATTGATCATATGTTTACTAATATCTTTAAGATCAATATACTGTCTATTTTCATCAAAAATCTTATAAAGTTCTTGACCGTTTCTATCAGTAATAACAGTAGATTCGATCATGGTCATATTCTTGATTTTACTTACGTCTGGAAGATCTCCCAAGACCCTAACCTGAACATAAATAAAAAATGAAAAAATTCCGAATACCACAAATCCTGCTACCGTCCACATCAGTTTTTTCCCAATATTCTGAGTATTCCAAGAAAACCTCTGTTGCTGAGGAATAAAAGATCTTCTCTTAAAATTTTTCGGAGTATAAGCATACATTGGATTTCTCTGCATTATCTTTCTCAATCATATAAAGAACATTTTCAACAATAAGCGAGATGACTATACTTATTTCCAGGTTAAAAACAAGAATAAAAAATCTGATTTCTCCTTTAGAAAAAACACCTTAACAATGAAAGTTAAGATGTTTCTTATATTTATGGATAAATATATCCAATAACTCCTCAACGATTTACATTCTCTCGTCTCTTTGTCACAATATACCTACCAGCATAGTTCATATCTTCAATAACCATTTTTCACTGATCTGGATGATACTCTCTTACAATTCCAACATGTCCAGCAGAACTCCTAAGTGCACTATATACAATAATTGCACCAACTCTTGGAGTCTGACCAACTTTATATCCAGCCGCTTTAGCATTAGCATACCAGTTTCTTGCATTTCCTCCAAAACCTCTATTACCATTCACATCAAACATCCAAGGAGATTTAATAGCAGCATACCACGTACAGAAACCAGCAGCAAATCCATTTGAAACTTTCGGATTATAATACCACCTTGAAATAACTCCTGATTTTCCTCAACTATTTCATCCAGCAACAGCTCATTGAGAAACAGAAGTTCCAACACTAGCAGTATATATTCCTCCTGAAGATTTTTTCTTAATAGAAGGTTTTTTTGGTAACTCATCTTTTGGAAGCACCGGCTGGGCTTTTTCAAGCAGACCAATATCGTAAGCTCTCTGTTCTGACACATTAATAAACAACTCCTGTCCTGGATACAAAATCTCACTATCATCCGAAATATAGTTGAGCGTCATAAGATCTTCAAGATTGAGCCTATAAAACTCAGCAAAAAGTCTCAGACTCCATTCTTTCTGAACAACATAGAGAATTCCCTCTTCATTATCACTTACAACAAGCTTCATTCCAGGTTTTACTTCATCTCCTATCTTATTTAATTTTTTCAAATCATTGATAGGAACTCAGAATTCTTTTGAAATCTTCTCTAAAGTATCTCACTCCTGAACAATATAAGAAATGACGGAAAAATCATCTCCACTATCCGAAATATTTATATTATCAGGATTAATTCCAACAGTATTCTCCTCACTTCCTATAAAGTTAGGATTTACAACAATCATCATGTCTGATCCAGAAGATCAAAATACATCCGCATATACCATCAATCAAAGAAAAATAGTAATCTGTGCAATCGTAAATAAAACCTTAGCTTTACTTACTCTGGTGTTCTTTGTCATACAACAATCAAAACATAAATGGCGGAGGGAGTGGGATTTGAACCCACGAACCGAATAATCGGTTAACAGTTTTCAAGACTGCCGCGTTCAACCGCTCTGCCATCCCTCCACAAATAAATATTTAACACTCCAATACTTATAGGTTGAACATTATTGCAAGTAGTAGTTTAGTTAATTACTCTTGATTTTCAAGTAAAAAGTGATATAGTGTTTTTACTAGGTAAATAGCCACATTACTTAGTAATTATATCGTTTTTTAGAACTATTTCTGTAAAAATGCAGACACTAGATAAATTAAAAATTTTTTATCCTCTTGAAACCTGAAAGGAAAACAGCATTTTGAGAGCCTGATGAAAAACGATCTCTAAGATTGATAATGAGATCAAAGATTTTGCTGATATTCTAATGGAACTCATGCGAGCATATGATGGAGTCTGACTCGCCGCTCCACAAATTGGTAAAAATATCGCAATGATTGCGACAACACAATGGAAAAAAATGCCAAGCGGAGAACATGCTGAAAAAGACTTTCTCTGAGAAACACTTCTCATAAATCCAAGCATTGTCGAAAGTTCACAAGAGATGCAAGTTTCTGAAGAAGCCTGTCTTTCTGTTCCTGGAGAACAGGGAAATGTCAAAAGACACCAACGAATTGTCGTAAAATTTCAGGATAAAAAAGGAAGATGGAAAAAACAGAAATATTCAGGATTTAATGCCTGTATTCTTCAACATGAAATTGACCATCTCAACGGAATTCTCTTTACAGATAAACTAATATAGTTATACAAAAACATTTCAAAAAATACCACTTTCCATTATATAAAAAAATAGAGGAGTGGACATCTAAAATAAAATATTTCAAACTTTTAGCTGATAAAAAAATATTCCCTCCTCATAAAAGAAGAAAATATCTTTTTTATCTAATTTATTTCTTAATTTTCATCCAAGGATATTCTTTTTCAATAACTGATTTAATATCCCTTGGCTTAATGATTCCAAATTCTGTAATAATTCCTCTGATAAACTTTGGAGGAATCTTATCAAAAGCTAGATTTAAAAAATTTAATCCTTCTGGAGAATCCTTCCAAACCTCATGATCTTCTCTTCTTTCAATGTGAATCTTATCATGAATATCTACTTTAAGTAAATTTCCCGCAATATAGACTGGAACATTAGCAAATAAAGCTGAAAGTCCGACACTATAGCTTCCAACTTTATTAATTACTCATCAATCCAGTTTAATTGCATCACAACCGATAACCACACAATCCATCATAAGATCCGTTCCACTTTCCTCATCCATAAGAAAAGGAGCAACTCAATCTACTACCATAGTCGTATCAATACCAGCTTCAATCAAATCCTTTGCTGTCTTTCTTCACTGAAAGAGAGGTCTAGTCTCAGTATTATACACTTTAAATTTCAAACCTTTTACTTTATGAAGCTTAAGAGTTTTAACAGCAGAGGAGCTATGACAATGAGTAAGAACATTATCTCCGTCATTAATAATTCCAAGTCCATTTAAAATAGCTCTTTCTGCAGTTTCATTAATTAAATTAAGATAGAACTGTGTTGCTTCTTCAACCTTTTGCTGACATTCATGAGTAGAGGACATAGGAGTCAATTTTTTAATCTCTGAGTTAATATAATCCATCCCATTAAAAAGCATTGGTTCTGTCGGCCTTGCTGAGATAAGGAGTTCCATTCCCTGTTGAATAAAATCCAAAAAAGCTGATCAAGATTCAAAGCTTTTATTTTTAGATTCTGAGATAAGAATTTCAAAAGCTGCCTTAGCAATATTTGTCGCTCACTGAATCGTAATTGACTTAATATCGTCTACTACTTGTTGAATATTTTTAAGTTGTTCCATGAAAAAAAAATCAATATAAATACATTACAAGTATAAGAGAAAAAAAATCTGATGCAACTTTTTCCTTTTTTTCTTAAATAAGATTTTATTTACCATAAAAAAGAAAAAACTGACTCAAAAGTCAGCTTCCTTTTATTCAATAGTACTGAAAAGAGATAAAGTAATGGACAAAGTGTATAATTTTAAGTGTTTGATTAGAATGGTGGTCTATCCCCACCTTCCGGTAGGGATGCCTTGTTACGACTTAACCCCAGTCACTGATTTCCTCCTTAACCCATATAATGAGTCTTCAAAGAACCTCAGCTCCCATGGTTTGACGGGCGGTGAGTGCAAGGAACAGGGACATATTCACGGCAGCATGGCTGATCTGCCATTACTAGCAATTCCAACTTCATGTAGTCGAGTTCCAGACTACAATCCGAACTAGGGGTAGTTTTAAAGATTTGCTCCACCTCGCGGTCTTGCTTCTCGCTGTACCTACCCATTGTATTATCTATGAGGCCCTAGGTGTAAGAGGCATGAGGATCTGACGTCATCCTCTCCTTCCTCTCGGTTACCCGAGCAGTCTGCTTAGACATACTAACTAAGCATGAGGGTTGCGCTCGTTTCCAGACTTAACTAGACACCTTGCGGCACGAGCTGACGACGACCATGCACCATCTGTGTAAAGCTCCGTATTGCTACGGATATGCGACTTTCACCGCAGACACAATACATGTCAATCCTAGGTAAGATTCTTGGCTTATTATCCAATTAATCTAGATAATCCACTGCTTGTGTGTTCCCCCGCCTATCCCTTTGAGTTTCATTCTTGCGAATATACTACCCAGGCGACTTGCTTAACTCGTTAGATTACGACACTCCTGCCAATAAATTGACAAAAACATCTAGCAAGCATAATTTACGGTTCGGACTACCAGGGTATCTAATCCTGTTTGCTACCCGAACTGTCGTCCCTCATCGTCAAGTATTCTGTAGTTAGCTGCTTTCGCTTTCGGCGTTCCTTCCGATATCAACGCATTTCAC
>CAJZIX010000004.1 GCA_916049765.1 uncultured bacterium
TTCCAAGATTGAAAATAAAGAAGCAATTGATAATTTGGAAGATATTGTGAGATATTCTGATGGAATAATGATTGCAAGAGGTGATTTGGGTATTGAAATGCCAATTTATGAGCTTCCCGTCTACCAAAAGAAAATCCTTGATAAGTGTTTTGTTTATTGAAAACCTGTTATTATTGCAACAGAGCTTATGAAAAGTATGGTAACCAACCCATTCCCTACGAGGGCAGAGGTGAGTGATGTATATAATTCTGTTATGATGAGAGCGGATGCAGTAATGCTTTCTGATGAAACAGCTGTTGGAAAATACCCAGTTAAAGCAGTTGAATATATGCAAAAAACGATTGCTGAAGCAGAAAAGTTGACAAATAATAAGCATAAGGATTTTGATATCAATTCTATGGAAGAATCTGAAGTTCTCAAAAAATCACTTGGTCGTTATGCATTGATGCTCGCAGATGAGATTCATGCTAAGATGATTGTGGTTTTCTCTTCTTCTGGAAATCTTGCAAGATATTTGTCTGCTTTTAAGCCTAATGTTCCCGTTGTTTCTTTCACTGCTGATGAAAAGTTGCATTACTCTTTAGGGATTAATTACGGAATTTTTTCTGAAAAAGTAGAGAAATTCTGATCTCATATGACAGAGAATCAGGAGATTGCAGTTAAAGTTCTTAAAGAAAAAAAGATGGTTAAAAAGGGGGATCAAGTGATTCTAGTCGGAAAAAAGGTATATCATAACTCTGATCAACCTCAGATGAGAGTTGTTCGTATAGAGGAGTAATTTTTGATTTTCCCTTGAAAAAATGAGCTGATTGACTAGTATTTCGGTCAGCTTTTTATTTTTTTCTTCAAAAATATGAGAATCCCTATCGGAATATCAAACAGACACGTGCATCTTTCACAGGCTGATGCAAATACGCTTTTTGGGGCTAATTATGAACTCACTAAAATTAAAGACCTTTCTCAACCTGGACAATTCGCATGCGAGGAATGTGTAACGATTAAAGGTACAAAATGAGAAATCTCAAAAGTCAGAATTTTAGGACCTTATAGAAAATTTTCTCAGGTGGAAGTGATGCTTGGAGATACGTTCAAACTTGGGACTCCAACTCCTATCAGAGAATCAGGAGATTTAGAAGGGTCAGCTCCAGTGAGCATTATCGGTCCAGCAGGTCAGGTTGAACTTACTCAAGGAATGATTGTTGCTAAAAGGCATATTCATATGACGGTGGCTGATGCAGAAAATTTTGGAGTAACGAATGGACAAATCGTGAAGGTAAAAACCAATGGAGAAAGAAGTCTGATTTTTGATGAGGTTGTTATTAGAGTATCAGATAGTTATGCTCTGGATATGCACATTGATGTAGAAGAAGGTAATGCCGCTGGGCTTAAGCAAGGTGATTGGGGAGAACTGATTAAAGAATAGTGAGAAAATAGTGTGAGAAAAGATTTTTCTGTCTTTTGTTTGTTTTCAGATTTTTTATCTTATAAAGAATTGAGAGATGATTGAAGGTATTAGAGAAGATAAAGAAGTTCAAAAGCTGATTCAAGCTGAGGCACAGAGACAATCTTTAGGTATTGAGCTTATCGCGAGTGAAAACTATCAATCTTCTGCGGTTCTTCAGGCTCAGGCTTCAGTTTTTGCTAATAAATATGCTGAAGGTTTCCCTTGAAAAAGATATTATGGAGGACAGGAAAATACCGACAGACTAGAAACTCTCGCAATAGAAAGAGCAAAAGCCGTTTTTCATGCGGATCATGCAAATGTGCAAGCACTTTCTGGGGCAGCTGCAAATCTCTGCTTTTATACTGCAGCTATGGAGCCTTGAGATCACATTCTCGGTATGGGAATGGATTTTTGATGACATTTAACACATGGATCTCCAGTGACTTTTATTTCTAAGATTTTCAATTTTCACAGTTATGGGACTTTAGCTGATGGAACGATTGATTTTGAGCAAGTTCGTAGTTTAGCTTTGGAACTGAAACCAAAGGTGATTTTAGCTTGATTCAGTGCCTATCCAAGGGAGCTGGATTATGCAAAATTTGTAGAAATAGCGAATGAAGTCTGAGCGATTGCTTATGCTGATGTTTCTCATATCGGAGGCTTTATCGCAGCAGGTCTGCTCAAAAATCCACTAGATTATGGCTTCCATGCGATGATGACGACGACGCATAAATCGCTTCGTGGACCGAGAGGAGCATTGATTTTAAGCAAAGGAAAAGTCTGAAATCCTCTCCAAAAGCCAGAATCTACAATAGAAAATCTCCCAACGAGGATTGATCGTGCAGTTTTCCCAGGAATGCAGGGATGACCCCATATGAATACCATTGCAGGGATTGCTGTTGCACTTTGAGAGGTGCAGACTGCTGGTTTTCAGCATTATACCAAGCAAACGCTCAAAAATGCTCAGATTATGGCTCATAGCTTCCTTAATCTCGGATACAAACTGGTAACTTGATGAACTGATAATCATATGATTGTGCTGGATTTTTCGGCAGAGGAGTTTGATGGTGCAGAAGTAGAAAAGGTGCTTGATCAGGTAGGTATCTCAGTTTCTAAGTCGCTTATTCCTCATGATCCTCGTCCGCCTTTTCGTCCCTCTGGTGTGAGAATTGGGATTTCTGCGATGACGACCAGGGGAATTTTAGAGGAAGATGTAAGGAAGATGGTTCTTTTTATTGATAAGGCAATTCGTAATCGCGGAGATCACACAGTACTTGAAGACCTAAAAAAGCAAATTCAGATTTTTACGAAAGATTTTCCTTTACCTAACGAAAGATAGTTAAGCATCAGAATTTGTTTTTTCCTCTTGAAAAAAGAAGAATTTTTCGTTATACTTGAAATGTTATGGGGGTGACTTTGGATTTGATGAGAGGAATCCGTACCCATCACGAGCCATTGCTCAATGATTGACTGAGCCTAAAATCAATCAACAAAAAAATGCTAACGCATGAAAATCTCTCCTTAAGAGAGCTGAACTTGTAAAAGCTTACGCGTAGTCGTCTTTTCAAGCCAGTAACTAACCTTACTACTGACTCCTGCTAGGAGTAAGGCGGATCTGAGCAGGAAACCAAAACCTTGTTGAGTCAAATAGAAGACTTGTGTTTGTCGCTTTCCCACTTCTCCCTGCTTAATAAGGATAAAAATTAGGTTAAAAAGCTGACTATAATGGTAGAACGGGATGAGTATGCCTTTTAGACCGGAGTTCAATTCTCCGCACCTCCAAAGACGGATTTTTTGATCAAAAAATAGAGTTAAAAGTCGCATAAAGACTGGCATCTTTGGGTGTTGTAAAAGCGACTTTTTTTGAGTATAAAAAATGGCTATTTATTACAATACCAGGTACTAACTGCATTATTTTTAAATCGTTACTAGACCATAGGTTGTACGGTGTTTTTATGATTGGTAATACAAAATTTAACATTTCATTGAGTTCACTTTTTTGATAAAAAATATTAGTATTTCTATTTTTTAAAAGAAGTGTTTTTTATTAAAAAAAAGACCAATTTTTAGGTCTTTTTTTGATGTTTAGAAAATTAAAATATGATTATTCCGTTAAAGGAGAAGAGAACTGCATATCAATTACTGATAATGGAGCTCTTGGTAAATCTTTTGTTGTACCTTTCCCACAATTTGTTCCATCGCTTGCAAGTCCTTCTACGACTTCACCACATCTCCAAGTAAAGAGATCTCTATAGTTAATAAATTTCTTATCAAAGTCTCCTTTTAAAAGAGAAGAAATCTGATTTTCTCTTTGTTCTGTTGCGAGGTCAAAGGTATTAAAACTTAAGAGTTTACCATGAACATGCAACTTATTAGTGATTCAAGTTGTATTTTCTGCTGGAGATAGTATTCCATTAATGATAAAGTTTCCTTTTAGATAGTTTGCTTTAATGGTCGCTTCAGTAGGATTTGCTAAATATCCATTACTATCAAAATCCTTTAATGATCAAGTATTTACTGCCCCAGGAAGGAGTAATTTTCCTCCATCTACAAAGATAGTAATTGCCTGATCTTCTCAATTCATATATTTACTGAGTTGAGCATCAATATCTTTGAAAACATAGGTTACTCATCCAATAGGATAGATAGTTTTTACTCAAAGATTTGCATCATTATTGAAACAGCGAACATTTCAGGTATCTTTATTCCATTTTCATTTACAAAGCTGTTCAGATTTTTTCCTTGCAATATTTACAGCATTTGCTAGAGAAACTGAAGAGGTTCTAACTGTTTGGGATTCTTTTCAGAAACTTCCCTCAATATCAGTCTTATTAGAGCCAAAAATATTATTGGTAAGCCCTACAATTCAACGAATAGCTAGAGTCCATCTTTGATTTTGAAAGCTGTTAGTATCTGTAATAGTCCATTCTGTTCAAAGAATATTTTTATCTCCTGCTATAACATCTTCACGAGAAAATTTAAAAATATCAGAAATACATTTTCCATTAGAAAGAGCTTCGGAAAGTTTTTTATTAGCTTCAGGAGAAGGAACATTCCCCCCTACAAATCCAATTCCTCACTGAAAATCATAAAGATATCCAACAGCAGTAATGTTATTGACAAGCTGAAGTGTACAATTTAATGCAGAATCTGATTTCATCCTGTTGTTCGGAATATCATAATTTACACCAGCCGCAAGATAAAAATGTTCATTGTTATTAAGAATATGTTCAACGTTCCCATAAATACTATATTGATCTCAAGTTCCACAACTAGTATATAAACCTCCATTTACCTTAAGAGAATCGTATTGATTTCCTCATTTTTGTAGAGAAACAAGACTATTTTCATCAAGTGGTCGAAGTCTTTCTCCTCTTTGAGAGTTATAATAGAGTCCTTCTATTTTTACAGAACAATATTTCCCTGATCCATTAGGAGTTTGAATATATTTCGGAGTTTCGAGCTTCTTTTGGGTAGATATCCACAATGCTCCGCCTCAAAAATTATTTCCTCATGCATTAAAATGGATGGTAGATGAGTTGTTTTTCAGGCTTTGGGTTTTTATCTGTAGATTTATATAATCCTTTTTCGTCTCAGCGAGAACAAAAACTCAATACAAAAGAACAGATAAGGTAAATAAAATAAATAATCCAATTTTGTTAGAATAAGAAATTTTGTTTTTCATATCTTTTTTTAAGAAGATAAAAGCTCATTTAAAGTATACAGTTATTTTTTTCCTTGTCAAGAAAAAAGCGGTTTTACGTTGTTGAGATTTTTGCTAAATATTCATTACCATTCTTTTTGTTATGTTATTAAAATAAGAAATTAAAAAACCTGAAGAGATCTTGGCAGAATTTAATGAAAAATACGTCTATTTTTTCTTTAATCTCTTCTTGATTTTCTCTTTTTATTGTATAATCTGACTTCATCCTTTTTGTTTTTCTTTTTTTAGCTGAAAACTGTCTGAGTAGAGCTGAAGTGTTATTGCTTTCGGGTAAATAAAAAGACCTGAGAAATCGGAATTTATGGTGCTACTTCAGATGCATATGATGAAATTATTTCTCATGATGAGAAGTATTCAGATTTCTTTGCTTAGTATTGTTGAAATATAAGTAAACATAACTAGTTTGCATCTTTTGGGGTTTATTTTCTTTTGAAAAAATGAAAAAAAACAGACTTTTAATTCTATTTGTTCTCTCTATCCTAGTTTTTACTTGATGCGAGAAAGGTTCAAAGTCTTATAAAACTTCCTCTGATCCTACAAACAGCGGAGCAACAATGATGAGCCAAAACATCGTTCCTTGAGGATACCTTTATAGAAACTTAGACTTAAGTAAAGCTTCTGACAAAGAGGAATATGAGCAACTTCAAAAAGATAGAAATCTGATTCTTGAATATCAAACCAAGACTTCTTCTGCGGTAAATAAGTTCATAGACACGATTCATCAAGACCTTTTAGATGCTTGCAAAGAATACGGAACCGGTTATGAAACAACCGCTGGAACTTACTATGAAAGAGATGTCTGTGTAGATCGCCATATTTTCAAGCTTTATCATAAATTAGAAGCTGCATTAGCTCATCCGCAAAAGAACTATGCTTGAAAAGATCCAGTCTTGCTCTCGTACTATCAGGATTTAGGCTGAGATCATCCTTTTGTTCGTTATTTTGTGGATTTGTATAGGTGTATCTCAGAAAAATGAGAAGATTTTTGAAAAATGCCTAAACGACCGAATGGATGAATACTTTCTTCAATGGTAAATTCGCTACTGTATCAATGAAATCCTGATGAAGATTGATTTTATACTCATTGACTTGGAAATATTAACTACTTAATCATTGAAAACGGATCATGAATTGCTGAAATTACTTCAGGGATTGTCGTTAATGGGAAAATGCTTGAACGAATAAAACAAGAATATTGATATACTTTTAGGTATTGACCCTTAGGGATTGGTTTTGGGACTGCTCCAATGCACTGACCTTTAGTGTTATATCATCGTAATAAAAATAATCAGTATATCTATCAAATTATTAGTGATTGAGGTGGATCTGGTGAATTTTATATGTTAGTTTGGTTATTATCAAAAAAGGGATTGTGGCTTCCTCTTGGGAAGTGTTGATATGCTTTGGGTCCATCAAATCCACTATTATTGTGAAAATGTAAAAAACGAGAGAAGAATGATCCTCTTACGATTTTCACACAGGAGTATAATCTGTATGAACATAATAAGATACCAGATCTAGTTGAAAACTTTACTTTCTTCTTGAGGGCTTTAGAGTCTACAAGGGTATTGAGTAAATAAGTTTCATCTCTTCATATATTTCAATGAAAAAAATCTGATTTTTTATTCCTTTATCAATCAGTAGCTTAGTATTGGTTGGTTGTCAAAATTTATATAATCCTGAAATGATTTTAGATGAAGCTAAAACTCATTCATTTTGAATTGTTCATAATATAAAAGAATGAACGATAACTTTGGATAATTGAGAAGAATCGATAACTATTATGGATAAAAATATATGAGCAAATGTGGCTTGAACATGAGAGGAATCTTTTTGATATCCCAGAAGACGAGCTAAACAATTTGATTGCCTTTTTGCAAAATACCGCAAAATCCTATAAAACTTGACTTTGAGCGACAGGAATCAATATCTTAAATGCGAATGGAAAAGATGCTCAGCAATCTGTTTCTCATCTGCATTTTCATCTTGTTCCTCGTTTCCCTCATGATCATTTGGATTTGCGACCAAAGTTTCCTAATTATGACTGAAAACTATGAGATGTGTTAGTGAAGATTAAAAAGAAATGTGTATTTTAATTTCTATTTTTGCCTAGCACTGTCATTTTAACTCTGCTGTAACACAATTTGCTGAAAAAAAGCACAAACTACCATTGTTTTATTTTTTGAAATTCTTATAAGTAGAGGGATTTATTTTTTGTATGTATGATCTATGCTAGAGAAATATAGTCCAAATGAGATAGAACAAAAGCGAGGAAAACTTTGGGAAGAAAAAGGCTATTTTAGAGCGACAACTGATGCTGAGAAAGCGAACTTCAGTATTGTAATTCCTCCTCCAAATGTGACCGGAATTCTCCATATGGGGCATGTGCTGGATGAAGCGATTCAAGATGTACTTGTGAGATGGAAAAGGATGTCTGGATGCAATACTCTACGAATGCCAGGAACTGACCACGCAGGAATCGCTACTCAGAATAAGGTAGAAAGAGCCTTGGCAGAGGAAGGAAAGACCAAAGAAGACCTTGGAAGAGAAGAATTTATCAAAAAAACTTGGGAACGGAAAGAAAAGCACGGTGGGATCATCACTCAGCAACAGAGAAAACTTGGAAACTCACTTGATTGGGAAAAGGAAAGATTCACGATGGATGAAGGACTTTCTGAAGCGGTGAGAGAGATTTTTGTGAAGCTTTATCATGATAATCTGATTTATCAGGGAGAATATATGGTAAACCGATGTCCGAGGTGCGGAACTGCACTTGCTGATGATGAGGTGGAACATATGGATTCTGAAGGGCATTTCTGGGAGATTGCCTATCCGATTGTGGGAAGTGATGAAAAGCTGATTCTTGCGACCACGAGGCCTGAAACGATGCTCGGAGATACGGGAGTTGCAGTGCATCCTGAGGATGAAAGGTATCAACATTTGATCGGGAAGAAGGTGCTTTTGCCACTGATGGATAGAGAAATCCCTATCGTTGCCGATGAATATGTGGATAGAGAGTTTGGAACTGGAGTGGTGAAGATGACTCCTGCTCATGATCCGAATGATTTTGAGGTAGGGAAAAGGACAGGACTGGAGATTATCAATATTTTCACTCCTGATGGGAAAGTAAATGAAAACTGATGAAAATATGCAGGTTTGGATCGTTTTGAGGCAAGAAAACAGATCGTAGCTGATTTGGAAGCTGGGGGGTATCTGGTGCAGGTAAGGAAGCATCAGCATGCTGTTGGGCATTGTTATAGGTGTGATACGATTGTAGAACCTCGTGTTTCTAAGCAGTGGTTTGTAAAGATGAAACCGCTCGCAGAACCAGCACTAGAAGCGGTAAAATCTGGGAAAATCAAAATCCAGCCTGAAAGATGGGTGAAAGTCTACTATCATTGGCTGGAAAATATTAGAGATTGGTGTATTTCTAGGCAGATTTGGCGAGGACATAGAATCCCTGCTTGGTATGGACCTGATGGGAAGGTTTTCGTGGCAAAAAGCGAATCTGAAGCGAAAAATCAGGCTTTGGCTTTTTATGGGAAAGAAGTGAGTTTAGAACAGGAAAATGATGTGCTTGATACTCGGTTCTCCTCTGCACTTTGGCCATTTTCAACGATGGGACGACCAGAAAAAACTGAACTTTTGGAGCATTTCTACCCGACTTCAACTCTTGTAACAGGAGCGGATATCATCTTTTTCCGAGTAGCAAGAATGGTAATGTTTGGACTGTATGAGATGAAAGATGTGCCATTTCACGATGTGTTTTTCCATGGAATCGTGAGAGATGAGCTGGGAAGGAAAATGTCCAAATCGCTTGGAAACTCGCCTGATCCTTTGAAGCTCATTGATGAATATGGAGCAGATGCGATCAGATTTACGATGATTTACAATACTTCCGCTGGTCAGGATGTGCATTTCTCTGAAAAGCTGATTGAAATGGGGAGAAACTTTGCAAATAAGGTTTGGAATGCGACGAATTTCGTTTTGATGAACTTGGAAGGTTTTGATCCCAAACAGGTGAAAAAATCAGATTTAGCTTTTGAACTGGTAGATCAGTGGATTTATTCAAGACTGAATACTGCGATTGCGGAAACGGAAAGCTATTTGAATAAATATGCCCTTGATGAGGCGGCGAAAGTCGTGTATGAGTTTATCAGGGGAGATTTTTGTGACTGGTATGTGGAAATGGCAAAGGTGAGGCTGTATATGAACGATGACCTCCAAAGTAAGCAGACTGCACAATGGGTACTTTGGGAGGTGCTAGAAAGTGCTTTGAGACTGCTTCATCCATTTATGCCGTTTATCACCGAGGAACTGTGGCAACATCTAAAAACTGAGGGAGAAACGATTATGCTTCAATCTTTTCCAAAAAGTGAAAAAAATCTGATTTCTGCCGAGGTGGAAACTGCGATGGCTTGGCTCCAAGAGGCAATTACTGCCTTTAGAAATATCAGAGCTGAAGCGAATATCAATCCTTGAAAAGCCGTCCCTGCTTTGATCAAAACTGCCGATCCAGAGGAAATGAAGATTTTGACTCAGAATAAAGCCTTTTTGATGAAATTGGCAAAATTGGAAAGCTTGGACTTTGGAGCGGAAATTGTGAAACCTGAACTTTCAGGAGTAAGAGTCGTTGGAAAATCAGAATTGATCGTGCCTTTGCTTGGACTTTTGGATCTGGAAGCGGAAAAGGAAAAGATTATGATTCAGATTGCTAAACTTGAACAAGGATTGGCTTCTTGTGAGAGAAAATTGGCGGATGAAAGGTTTGTTTCCAAGGCTCCTGCACAAGTGATTGAGAGAGAAAAGGTAAATCAAGCTGACTATCAGCATAAAATTGAAAAACTAAAGGAGAACTTAGCTCATTTAGGATTATAATTTATTGTAAAAAAATATGGCTCATTTTTTGTTCTATTACAAGATATGTAAACATGAAAAAGAAATTGATTATACTTTGAGTCTTTTTATTGATGGTATGTTGGTATTGTATTTGGTGGAATAGAGGAGGGGATTATCCTAAAGTAGATGAATCATTATTTGTATCAGACGATAATCCAGTTTCAAGAGAAGAAAATCTTGCGTATACTTTCATAAAGACAGAATGGAGAACAATGGAGGATATTGTTAATCAACATGTAGAACAGGATATAGGAAATGAGAATATTAGAGAGATAGAAAATCACTATAATTATCGTGGTCCTGGGTTCTCCAATTATTCTGCAATTTTTCAACTTCAGTCTATGAGAAAATATGATGTTCAATTGCCAGAGGAGATATAGAATAAAGGAGAAAAATGGACAAAAGATTCGTATGTGAATTCTTGAATAGATATGAGTCTAAAAACTTATTTAACAGTTATGAAGATCCCAGCATTATATCAAAAACTTTCAGACTTAGAAATATTATCCGGAAATTTTTTAGCTTTGAAGAATCAGGATTTTTATATGGGACAAAATTCTTATGATGCATATTATGAGATTATGTTTTCATGAGTAAATTCTACATCTCTTCAGCAATTAGGATATGCAATGAGTAATATTGTTGTGTATTTAACTATGGTTGGTAAATATGATCAGGCCTTTGAATATTGGCAAGCAGGCTATCTTCTAGGAGAAAAATTAATGAAGGGTGGAAACCCTATTTATTCTCTTATAGGGGGAGGGATATATAAAATGAACCTTTTTACTTTATATTTTTTGCAAGAACATTTCGGCTTATCAGAACAGGTAAAAGAGAAATATTATAGATTTTTACTTGATCATTCTATTTCTGCTGAAGATATTTATAGATGATCAGTCCTCAGAGAATATTGATTTTATAATAATATGTTTTCTCATCTTAAGAAATGAGATTCAGTATACCTTCCTTTATTGGAAGAAAGTATCAATGCTAAAGGTTTGTTTAAATTGAATAAATGGACAAAGTACATAGATTATGAAAGAACGGAAAAGATGTTAAAATATGCGTATTCTCTTGTATTAAAATCCCAGTATTGAATATTGGAATCTATGGCAGAGGATTATTGGTGATTAAAGAATCATAATGCTATAATAAATCAAATTATTGAAATAATCTATGAGAAACAGCCTTTTCTGTTGAAAAGAAATATAGGTTGAGATACTTTTATTTTAGAGAATACTCTTAGACTAAGTGCAGTTTTTAGTACATTTAAAGAATTGGAAAACTTTTATGGTATTGTTCTAAAAACTTTGCAGTAGGATTAGATTGTAGTCAATAAAGGACTATAATCTTACATTATAATCTCTCAGAAAAAAAGGCTTTCCATTCTTCTCGTGGAGTAGTCTTTTTTTCGATATATTGATTTTGATCTCCAGTTTCTGTTTTCTTTTCTTTAAAAACAACAACCATTTCTCCTCATCACAGGATATTATTTTCATGAGATAAGAAAAACTTTGCATGATCAGAATCTAGAAATTTGAGCTGATAATTTTTAATATAATCTATTTCTTCTTGTACTCTGAAAGCTTGATTTGTGATTGTTTCTGTACTTTCAATGATAGTAGTATAATTCATTAAAATTTGAGTTGCCATCAACATAAGAATGATATTTACAATCAATAGACCTCGTTTTATAAGTGTCCCATAGTGCTTAATTTGAGTTTTTAGCCGTGGTATCATAAGAATTTTTCTAACCTCATTAAAGTAAATCTCTTGATAATATTCTCAAAGTTTATATAGTCTTTACTATTGTTTTTTGCTCTCGAAAAGCAAGATCAGATTTTTGTTTTTTCTTTATATAATTATGAGCATCCATAGATTACCAGATTTTGTCATTAATAGGCTTAAAGCCTGAGAAGTTGTTCAAAGGCCTGCTTCTTTACTCAAAGAACTGGTAGAAAATTCCCTTGACGCGGGAGCAACGGAGCTGATTATTACGATCAATGATGGGGGAAAATCTTTTCTTTCTCTCCAAGATAATGGGTGTGGGATTGAGCTTTCTGATATGGATCTCCTGCTTGAAAGGTATGCAACTTCAAAAATTGATTCAGAGCAAGATCTTTTTTCTTTGAAGAGTTATGGGTTTCGTGGAGAAGCATTGGCGAGTATTGCGGAAGTCAGTAAAATCTCAGTCCTAACCAAAACAAAATATGCAGAAATCTGAACTAAACTTGTGCGTCGTGGTAATGAAAATGTGATCAAACATCTCGGAGTTCCTTTTGAACATGGGACTTTGATTACGGTTGAAGATCTATTTTATAATGTCCCAGCAAGACTGAAATTTCTCAAGTCTGCTCAAACAGAATTTTATTATTGCTACAATTATTTTGTGGATATCTCTCTTTATCACTATGATAAGGCATTTGTCTTGAAAAAGAATGATAAACTAGTTTTTGATCTCAAGCCGGCTCGTGATTTACAAAGCAGAATTTTGGATCTTTTCAAAAAAGACTGGTGAGAAAAGCTCATTCCTCTTGCTCAAAAGTTTGAAAAATTGGAAATTTCTGGGGTAATTTCTGATGCTTCGCTTCGTTTTGGATCAGGTGAAAATATCAAAATTTATGTGAACGAACGTCCAATTCAGGATAAAATCATTAGAAAAGCTCTTATGGATGCTTATGTAAGACAAATTACTCCTGGGGAATATCCACTAGCGATTTTGATGTTCAAGATTGATCCTAGTGAGGTGGACGTAAATGTGCATCCTGCGAAATTGCAGGTTAAGTTTGCTGATTCTCAGATGATTTATCAAGTCGTCTATCAGACAATTTCAGAGCTTTTGGGAAAGCATAAGATTTGATTCGTCGGATCAGAGTTTTTTCAATGAAAAGGCACAGCTTCTAGTCCATCTTTTGCTCAATCTTCAGCGTTTCCCTCTCAGAAGCCAGATTTTTCAGCTTTTTTTGCAGAGGAAGAAAAAGGTGGAGAAAAGTCAGATTTTTTCTCTCCATGAATTGGTGGAAGAAAAGCAGAAAATGAAGCACTTTTTGGGGTATGAGGGAGTCAGATTTCTCAGTTTGGTTCACTAGATGCAGAGCACAATCAGGAGCAGTTTTATTTTCACAAAGATATTGGGGAATATCAAATCTTAGGTCAGCTTTGGAATATGTACATTGCATTACAGGCAGATACGGCGCTTTACCTCATTGATCAGCATGCTTTAGCGGAGAGAATCGCTTTTGAAAAGATGAAAACTTCTCAAGATTTGACACCTGAAAGCCTACTTCAGCCTTTGAAATTTGAAGTAACGCAGATTGCTCATTTGGAGCAGAAAATTGAAGAACTCAATCAACTTGGTTTTGAGATTTCTCTCTTATCTGAAAATGTAATTGTGATCTATGCCATTCCAAAGGTCTTTGTCCAGTATCCAGTAGATATGTGAGTTCTGCTCAATCATGTTTTGTATCTTGAAGAAATTACTTTTGATCATCTCTTAGATGGAGTCTATGCAACGAAAGCCTGCAAAGCGTCAATCAAAGCTGGACATAAACTTTCTTACCTCCAGATGCAACAACTTGTTCAAGATGGATTTGAGTTTATTCCAGGGATGTTTGTTTGTCAGCATGGAAGACCATTTTTTGTGAAGATGGATAAAAAGCATGTTGATGGGCTTTTTGATAGATAGGCGATTTTTGAAAGGAGAAAATTTGACATCTATGAATAAAAAGGTATAATACAGAATATCTTATCTTTATATTGTTATTTTTAATGCCATGGAAAATAAAACATCAGTTTCTCCAAAAAATTTTGAATCTCAGGAAGGAAAAGGAGTCTTTTGAAAAATTAAGAGATTTGTAAAACGTGTTAATCGTAATATTAAGAATACTCTTGATAAAGAGAAAATAAGAGATGAGTGGAAGGAGAGTATCGTTAACGAATTTAAAATGCTTTCTCCTCAAGAAAAAAATAAAATAAAAGAGCGTTTACTTTCGTACTTTAAGGAAGAAAGTTTAGATTATAAAAGATCTTATTTGCCTGATTTTTATTTGCCTAATTGAAAAATCGTTGATCCTCTTAATGAGCATATTTTTGATCCAAAAGATGCGAATGTTAGGAAAGACTTTATTATTAATCAGATTCGTCCTTTTTTTCAGAGTGTGGATTGGTCAGATAAAGATATTAATCGTACGATTTTTGACTTTTTAGAAGAGTTTGGGATTCAAGTAAGACCTAGTATCTCACCTTTAGGATCTCGTATTTGATAGGATATTTATTTAAATAATTTTTAATCATAGCTTCATTTTTATTTAGTTGTGAAGTACCACTTTTGATTTCTAGAAAAATAATTTCTTTCAGACTTCCATGAGATAAACCATCAAATACGATATAGTCAACTCCTTTCCCAATAAAGACTAAATCTTTCGTATGATATGGAAATTCTGGTAAGAGGGGAGTGATTTTTTCGGTAACTTCTCCAAGAATTGAGTTCCTAGAGTGAGAAACTGACTTTTTCTTTATTAAGGAGAGTTTGTGATAAAAAGAGATACTTAAAAAGAGATAAGCTAAAACTCCTCAGATAGCGATTCCTAGTATGAGCTGAGAAAAATTTTCCATAAGTGATAAGAAAATAAAATTTTTTCTTTATAAGGAATTTTTGTTTCTTGTCAAAACTTTTTATGACAAAACTTCTCTTGCTTTTTTCCGAGCTTTTCTGTAGACTAAGATCAGTTTTATTTCCCTTTTTGAAATCGTGAAACTCTGCTTTGCACCTATGGATTGAATTACTGATTGTGCGACACGCCTTATTACTAGTCAGATTTTTGAAAAGTATAAAAATCCTGATGATGAATTGCATCTTTGGACAGAATTTATGAATGCTGATGGATTCATTATCAATCCAAGTAAGGTCGTAAGGCATTTAATGAGTACCCCAGAACAAAAGCCTATTGCTCAAATCTATGGATGAAATGAAAAAACACTGATTGAAACTGCTAAAATTCTTGTAGAAAACTATGCTGATGATTTTTCTGGGATTGAGTTGAATACCTGATGTCCGAGCAATACGGTGATGAAATGTGGCTGATGATCTGATATGCTCAAACACCGCCCAGAAACTCTAGCTATCATCAAATCCCTTTCTGAAATTGTAAAAAGCAGTAAAAAGCTGACCTTTTCGGTGAAATCTAGAGCAGGACTGAACGAAGAAGATAAGCCTGAACAGCTCCAGTTTCTGAGCCAGATTTCTCCTTTTTGTGATCTGATCACTATCCATGGGAGAACGCTCAAGCAGCTTTATGGTTGAGAAGCGGATTTTTCATTTATTCATCAGATCAAAAGTCAGGTTTCTTGTCCTATCATCGCAAATGGAGGCATCATGAGCTATCAGCAGGCCGAAAAAATCAGTCAAGAACGAGATTTTAATGCATTGATGATTGGGCAGGGGGCGATTGGGAACCCTCGGGTTTTTACGCCTCACGAGCCGACTTTGGAGGAGAAGATTGAAGTGATCAAGGAACATTTGGAAGCGATGATCGCTTGTGAGTTGTGGTTTGAAAATTGGGGAGAAAAAGTGGAAGATTATAGGTTCAATCAGCCAAAAAAATCAGATTTAGAGTTTTTGAAAAAAGAAATCAATCCTGAAGCTGAATATCGTTCAGTAGTTGAATTTAGGAAGTATCTTTTTCAGTATATCAAAGGTATCCATAATTCTCGTGAATGGAAACAAAAGATTATTCCAGTTAAGACTTATAGAGATTTAATGGAAAAATTAAGAAATTTACAGAACTTGGATAAATAATAGTTTTTTTTATTTACTATCACGATACTCTTCACTTTTATAGAATTCTGCAATAAGTTCCTCTGCTGTTGGTTCATGTAAAGGAGGGAGGATTTCTTCTAATGTTCATTTTTGATCAAAATTTTCCCAATTAGAGCAGCCCTTATTTCCATCTCATAAATCTATATCAAGTGCTTCAAAGAGTCCATCAGATGAACCATCAAGACGTTCTTTCGTTACTGATGGTCTTCGTTCATGTGTGTCCTTTTCAATGATACATGAATGTGATTCACTTCAATCTCATAAACTTGAGTATGTGGTATCTGGAGTCCTATTCAGGAGTCAAAAATTTGATTTTGTAGAAGGCATGGATGATATCAAGTGAATAGATAAAAAATGTTTTTTTGCTATTAAAGTAATATTGAGAGATTATTATAATTGCATTTTTAATAAAGTCAAATAAACGATACTTACTTAAAAAAACAAGATAATTATCTCTTAGATTCTATGTTTTAAATGATTAATTATCTATTTTTACCAACTTTCCTAGAAAATAATAGAAAGATTTTAGAAATTTAGGGTTGATAATTCTTTGCTTAAATACAATATTAACAAAAGTTATCTATTGAAAATAATCGCTCTTCTTAACTCTACATTTAACTTATGAACTACGAACTTTTTGATCACTGAAATAAGAAAATCTATCTGGTAAATATGACCAAAGAACTCAACCAGACTTTTTCTGAACTTTTTGAAAAGGGGATGAGAAAATACCTTAGAGAAAACAAAAAAATCTGAATCCTCATCAATAACATCACAGGATTATCAAATTTAAAAAATGTTTGTTCAGTATATGAAAGCCATTCCAAACTGTTTTAGAAAACAGGAGGAAATTCCAATTAATAACTGTACCGAAATAATTAAATAATTGGAAAACAGAAAATATCTTGATTTTTGATAATCATATTCTTATATACAGTTACACTCAATATAAACATAAGAAAAAAACAAATATTAAAAAGATCAATATGAAAAAATCTAAGTTTTTACAAAGAGTTGGGAATGATGATCATGCTCTATATTATCATTCTTTGTTCGGGCGGCTATTTCTGTTAGATAGAGAGTATATCTCAGTCTTAGAAAGTGAGAACCCGATAGACATCCATGGAAAAGAAGCAATTATAGCTGATTTGATTGATAATGGATATCTGGTTGATGAAGCTATTGATGAACGTCTTCTTCTGGAAGAATGTAATAAGCAGTTTTTAACATTGATTGAGCGTGGAGCAAATGTAACATCTCTTGACCTCAACATTTCCGAATTATGTAATTTTACGTGTCCGCACTGTATGAACGGGTGTCAAATTACTAATCCTGCGAATAAGTTGATGACTTGGGACGTTGCAAAAAAGGCTATAGACGAATATCTTAACATTATTCGGAATGATAGAACAATAGGAGAAATTCACTTTGGATCGGCTGAGCCACTTCTAAATTGGAAACTTATTGAACAAGTTGTGCGGTATTGTAAAGAAAAAAGTCCAGAAACTCCAATCTCTATAAACACAAACTTATCTCTTCTAACAAGAGAAAAAGCAATCTTTCTAAGAGATAACCGAGTTTTTATAGCAACTTCTTTAGATGGTCCACGGCAAGCAAATGACCAAATCCGTATCAAAAAGAGCGGAGGAACTTATGACCTAATTGTTGAAAAAATGGATCTGCTCTCTGAAATTGGCTATCCTTTAGATGGTTGTAGTCTCACAATGAATGATCTAAATATTAATCTCATTGATAGAGAATTCATCTACTTTCTAAAGAATCGGGGGTATATCGGCTTAGCAACAGATATAGATTTGGTTAATAATAAAAATTGTAACCAAAATATAGGCTTTTATATAGATAAATTAATGTCTATATACAAGCTTTGTTCCTCTTTAGGTATAGAAAATTTTGGTTCTTGGACAAAAGTGTTTCATAACCTAATAAACCAAGAAGATGGAGAGGTGTTAACCTATTGTAAAGCTCAAAGTGGAAGGAACTTATCCGTAAATCCAGTTGGAGATATTTTCTTGTGTGGATATAGCACGACTAAAGTTGGTAATATCTTTGAACTTGAGAAGTTCTTTGAAAAAGATCAGTCATACTACGCTTTAGTAGCATCAAAACTACCAGGCAGAGAAAATGCTTGTTACGGCTGTTCGATTGAAGGAATCTGTGCTGGACAGTGTTTAGTAACTTCTGAGTTTTCATCAGAGCAAAATCAGAGAAAAAGTTTCCTTTGCGACTTCTATCGCGAGGTTACAGCCCAACTGCTAGGGCTAAAGTTAGCAGAAGAAGTATAATAAAAAAACATTATTCACAATGAAAAAAGTCCAAAAGATCAAGATTGTGTGTATGGCAGGCAAGCGCACGAGTTGTTGCTAAGGAATACACTATGCCTTTCCCGAGATGGAAAGAAGAGCTATACTAGATAATAGCGAATTCTAAATCTTTATTCTAGTTTATATCAGAGAGAAATCTCTAGATTGAGCATAATATGTTCAAGCCTCTACCTTAATGATGGTAGAGGTTTTTTCCAAAAAATATATAGATCCCAGTGATAACAAAAAGTAAGCCAGCCGAGAGAAAGAGACCTTGAGAAAAAGTTAAATATCACAAAATCCATCATACCAAAGGTCAACCAAAAATTGAACTCAGATTTTCAACGACGGATTTCATAGATAAAACTGTTGCCCTTTTTTCTACTGAGATAAGCTGATTTGTTAGCAATCCATCTATAGGGAATATAATATCATCAATAAAATTGTAGATAATATATAGGGAAATGAGCATTGTGATTGAGGAAGTCAATCCTGCGAAGATAAGGATTCCTACAAAGATCAAGAGTGAACTGCCCAAAACAAGAGAACTGTTTTTCTTTTTCTTAAGAACCTTTTCAAGCAAGAGCGGAACTCCAGCTCATAAAAGTCATAAAAGCGATGAAAGATAGCCAAGATTCTCTATTGAGAAACCTAGTTGCTCAAGATAAGGTGACCAAATCAATCCTGTCAATTCATCTAAAATAAGAAAAAGACCAATTCCTGCAAATAAAAACCATAAGGTTTTATGCTGAGCAAGATATATTCAAGAATCTCTCAAATGATGCCGAAATATCTTACCAAGAATATTTTCCTCTTCCTCTTCCCAGCGATAGTCTTTCGTCCCATCAGGAAGGAGTAAAAGCACCCCACTAGCAAGTAATAGCCCTCCTCCATACACATATCGCAGATACTCCATGCCTCAATACTTTACAATTCAAGCTCACAAAAGCCCAGCAATGATAAATCCAATATTTCTTAAACTCCTTTTTCTCATAAAAAAAGAGTTCATATCATCAGGATTTTCAGTTTCTATTCTATCAGAAATCCAAGCATTATCAGCCCCTGTAAAAAAAGTTTCAAAAAAGGCATTAAAACAGAAAATAATTGCAATCCAAAGAAAATTATCAGTAAGCGGCACTAAAAACAAAGTGAGAGCAGAAAGACTATACCCAAGCACAACACTTACTTTCTTCCCATAAATATCAGCAATCATTCCCGTTGGGATTTCAAAAATAAGTCCAATGATACTTCTCAAACTAGAAATCAAAGCAATCTGCCAAAAGCTAAAACCTAAAGCTACAAAATAAATAATATAGAACGGAGTAATGACCTTTAATGCATTTTGGAGAAATGTTGCAAGATAAAATCCAAAAATAGATTTTTTGAACATAAGAAAACTTAAGAAAGATAAAAATACCTCTATATATGTAAGATGGATATGAATATCAAGTAAACTTTTAAGCTATAAGGTAATTAGAAGATTTATTATAAAATTTTTTCTTGTACTTAATTAGAGATTAGTTATTGTTAGAATGAGATTTTTTGGTATTGATCCACTTCATTCGCAATGACGTATATTCTTCACTTTTAATTCTAAATTACTAACGATGAACTACGAACTTTTTGATCACTGAAATAAGAAAATCTATCTGGTAAATATGACCAAAGAACTCAACCAGACTTTTTCTGAACTTTTTGAAAAGGGGATGAGAAAATACCTCAGAGAAAAGAAAAAAATCTGAATCCTCATCAACAAAAAAGGCTATCATGCAGGCGTAATTTGCCATAAATGTGGTCATATTCCGCAGTGTGATCGCTGTTCAGTTGCGGTGAATTATCATCTTTTGCCGAGTGGCGAGAAAATTGGGATTTGTCATATCTGCAAAAAGCAATATCTTTTTCCTCAACAGTGTGAGCAGTGTGGAAGCAAAGAAATCAGAGAATACGGTATGGGGACGCAGAAACTTGCACAAGTCCTGAAAGAACAATTTTGAGCAGAAAGTCTGATTATTGAGTCAGAAACCGTTAGATCGTCAAATAAAATTCAGAAACTTAAAGATGAACTGCATAGTCTTACTCAAAATGGGAAAAATCCAATTCTGATTGGTACTTCACTTTTGACAACGCCGATGAAAGATCGGACCTTGGATTTGCTCGTGATTTTGGATGCGGATATTGGCTTGAATGTGCCTGATTTTAATGCGAGCGAGAAAAATTTTTACTTTCTCTATGAAGCCTTTCTCAAGCATCAATGCCCGAATTTTTTAGTCCAAACGATGAATCCTGAGCATCATAGCATTCGTAGTGCTTGTAAAATGAAAAAATCAGATTTTTTTGCGATTGAAAATCAGTTTCGTCAGCAGTATTGTTACCCTCCGTATGGAGAACTCTGTTTGATTCTTTACAAAGATGAGATTGAGCAGAAACTCTTCAATAAGGTAGATCAGCTCTATAAAGAACTCCTTTATCTTCAGCAAAAATATCAGCTTCAGGACTTGGAAATCTATACTACACCTCCTTTAATTTATAAAATTTTTGGAAAATATAGGTATACTATCGTTTTGAAGGGGAAAGAGGTTAGGAATTTTATGGATATTGTGTATTCCAAGCTTCAGCTTCATAAAAAATGATTTAAAATCAATTGGAATGCCGAGAGTATGGTATAAGTAATTAAGAATTAACAATTAACAATGAAAAATTAAGATTAACTTTTTCGCTAAACTTAAAAAAAACTGAAAGAGGAAACTCAATCAGTCTTTTTTATTTTTTTGATATGGATCTAAATCTTGATCCATTTCCCATTTATTTTTGCTTTACCTTTCAATGTAGTTCTTTTATGAATTACATTTGGAGTAGCTAATAACTCTCCTAAAGAAGTTTTACAAATTCCTTTGTAGAAGTTACCATTGTTGCTCCTGCTCCATTCAAAATCATTTTCGTGGAGCTCTACATAGAGTAGGTTCCCTTTTACATCAAAAGCCCAAAGGCTTTCAAAGATAACTTTCTCAATTATTCCAGATGAGCTCTGAAATTCAAGAGAGATGTTTTTCTTATTTAAGGTAGCATCGTGGAAGATCCCAACCTTATAATTTACAGAAGGAGTTATCTCAACTTCCTCTTTACAACAGCTACTGAAAGCCATGATAAAGAGCATCATAAATAATAGAATTTTTTTCATATATTTTTATTTTTTGTTTTTTTATTTATAATTATTTATTGTAGAATGTCAATGTTTTAATTTACGTTCGGTATAGAATGTAGATTTAAGCACAGACTCTTAATGTATTCATTTTCTCTTTTGTTTCTGGATTTTCAAAGAAAGCGATCGCTTCTGCAAGTTCAGGTTTATTCTTTGCATATTCATGGATATCTATTCCTTTCTGATATGCTTCACAAGCTTGAACCAATGCTTTAGCTCCTGCTTGAGTTCCCTTTGGATGAGCATGACAACCAGCTCCCATTGTAGTAATAAAATCTACATTTCCCATCAGATCAATAAATGGTTTGAGAAGCGTAGGATTGAGCCCTCCTGAAATAATAGGACAACATGTTTTAATAGCTCTCCAACTATCATCTCTCAAAACTTCTTCATTATCTTCATCTCTCTGAACGAGCTCAATAAAGTCTTTATCTGTTTCAGGAATCGTTCCCCAAGACTGTTCAAAGATATGTCCTGTTTTTTTCATATATCTGATTCCTTCTGCAGCAGTAATATCTTCTGCTTTATCTCCAGCCATTTTTCCTACTCCTGCAGTTCCAGTATGGATTCCAGAGGCTCCAGCGAGTCTTGCAAACTTTGAAAGCACTAGTACTGAGTATCCAATAGGGTTTTCTGGTCTAGTAAATGCACCGTGTCCAGCTCTATGGAAGTGGATGAAAACATCAGGATATTTTCTTCTCAAGGTCTGTACTGCCATCCAACCTGCGGTAGTTCCATCAATCAAAAATGCATATGATCCTGGTTCAAATCCAGCATTTCTAATCATTTCACATCTTTCAATCATAGTGTCATAATCTGCAGCTGAGACGTTGAATGAATGAACTTTTTTGTGTCAGGTTTCTTTTACTGCTTTATCCATGGCTTCTTTTACGTGTTTTACCATTTTATCATAAGGACAAAAATCCTGATTTGCTTGAGGTTCGTCATTCTTCACGAAATCTCCACCTCCTACCCAGAAATCATAGCAGACTTCAGCATATTCAGCAGAGGTAAGTCCCATTTTTGGTTTAATAATGGTTCCAAGGATTGGTCTATTATGAACTCCTAGATAATTTCTCATGTCTGCTAGGGTATAACTTGGTCCATCATATTGTTCAAGCATTGCAGGTGGAAACCATACATCAAGCAACTTCAAAGCTTTAACTTCTTTCATACCAAAGACATTTCCTGCAATATAAGTGAGAATATTTTGCACATTTCCTCCTCTATCAAAGAGTCTCCATGGATAAGCAATCCATACGAGTTCTTTTTCTACATCAAGTTTATAGACAAGAGCATTCATCTCTTTAGAAAAATCTGTTTCAGTTTCTACGAGAAAATTTGTTCCTGTAGAGGATTCAGCAGCTACTTCACAAGCAGCTTGAAGAATATTGAGCTTTTTCCCAGGAATAAGATGAAAGGCACAGAGCATGTACTGTCCGTTCTTTGGATTTGCGAGATCAAGGTTTACATAGGCAAGCTGATGATCATTTAGCGTTGCCAAAAGTTCTGTTGTGTTTGTCATTTGTGTATTATAAGTATAAAGGATAAAAACTGATTAAAGTTTAGGATTAGTCATAGTTATCATAATCTCAGATTTCTCCATCTCAAAAAGAGGATTCTTCATCTCAATCATCTAAATATTTGTCATAAAAGGCTTGTAAAGAAGCTTTTCTTGGAAGATAAGACTGTGTGTATGTGTTGTTTTGGTATTCAAACGCATATGGTAATAGTTCTTCTCGATCTTCTAAAAATATTTTTCGAGTTTTCTGTATATGAGCTTGCTTCCTTCGACCTCCTCTCAAAAGTTCTTCGATAACGACTTTTAATTCCTTTTGATCCACTTTTTCAAGTTGTTCATAATCATACGCTAATCTAGAAAACATCTCAATTTCGTAACTATTCCTTTCCAATGTTTCATCTCATTTAGAACAAGGAAATGAAAAATCTTCAAATATAGAAGTTCTATATCAGTCTAAAATAGAATTTAAATCTGTATCTAAGGGTAGGAGTGAGGAAGATTCTTTTATTTTATTGGGTCCCATTACGATATAGATTAGTAGTTAAAGTCACACTATCTAATCATACTCAGATTTTTTTATTTTGCAAATTTTCAGTCTTGATTTTTTTAAGTAAATCAATACCTTTCTTCTTATTGCCACAATAGCTCAATTGGCAGAGCACCGCTATCGTAAAGCGGGGGTTAAGGGTTCGATTCCCTTTTGTGGCTAATTATCTTGTTTTTTTGGAGGAATTTTTTAGAATTCGATTGATGCCGCGATAGTTCATTCGGTAGAACGCATCCATGGTAAGGATGAAAGACGAGTTCGAATCTCGTTCGTGGCTATGAGAAACTTTCATGCTGAAATTAATCAGCTTTTTTTTTATTGAAAAGAAATTTGATTTAATTCTTCAAGAGAAAAACCTGGGGTCATTTTATGAGCAAAGGCGAGAATTTCATTTTTTTCTTTTTCGCTATTGAGAATCAGAAGTTTTTGCTCAGTTTTGATAATTTTTCCTTCAGGAGAAAGACGATAATCCTTTGTATAATTGAGAACTTTTGCGGAAATGATTAATTTTTTTTTCAATAATGCAGTAAGGAGTTGTCTGAGTTTTTTTCACTCATTTGGAACGGCAAAAAATAACATATTTACTAATTTATCATATTAAATTTGAGGTTCATTGGAAAACTTGTTAAAACTGAGCGATTGCGAACTTTTTCCCTTTCTTTAGGAGTAAAACATTATTTACGGCATCAGCTTTTGAAAAGGTCTGTGCAATATCGCTTACTTTCTGCTCATTGACTGAGATTGCACCCTGCTGGATCAGCTTTTTCGCTTCTCCATTGGATTCTGCAAGTCCTGATTGCACCAAAAGCTCCAAAATTCTGATTTCATCATTTTCAAGCTTAGCTCCTCAGGTTTTGTGAGCGAGGGCTTTGATTTCCTCTGCAGACATTGCCTTGAGTAAGGTGAGCTTATCTCCAGTTCCAAAAAGGAATTCTGAAATCTTTTCCGCTTGTTCGCTTGCCTCTTTTCCGAAGAGTACTTGAATTACATACTTTGCAAGCTGCTTCTGACCGTATCTGAGTTCAGGTTTTTCTTGATGCTGTGCAATAATCGCTTCAATCTCTGGAATCTCTAGCAGGGTAAAGGCTCTCAAATACTTTTCCACATCAGCATCTGCAGTATTGATGAAGTATTGGTAGACGAAATAAGGAGAATTTTTGGTCTGATCAAGCCAAATCGCGTTTCCTTCAGATTTTCCAAACTTTTTCCCGCTAGAATCCATCATCAAAGGAATCGTCATCACATAACTTTCGGCTTCTCCTTCAGTTTTTTTTCTGAGCATTTCGGTTCCGGTAACCATATTTCCTCGCTGGTCAGAACCTCCGATTTGAAGCTTCACACCGTTGTTTTCGTAGAGATGTACGAAATCATTCCCCTGCAACAGCATATAGCTAAACTCGGTATAACTAATCCCAGATTCAGGGTTCTCCATTCTCTTTTTTACAGATTCTTTGCTCAGCATGGTATTGATAGTGATATATTTCCCCACCGTGCGATACCAGTCAAAAACCGTATAATCCTTGTAGAAATCATAATTATTCACAACTTCAAACTGAAAGTCCTTTCCTGTCAGTTTTTTTAAATTTTCCAAAATCTGACCGACTTGCACGGTAATCGCCTCTTGATTATGTCTAAGTTCTTCAAGCCCAAGGAAAGCTCTAGCTTCAGTTTTCCCTGTTGGATCGCCGATCATTCAGGTCGCACCTCCAATCAGCATTACGAAGGTATTGCCTCTTTTCATGAAATTCACCGCAGCCATAAAGGTCAAGAAATGTCCCAGATGAAGCGAATCTGCCGTAGGATCATAGCCACAATAGAACTTTTCACCTCCCTTTTCATACAAATCAAAAAAGTTTTCGTTGGTCATTTGGTAGAGTAAGCCACGGGCTTCAAGTTCTTCTCTGAGCTTCATTAATTTTGAAAAAAGAAATAAATTTGAATGAAGTATAGTATTTCTCCTCTGAATTGCAAAAGAAAAAGTTTCCGATTTTTTGACAAATGAGGAAGTTTAATTATACTTGGGTAGGATTTAATTGAGAAGAAATTTTTGTATGCCTGAGAAACTTCATACTATAGAGAATTCCAAATCTAATGTTCGTGTGACAGTAGAAAAATTTCATGATAACAAATGATTATTAGATCAAAAAAATAAAGTTTATGAAGTCATAAAGAAAGAGGGGCCTTTAGCTGAATTTATGGATAAATACTTAAGGGTTAAAAAAAGAATTTCTCATGAAAATAGTAAAAGAGTTAGAGCTATCGAATTGTGGGGTGATGGTAAGATATTAAAAAATGAGTGGAATATTTTTTGATCGAAATGGGCAAAAGAACTCGATAAGTTTGAGAATATAAAGCGAGAAAATTCGGATCTTTTTCATCAAATCTTAGCTCGTATGGAGGATGAATTTTTACAGTTACAAAAAAAAGAAGAAGAGGCAAAAACTATTGAATTTAAAAGACAGTCTCTTTCTACTTTTATTAAAAAGTACCCTATTTTCAAGAATGTAGAAAATAAAGTAAATGCTAGTTTTGAAGAGAATCCAGAACTTTTTTCCCAGTTTTTAGGAGATGTGAAGGCAATTGGGGACAATTCCCTTATTATAAAAAGAAATCATGACGGTTTTCAATGATTTCAAAACATGTTTCTTGATTGCTTAAATAAAAAGGATCTCAGTGCTAAAAATTTTGAAGAACTTTATAAACAATGGAAAAATTTCCAATACGAAGAATGGAGAAAGGAAAAAAATACAGAAAGGACTTTCATAAAGAGAGAAAAATTTATAGCGAGGTACATTCAAGAAAATCCAAGTTTTTCTACGGAAGAAATCGAAAATCAATTAGATCAGATACAAAAAATAGGAACTCTGACTGTTGAAGTTTTTCTTGATGATGTATTATGAAATGAGAGATATAAAAAATTGAGTATGCAACAGTCTATTTTAGATCTTTTTTCTCAGTGGGAAGATGAAAAAATTAATGAGATATGACTAAACATAAAATCTTGGGGCGATTATCATGTAATGCTTAAGAAAGCGAGAGATAATGGTAATACAGCTAAAAAATTGACACAAAAAGAAAAACTGGGAATAAATATAAAATGAAAAACAATAGAGCAACTTACATATGAGTTCGGTGTATTGGATGATAAATGGCAAAATAAAGATAAACAAGAGTCGTGAATGTTGAATACTGAACAGTTGATCTGTTCTGCTTTTGTAAATTTTGATTCTCAGGATGAAAAAGAATTCTTTCATAGAATTCAAAGTATTGGTAGAATCTATTTTTCAAAAAATACGAATGAGGAAAGAAGAGATGTTGTGCTAGATGGATTACGATGACCATGGACACAGGCTATCCTTATTGTATTAAGAAATAAGGCCCAACAATGAAACGCTGATTTAAAAAGAATATTACCTCACATTGATTTTATATTAAAAAATCATAAAGATTATTCAGAAAAAGCAAAAAAATGTGTGATACAATTGGAAAAAGATTATGTTGCTTGAGAGTTTGACTACGATAACATAGGACCGGTAGGTGAACCTAGAAAAGAAGTAGTGGTAAACGGAAAATGAAGAAAAGTATATGATAAAACAGGAGAAAATAAAAGTATAGCTGATATGTATTCTAATCTTCATACCAATAAACATCTTGATCATTCTCTAAAAGAGCTTTCAGATGAGGATATTGATATTTCTATTCCGAGAAACAATTATCTTGAAGCGATAAAAAAATTTCTTTCTGTCCAAAATCTTCCTGATGAGCTTAAATTTGATGCATGACTTGCAGAAAAAATACTTGATAATACTTGAAAGGGGGAACTGTTTGAAGAAATTCAGCAACTTCGAAAAAATAGTCAAACAAGGGCGGAATTAATACAGCAACAAAGAGCCATGATGCAGGAATTAATTCTCAATCAGGCCGGAGTTTCAGCAATTAATGTCGGGAAATTGCTTTTTCAAAACTTTGGGATACATGTGACTTTTTCAACTATGAAAAAAGATCAATTTGGACAGGATTATTTTGAATGTTTTGATAGTAGAAATCCTAATCTTACTTATACCTTTAACCCTGTTACCTGAAATCTTGGTTTACAGACCATAAGATGATTAGATCAACAATCAAAAAAAATCAGTCTTAATCCTGATAAAGAAGATTTTTTGGCAAAAATTCCTACGTATTATGATCTAATTAATCAGGCTGTAGATGTTAATGCATACCTACCAAAACAAAGACTTAATACTGAAGAGGAGCTCAACGATGCTTTGGTTCATGGATTACAAGATAAAATCAATTATCAGGTTGGAGAAATTGAATCAGCAACCATTGCTCAAAATATTGAAAAAAAACAAAAAAAAGATATGATTTTTTTCCTTGTAAAGAAGCTTCTTTCAGTAGATAAGAAGAAGGAACTGACTTTTCAAGAACATAAAGCTTTCTATGAAATACTTGTTCCTCTTCTCAATACTCTTGAAAAAGCAAATTCTCAAGAGCTAACAGAACTGGAAAAATTTCTGCAAAGTATAGAGAATTATATAAATCAGAATGCTTCAGCTGGTGAGGGGGCTTCTCAGAAAGAACTTGATGATAATCCTATTCTTATGGTACTTGCCAAAAAGGAGGTTCAGAAACTTCTCCAAGAAAAGGGAAATACCCATCATAAATCAGAATTTGCTCTTGGAATCCTCTTTCAGATGTTGGAAAAGAATCCAGAAGGATCAAATTGAAGTTTAGAGAATAAGCTTCTTGATGTTGATAAGATTGCCTTTTTAAATCATACAACAGGAAAAACTGAATTAGAAAAAAATAAACAATACTGATCTCGATATAGGAAAACGGTTAATATGATTAAACTTAACTATAATAAAATTGCTGAATCTCAAGATAAACTACAATGTGAATCTGATTGTAAGTTGATTGAACAACAAATATGAGATATGGTAATGGTGAATTAGATTTTACTTCTTTATAAATAAAAAATCAATGGAAATATTTAGTGCAAAAATTGTTCCTTTAAATGTTGTAAATGGAGATGGAATTATTGCAATCCTCAACGCAGAGCAAGCTTCTCAATATGGTATCACACAGCATGATAAAATTTCACTCATCAGAAAAGGTGAAGAGTATGTCGTAGATGTTGCTCTTTCCAGTGAATATGTGGAACCATGAACTATTGGTGCGACGACAGAACTGCTCGAAAATTATCCTATTATGCCATGAGATAATGTTCTCGTTTCTTTTATGAGGAATAATCCGCTTTCTTTGCAGGCAATTAGGAAAAAACTGCTCGGAGAGAAAATTACGAACGAAGAGATTGATGCGATCGTGGAAGATATTCAGAATAATAAACTTTCTGATCTTCAACTTGCTTATTATACAGCAACGAGCTTTTTTTATAAATCTGATCCTGAAGAACTTGCTTATACAACAAAAGCAACTGCTTATACGTGAGATATGTATCGTTTCCCAGGTATAGTAGCGAGTAAATACTGTATCGGTGGGGTTTCTGGAAACGAAACAACTATGATTTTGGTACCACTTCTTGCTTCGCTTGGGATCGTAATGCCAAAAACCTTTTCTAAGTCGATTACCTCTCCAGCTGCGACCTGAGAGTGTGTAGAAGTTTTGATGAGAAGTGAATTGAAAAAATCTGAGATCATTAGGTTAGTAGAAAAATATGGATGTTGCCTTGCTTGGAATTGAAATTTGAATCTTGCTCCTGCAAATGATAGGATTATTAAGGTTTCTGCTCCTCTCGGGATGGAACCGTATGCGAGGATGATTTCTAGTATTATGGCGAAGAATTATGCAATGGGTATTAATCATTGCTTGATTGATATTCCTGTTGGGCAGACCGCTAAAGTGAATAATCAGGAAGATGCTAAAAGAATTGCTCAGCATTTTAAAAATATCGGAACCTCACTTGGAATTAAAACAGAAGTTGCGATAACAAAAGCTGAACAGCCGATTGGAAACGGAATCGGTGCGGTTTTGCAGGTGAGAGAAGTTTTGAGAGTACTCCAGCAACATGCGTTAAGAGCTTCTGATTTAGAAGAGAAGGCGTTGGATTTGGCTGCACAACTCCTCGTACTTTGTGGAAAGGATGAAAATTATGAGAAAGCGTATACGCTCGCAAAAAAAACTCTCCAGAACGGAGAAGCTCGAAAAAAGATGCAGGAAATTATTTCTGCACAAGAAGGAAATCCTGATGTAGATTCAGAAGGATTGGTCTTGGGAATTCAGACTTTTGATATTGTGAGTGAATGTGATGGAAAAGTAGAAGCAATTGATATGAAATATCTCAATATGCTTGCTAGAACGCTTGGTGCTCCGTGAGATGCAACTGCTTGAATTTTCTTGCATAAGAAACTATACGATACAGTACATAGATGAGAAATCCTATTTTCGTTTTATGCAAGTTCAGAGAATAAACTCCAAATGGCAAAAGAGTTGGTAGAAGAAAAATCTGCGTATACGATAACGCTAAATCCTTAATTTTCTATGAGAAAATGAAATTTTTAAAAGAGAATTTTGAGAGATTTTCTCTTGATTTTCTCTTAATTTTTCCTATCAAAGAGAGGAGAAAAGTTTTTTCATTTTTTGTTGAATAAAAAAAAGATTAAATTAGAATTTTATTCCCTTATTGTTTGTTATTTATGAAACCAGTGTTTAGTTCTTTAGAATATCTTGATCCAGAAAAGGTATATTCTTTTAGTGATCAACTGGAAAATGATATTGGTATCGAGGTATATATTCAAATTCATAGTGATAAATTTGTAGATTATCAAAAAGAGATTTTTCAGGAGTTCGTAGCAGATTTTGTAGATCAAGTAAAAAGTACGGCACTTTCTTCGAAAGATGTCGAAGAGCTTCTCGAAAAACATCTTCAGAATTTAAACACAAAACTTCAGTCTTTTGCAGATAAACTTCGTGATGTCCCAAAATGCGATCTGAGGGGATATGTTCAAATTATTCTGGATGAGGGGGTAAAAACTTGGATGATTGGAAAAACAACTTTGCTTATTTTTCGTGGAAATAAGCTTTATTCTTTACTTGAAAACTCTTTTCAAGAGCAATCAAATGTGGACCAGTTTTCTGATTTTATAGGTTGAGAATTGGAAAGATGAGATGTTTTTCTCTATGCAGGAACGAAACTTTCTGAGGTTTTAGACCAGAATGATTATGCCGAGATTGAAACTATTTTAGCTAAAGAAAATGCGGGAGCGGTATTAGATTATTTGGATGATCTTTTTGCTTCTAGAATAGAAAAACAATATATCTGATTTTTGTGATCTTTTAGTATTACTGGTATAGAGTTTTCTGCTCCTCATTCCGGAAAAATCGGTTCTTTAGCCTCAAAATATACTTCCAAACTTTGAGGAAAAATTGCATCAAAGGTGGATCTCATGAAATGGAAATATACAACAAAAAAAATCATTAAGGGGAATAATTATTATCTGATGGTTGGAGTACTAACTTTAGCAGTACTTTTCCTTTCTTTTTCAATTTTAGCTCAATTAAGATCGGCTAAAAAAAATCAGATTACTTTCCAGACTTCAACTGGAGCAACAGTTCTTTTAACGATAGATGATATTAAGAGAGATATTGCGAGCTTTAAAGAGCTTGATCCTTCTTCTGATGAGAAATCTTTGAAATATAGCGAAATTCTTCAAAAATTGAGTTTGATTGAACAAAAGGGTATTCGGCAAGAAGATACTGCTACTCTGAAAAAAATGTTAAATCAGGATTATGAAAAAGGTTTCATGGTAAGGACGATTTCTGATTTAGCACAGTTTGATGATGAAAAAACAGGTAGGAAGACTGCTATTCTTACTTTTAATGCTTCAGAAAAAAATAAACTTTGAGCGCCTGTTAGTGTAAATGTAGATTCCGCTATTAACGTTGCAGGAGAAAAATCAGCATTGATTGGTGTTGTTAATGATGCTACAAGAGGAAGTCTAGTAGAATATAATCTTTGATGAGTAGCGAAAGAGTGTTCTTCAAGTATCAGTAAAAAAGGGCTTTTTTGCTATACAGAGGGAGGAGATCTTTTCTATGTAGGAAAACTTGGAATAGAGCCAATGGAAGTTGTTGATAATGATTGGGCGACAAAAACTATTTGAGGTATTGGAGTTTTTGGAAGAAACAATTTTTATCTTTTCCAGGCTAATCCGAATAATATTGGTGCTGCATTATTGACAAGATATCGTAATGTTGCAGGATCGGAATCAAAATATCAGAATGCTTCTAACTATACAATTTTAGCGGGTTCTGGTGCTAATTTACCTCAGCAGCTTGGAGGTTTTGCAATTGATGGAAACTTCTTAGCATGGGGAGCTGGAAAAATGTATCAATTTCGAAGGGCTTCTAATATAGGAAGTGCTTTGGATTATCGTGAAGTTCCAATGCTTTGAGGAGATAAATCTTCTTCTAGTTATTCAAATAATGTAAAAATTATAGCAACAGCAAGTTCTCCATTTGTTTATCTTTTTGACAAAGAGAATCAGACTTTTACGGTTTATGAATCAAGTCCAACAAAAACACATGAGAATTATAAAACCAGTTTTAAACTCTATTATATGTTTAGGTTTAAGTTTGATTTATCTGCAAAGAATAATCGTATCATAGACGTTACGATTCCTGAGAATACTGGAGATAGACCAGAACTTTATTTGCTTAGTAGTGAAGGAGTGAATAAGATCAATCTTTATGATTTTATTGATAGTCTTAAAAATAATAAAAACCTGAAAGCAGTGAGTGAAGCAGAGTAAACTTTTAGAGCTTTATTTTGATAAGTTAAAAGAAGATGAACAGAAGAATTCAAATACTTTTGATCCTTCTTGTTGTCTTCTTTTTTTGAATTGGGATTTGTTGGAAACGAACTGATATTCAGAAGCTTTTTGTTGTTTATGCTCCTGCTGAGTTTTCAGAAAGTGCATTGCATGAAAGTGGTAATTCTCAGAATTTAGATCAGATTTTATCTTTTACAACGGGAATAAGGCTTGATGATCTTCCATGAGAAAGATTAGCTTATGATGAAGCTGAACGCTACTTGATCAAAAATCTTCCGGTATGTCTCTCTCCCTTACAAGCTTTTACGCCAATTAAGATACAAGAAGTCGTAAAAAATTGTACTTCTAAGGAAAAAAAAGGGCAAGTTCCTGATGGTTTAGGAGGAGCTTGTGCAAGCCGATTCCGCTATGATCCCCAAAGAAAAGAAATTTATGAAATGAACTGATGCTATCGTCCAATGTCTCCATGAGATAGTGATTATGAAGAATCGTATACCTGGCTGTATCTTTGTCAACAAGAGCAGAAAGGAGAAGATTCCCCAATTTTCTGAACAAAATTTGATGATCAAAATTATTTTCAAACAGCGAAAAAGGAAGTGTTTAGAGCTCCAATTTCCTTTACAGCACTTAAAAAAGCTTTAGGAGGTGGTTTATTACTTGCTTCTGATGATGGAAGATTTGATATCCCTTCTCTCTATTGCCTTGATCATGATCCTGATTGTGAAAAGTTATTGAGTGTTGGTTCTTGGAGTGATGATGAGTGAAATTATTTCGCAGCAGGGATAAGAGATTGGAATTATTATGAATACAAACATATTTTCTATGCGATCAATGGAAAACTTTATGATCCGGGGATTCAAGAAGAAAATCACTTACGAGAATGAAAACCTTACTCTTCCAGATGGCTTTTTGGAGGCTTTCAAAATTGAAAACTTATTGTAAAAAAGATTAAAAATCTGACTTTTGATCTTAGTAATCAAGAAAATCCACATCCAGCAAAGTACATTTTAGAAACTTGTGAGATTGATCTGTAGTTTTATTTTCTTACTCATAATTCTTATGAACAAAACGGGAAAAATTATTTTTACTCTTCTAGGAGTCCTCTTGGGAGTAGGGTTTACTCTGCTTGGGCTGAATTACGCTCCTCAGTTCAGCTTTTTTTCTGGTAATTCAAAAGATCCTATAGAAGTTCCAAGTGAAGTTTCAGGAGCGCTTGTTTCTCCTCAAAAAGCCTATCCTGGGATTACTCTCCAAGACTTGGCAAACTTAGGACTTGATGAGGAAGGAATAGATCAATATCTTTTTAATACTCTCCCTGAATGTCATTTCCCAAAATTACAGTCACAGAAGGTGATCGTGATTGATGAGGTGGTAAACAACTGTAGCACCCAAGAAAAAAAAGGTCAGATTCCTGATGGTTTAGGAGGGGCTTGTTTTGATTGGCATGCCTATGATCGGGCAGGGGATCGCCTCTTAGCAATGAACGATAGAACCTGTCACTACGGAATTGATCCACAAGAAGCCATGCAACGCTGAGTAGAAACTACTTTCCTTTGTAAGGATACGAGCGATCCTAGGTATCAGATTTTTGGAACTTTATTTCAAGAGTCAGAAATGAATAGTGAATCTGCTATCAAGAATGCTCAAATGGGAAATAAGCCTTTTGCACTTAAAAAAGCTCTAAAATCCTGACTTTTGAGTGCTACGATTCCGGATGTATATAATCTTGCTTCCCTTTATTGTACACGAGAAGACCCAGATTGTGCAGGTGTGTATGATGTCGGATCTTGGGCTGATAATAAGGGAAATTATTTCGTAGCTGGAGAAAGAGCTGATCTTAAAGGGAAAACTATCTATGCGATCAATGATAAACTCTATTTTCCATGAGAAATGAAAGGAGAACTTCCAAGCTGAATTTCTAGTCCTGATCAGAAATGGACTTCTCCTTGGCTCTTTGCAGGGATAAAAAATGGGAAGATTATTGTCAAGAAAATGAAAGACTATGTTCCTACAAGAAAAGAGCCTCTTGAGTATACCCTTGAGTCAAAGTTTACCTTAGAAACTTGTGAAGTTGATCTGTAATCTTTTTTGCGTTTTCTTTGATAAAGACTTGGGAATTAAATTCTCTTGCAATTAATCTTAATTTTTTTATAACAAAATAGCACCTATTTTATATATGTGATACTAATTGATAAAATAGGAGAAAAAATCAGACTTTTTATTCTTTTACAATAAGACACGAATGCCAAAACACATTAAGTATGGTGATGAAGCCAGAAAAGAAATCTTTAGCGGAATGCAAATGGTTGCAGATGCCGTGAAGGTCACAATGGGACCAAAAGGAAGAAATGTTATCCTTGAAAGATCCTATGGAGGACCTATTGTAACGAATGATGGAGTGACCGTAGCCAAAGAAATTGAACTTGAAGACAAATCCGAAAACATTGGTGCAAGCATGCTCAAAGAAGCTGCTGAAAAAACCAATAAAGAAGCAGGAGATGGAACGACTACGACCGTTGTGCTTGCAGAGGCGATGGCGAGCGAAGGACTCAGATATATCAGGTCTGGAGTCAATCCTTTCTCTCTTGGAAAGGGGCTTCATAAGGCGGTTGAGAAACTCGTAGCGGAAATTGAAGGAAAAGCCCAGCAAATCGGAGATAGTAAAGAAAAAATCAAGCAAGTAGCGACGATTTCTGCTCAAGATGAAGAAGTAGGAAATCTGATCGCTGATGTCTTTGAAGAGATCGGAAAAGATGGAACCATTACTGTTGAAGAGGGGAAATCTCTCGGTCTGACCAAGGAAATTAAAACCGGAATGCAATTTGATCAGGGATATTCTAGTCCTTATCTTGTAACTGATCCTCAGAGAATGGAAGCGGTAATTGACAAGCCTTATATCTTGCTTACTGACAAGAAAATTAGCTCTATCAAGGAGATTTTGCAGGTTTTGGAGGCAGTTGCTGCAACAGGGAAAAAGGATTTCGTGATTATTGCTGAGGATGTTGAGGGAGAGGCTCTGGCTTCTTTGGTTTTGAATAAAATCAGAGGAATGCTGAATGTTTTGACTGTGAAGGCTCCATGATTCGGAGATAGGAAAAAGGAAATGCTTCGCGATATCGCGGTAGTAACTGGTGCAACAGTGATTACAGAAGAGCTTGGACTTAAACTAGAAGATGCTACGATTGAGATGCTTGGAAGAGCTGATAAAGTGATTGCAACCAAAGACACAACCGTAATCGTAGATGGTAAAGGCGATCAGACTGCTATCAATGAAAGAGCTGATCAGATCAAAGCACAACTCTGAATGACCACTTCTGATTATGATAAAGAAAAATTAGCTGAAAGACTGGCTAAACTCGTTGGTGGAGTAGCTGTCATTCAGGTGGGAGCTGCAACTGAAATGGAGATGAAAAACAAGAAATACAAGATTGAAGATGCTTTGAATGCAACCAGAGCCGCTATTGAAGAGGGAATCGTTGCCGGAGGTGGAAGCGTCTTGCTCCAACTTTCAAAGCTTTTGGATAGCTTTAAATTGGAAGATGCTGATGAACAGGTTGCTGTGCAGATCGTGAGAGATGCAATCCAATATCCTGTTCGCCAAATCGCAAATAATGCAGGTTTCAAAGGAGATCGAGTAGTAGAAAAAGTAAAGGAATCTGAAGATTTCAACTACGGTTTTGATGCTAAAGAAGGAACTTTTAAAAACCTCTTTGAGGCGGGGATTATTGATCCGGCAAAAGTGCTGAGAGTTGCCCTTCAGAATGCAGTTTCTACTGCTGCAATGTTCCTTACGACAGAAAGTGTGATTGTAGATGCTCCAAAGGCAGAAGGTTGCTCTTGCAATCACGGAGGAGCTGATGCAGGAATGTGAGGTATGGGAGGAATGTGAGGAATGTATTAATTTAGAATTAAGAATTTAAAAATATTAGGAAACTGACTTTCTTTGAAGGGTCAGTTTTTCCTTTTGAAAATAGGAATGGGATTATTATAGTGTAGGAGTCTTTACCTGTAGATTAAATAATGCAAATTACTTCTGTTACTTTTGTAAAATCTGCTTCTAAACTTTCAGAATGTCCATCTTCAGATTTTCCTGAAATTGCTGTGATTGGGAGATCAAATGTTGGAAAATCCTCGCTTATTAATTTTCTGATGGATAAAACGATTGCAAAAGCTTCTGATAAGCCATGAAAAACTCAACTCATTAATTATTTTTTCGTGAATGAAAGCCGATATTTCGTTGATCTTCCTTGATATGGCTATGCGAAGGTTAGTTTAGATCAGAGGAGAAAATGGATTGATGAGATTCATGGTTATTTTTTACAAAGAAAGCCGTTTATTTTACTATTAATTGATGGTTCTCTTCCTCCGCAGAAGATCGATTTAGAGTTTATCTCTGCACTTACAGAAGAAAGTCTGAATTTTGCTCTTATTTTGACTAAAACTGATAAAGCAAATCAAAAAACACTCCATCAGAATATTAAACTCCTCAAACAAGCTCTTCAAAAGCAGATGTGAAAAGTCCCTGAGCTTCTGCTTTCTTCTACGACAAAAAAACAAGGAAAGGAGCAGATTCTAGCGTTTATTGATCAGCAAGTATTGGTTTAATTCTGTATCTTTAGGAGAAAATTCTAAAGCTATTTTATTTATTTTTGATGTCATACTATGAAAACGAAACTTCTCAACGAACTTCAAAAACAAGGAATCCCAAATTTTTCCCTCTTCCAAACTTCGGAAGCGCTTGCAATCCTTCCTGAGTTGCTTTTAGAATTATTAGAGCAAGAAAAAGCTGATTTTCAAGCCTTAATCCAAAAAACCAATGAAAGTCTGACTTTTGAGGATTTTGTGCTAGAATCGCAACTTGCTTACCTCTGGAAAATCATCAATCATCTTGATGCAGTAGAAACGAATCAAGAAATCAGAGCGATTATTGCAGATTTTAGACCGAAGTACGAGGATTTTGTGAATGAGGTGGCTTATTCTCAGTCTTATTATCAGAAGCTGCTCCGAGCAAGTGAACATTTTGAAAAGAATCCTGATCAGCAAAGGTGGTTTGATTTGACTTTGAAAGCCTTTGAGCAAAGGGGAATTGCATTGCCAGCAGAGGAGCAAGAACAGCTCAAAAATCTCAATAAACAGCTTTCAGAGCTGGGAGAGAAGTTTCAGCATAATGTCGTAGATGAACAGTCAGCTTTTCTGCTTTATTTTGATGATGAGGCGGATTTTCAGGAGATGCCGGAGGAGCTCTTGGCGAAAATGAAGGCACTGGCTGGGGAGAAATGAGGGCTTGCAGTCAATGCTGATCCAAATTTGCTTCTTGCGGTAAGTAAATATTGCAGTAATCCAGAAATCAGAAAGCAGGTGGCTTTTCAGAGAGGGCAATGGGCGAGTGAGGGGAAATTTGACAATAGACCTTTAGCCTTGGAGCTTCTAAAACTTAATCAAGAGAAAGCAAAGATTCTTGGCTATGTGAATGCAGGAGAAATGTTCCTTTGGGCGACGATGGCTCAAGATCCGGATCAGCTTTTTGATTTTATCAAGCCGATCTCTGCCAAAGCAATGCAAAAAGCGAAATCTGAAGTGCAGACTTTGCAAGAGTATTTTCAGCTTCCAGATTTACCAAGCTATGATCTCGCCTACTATACGAGGAAGTACAAGGAAGAGCAATATGCCCTCAATGATGAGGAACTCAAGCAATATTTTGAGTTTGAGTCGGTTTTGAAATGGCTCCATAGCTTTGTATTCAAGTTTTTGGGAGTAGAGCTTCGTGCTAGAGCAGAATCAGCGTTTTGATCTCTTGGGCATGAAAGGCGATATGAAGTCTATCATCAAGGGGAGCTGGTGGCGTATTATATGCTAGATGCTTTTTATCGTAAGGGGAAAAGACCTTGAGCTTGGGCAGATTACCTGAGAGAGAAGGGGAATGGGCAGTTGCCGATCGTCGTGAATGTCTGTAATTTCCAAAAAGCTGAATCCTGACCAAGTTTGCTCTATCTGAGAGATGTTGAGACGCTATTTCATGAGTTTGGACACGCTTTGCATGCGATGTTGGCGGGTTCTCCCTATGCGGAGCTTTCTGGATTTAATGTAGAATGGGATTTTGTAGAGCTTCCAAGTCAATTGATGGAAAATTGGGTGAGTGATCCTGAAGCCTTGAAAACTTTAGCAAAGCACTATCAAACTTGACTCCCAATGCCAGAAAAACTCATTCAAACCCTCCAAGATCTCAAAAGCTTTATGATGGGAAACTGGGTAAGTAGGCAAAACGAGTTAGCTTTACTGGATATGACGCTTTATACTTCCCCTATCCCAAATTCGGTAGAAGAATTGGATCAAAAGATTCTTGAAATCGTGAATCAGTATTCCATTTTCCCAAGAGGGGAGGAGTACAAGATGTATTGTGCGTTTCTGCATATTTTCGGAGGTGGCTACGAAGCGAAGTATTATTCCTATATGCGAGCAGAGCTTTTGGAGGCTGATGTGTTTCAAACCATCAAAAAAGCCTGAATTTTCAATCCAGAAATTTGATCTGCCTACAAAGAGAAAATCTTAATTCCATGAACTCGTAAACCAGCTTCAGAATTGTTCTTTGATTTTATGCAGAGAAAGCCAAGTGATAAAGCTTTGATGAAGAAGTACGGACTTTTAGCTTAATTGGCTGAACAAGAGAGAAAATAATTTTTCCCTTTGATTGGAAGGTTTTATTTCGATGAATAGTATGAAAATTGCGTTTGTAAATTGCTGGACGATGCCGGGTGGTGTGCTCAATGTCCTTCAAGATTTGATGATCAAACAGCTGAGAAAGCATGGGAAGGAGGTGGAAGTCAGGCTTTTTACGCTTATTTCGGATCGTGAAAATCTAGAATTACCCTTGCCATGAGGAAATGGAGCGATGGTAACGATTCCGATCGTGCAAACCTTACCAAAATGGATCAATCAGATTTTTCTTTTTTTTACTAAGAGGAAAGTGAAGATTTTGTCGGGTATTTTTGATTATCGTAATTTGATGGTGTTTTATCCTCGGCTTATGAAACTCCTTTCTTTCAAGATCAAAAAACGAAAGCCTGATGAGATTCAGATTTCTTCTTTTGCTATTGCGAAAAATATTACGCCGATTCCGTGAGTGCCGACGCATCTGTATCTGCATTCTCCGATGCAATATATCTGGAGTCACTATGATGAATATAATGCAAGGCTGACTTGATGGAAAAATAGGCTCTTTAATTTTATCGTTCCGAGGCTTAGGAAATGGGATTTAAAGTTTCATCATTTTGATTCGATGGTTTGTAATAGTTATTATACTCAAGAACTGGCAGAGGAGCTTTATAGCCTCAAAAGCACGGTTTCCTATCCAAAGATCGCAGATCAGTATTGGTTTGCTTGAATCTCTCTAAAGCCGATGCCTTATTTTGTATATGTAGGGAGGCTGGTAAATTTTGTGAGGGAAACAGGCTTGATTATTCAGCTTTTTAATCATTTGAAATTGCCGTTGGTGGTGATCGGTTCTGGTCCTGATGAGGAGGAACTCAAAGCTTTGGCAGGTGAGACTGTTATTTTTACTGGATGGAATCCTGAAGGAATGACGGAGATTGTTAGAGATTCTGCTGGACTCATCAACTTGACGAAAGAGAGTTTCTGAATTTGAACGGTAGAGGCGCTTTTGATGGGAGTTCCAGTATTTGGTTTCGCTGAAGGTGCAACTGCAGAATTGGTCGATGAGGATTGTGGGGTTTTGACTAAAAGCAAGAAGTTAGAAGATTTAGTGTCTGATTTTGAACTCTTTCGTAGTAAAAGGCGAGATAGAAAGCTGATTTCTGAGAGAATTAGAGAAAAAATGAGTTCTAATTCTTAAAGAAGGTTTTATTTTTTGACCACTATGTATTAGTGGTTTTTTTAATATCAATTTTATCAACCATTTTTTTGACAAATGAATTTTATTAAATAATTACTTGAAATACTAAAGAAAAATTTTATATTGGAGATGACTATTTAAAATCTTTTTTCAAAATAATGTTCTTGAATTCTTTAGGTTTATATTATTCTGCTCAAGAAGATTTAACACTTTCTCAGCTCAAAAAATGAGAGTTTGATACTGATGTTTCTACTGAGAAAATTCAAGCATATTGTGAGAAATATCAGATTTGATGTCTTGTGCAGTGAGATGAGTCTTATTCTTCAATTATAAATCGTTATGCACAGCTTCCCTTTTTGCTGTATTATCAGGGGAATCTAGAGCTTCTTAATCAGAAAATTTTAGGCGTAGTCTGACCAAGGAAACCAAGTGAATATTGAATTCAGGTTTTAGAGCTTTTTTTTGAAAAGGCAGCTCATTATCAGCTCGTTTCTCTCTCTGGTTTTGCGAAATGAATTGATCAAAAAGCACATCAGCTTTCTCTTTCTCATCATCTGCCAACGATTGCTGTTCTAGGCTGAGGTTTTCAGCATTATCTTCAAGGATCAGATCGTCATTTTCTCTCTGAAATTGTAAAAAATTGAGGGTTGATTCTTTCAGAGTTTAAACTTTGATTTCAACCTACAAAGCGGAGTTTCCCACAGAGAAATAGGCTTATTGCAAGGCTTTCGGAGATGCTTTTTTTGCCTGAGGCAAGAGAAAAATCTGGAAGTTTAATTACGGCAGAGTTTGCTTATACGATGAAAAAGCCTGTTTATTCTGTTCCAGCTCCGATTTTTGCGCCACAAAGTGCTGGAATTTTTTCTAAAATGAATGAAAAAAAATTAAAACTGATTACCGATTTTGATTCCTGTTTAAACGAGCATTTTTGACTGAGAGATAAAGTGCCGGTTGGAACTTCTCATGCATTGTCTGAAGTTCAAAGTCAGCTTTTAACTTTTCTTTCTCAGCATTGAGATATGAGTTTAGATACGCTTTTACCACATTTTAATTTGGGATATCAGCAACTTTTACAGGAATTAACATTTTTGGAGATGAATAAACAAATTGATGAGATTTGACCTGGAATCTATAGAAAAAAGGCTTAGAAAAATGATTTGCTCTTGAAAAAGAGGTCTTCTTTTTTTATGATTTATTGTGGTAATATAAAAAAGATAGATTATGAAAAAATTATTAAAAATTGTAATTAAAAAATTAAGATCAACCCCTCTTCCTATTGTGAGGGAACGAGATCTAATTAGAGTTCCGAGGCCTTATTGTAGGGATTTAATGCCCTATGAAAAAACTCGTCAGCCTCAACAAAAAAAACTTCGAAAAGGTTACAAAAAACCTTTGATAAATAGGACTCGATACAAATGAATCCTTAAAAAAATTAAAGAGCTAGAAACTAGCTCTTTTTTTTGAAAGTATCAATAATGAGCTGAGCAACCTCTTCAGGAGTTTTATCACTGGTATCAATCTTGAGATCATAGTTTGCGTCATCTCGGAGGTCTACGTTGTACAGTGATAAAAACCTGTTTCTATCGTCAGCATTTCTTTTTTTTGTAATTTCTAGTGCTTGTTCAGGAGAGTCGAAATTATCGGTAGTTCTCTGGTCTTTGCGAATTCTTTCACTAGCTACTTCATCACGAATGTCTAGGAAAACTTTAAATGCTTTAGGCTGGCAGAGAAATCCTAGTCTGCTTTCCAAAATGATCGCACTTTCCAAAGGAAGGTTCTTTTGATATTCTTCATATTTGAGGTCGAATTCTTTCTGATTTTCTGGTTTTTCACCTAAAAGGTTGAATTCTGAAATACTCAATCCCATTTCTTCTGCGAGTTTTCTTTTGAGTGATCCAATAGAAATAATTTCATAATGTAGTTGCTCAGCTAGAATTTTTGAAACGGTTCCTTTCCCACTTCATGCTTTCCCTCCTAAGGTAATAATCATATTTTTATAAGTAATCAATAAAATAGCTTTATTTTAGCTAATTCTCTTAGTTATTCAAGCTTTAGAATGATTTTTTGCTTGTTTTTTTGAAGTAATAATATAAAATGTCACATTGGGTATTTTTTTGCGATAATAAGAAAAGCAGAAAATTGATTTTTTATCTTTGTAAATGTATATCACTATGAAAGCTTTTTTTAGGTCTCTCTTTTCGTGGCTTTGGACAAAAAAATGGCGAGTTCTTGCTGTTTTACTTGTTTTGATTGGAGGAGCTTTTTGGATTGGAAAGAAGTATTTTTGAAAACAAGCTGATACCAGTATTGTGAGTGCTGATCATATTGTAACAACAGGTAGTGTCGGGAAAACACTTAATCTCGCTGGGACGACACAATTTGCTCATGCTCAGAAATTAACTTTTGCTAATAAATGAAGAGTCACAAGTGTAAAGACAAAAATTTGAGCTCACGTGAAAAAAGGAGATGTTTTGGCTACGATTACAACTGATGATTTAGATAGAAAGGTAGAAACTGCAAAGAAAGAACTCAAAAATAAGCAACTAGAACTCAGAAAAATTATTGATAAATCAGATAAAGCACTTGAGTTGCTTAAAGCTCAATCAAATTATGATCTTTTGATGGTTCAGAAACAAACTCTTCCTGGAGAACAACAGCTTGATGTTCAAACAAAAAAGTCTGATCTTTTAGAGACAGAAAGGTTGATTAAAGATAAAGAGAAAAATCTTAAAGAAGCTCAACAAGATTATGCTGAATTACTTTCTGGAAAGGCAGGTGCAAATAATGCAGAGCTTGCTCTTTCTAAAAACGTAAGAACAAGAAATACATCCATGGAAAAGTTGATTAGGGCTTTTCGTGAAGAAGCTAGTAAATTGCAATCTACATTAGATAATTATGATGCTGTTATGAAAATGACAGATCAATACGATTGAGAGGATCAGAATATTTATATTGGTGCAAGGGAACCAAGGCTTCTTAATCAATCAAAAGAGCAATTTTGGAAGATACATAGTTATAAAAAGATTCTTAATGATCTTTATGCTCAATATTCTAAAATTCCTGTTGGAAGTATGACAGAAAATAGTATCCTTTCTTGATATTCAGTTTTTAAGGATCTTGGGATAGATTTAAGAACACGAGGAAAAATAAATTATGATCTGTTTATGGCAAGTATTGAATCTGAAGGGACGCTTTCAAAGGCAAAAAAGGAAGAATATGCATCATCATTTTGAACTACAATAGAAAATTTGGGATATGCTTATCAAGATAAATATCATGCTGCAGTAGAGACCTTAGCTGGATTAAAAGATTCTGATACTACGATTGAAGATGCTGCTGATAAAGTAGAAAAGTTGAAAATTGAGTTAGAAAATTTGAATATTTCCCTAAAAAAGAAAAAATTGGAGTTTGATGTAAATCAGAAAAAGTTATTTGTAGATGCAGCAGATCTTGAAAAAAAGATTCAGGATGCAAGACTTGATCTTGAAAAAGCTAGAGCATGAACAACCCAAAAGGATGAAATAGAAAGAATTCAGAATGAAATTGATAATGCTCAATTTGAGCTTACAACTTTAATGAAGCAGTATGATGAATACAAAATTATTGCAAACTTTGATGGAGTTGTAACAAAACTTGATATGCAAGTTGGAGATAGCATTGAGGCGAATGCGAGTGCTGATACTCAGAAGTATATCTATGTAGAAACTCCGGATCTGCTTGAGGTGAAAATTGATGTTGATCAGATTGATATTGTTAAAATTAAACAGGGAATGAAGGTAGAGGTTACTGTTGATGCTTTTCCTGATCAGGTATACTCTGGAGTTTTTTCAGAGATTGATACAATGCCAGAAGGGAATTCATATAAAGCAAAAGTAGTTTTTCAAAAAAATAATCCTGAGGAGAAAATTTTGGGTGGAATGAGTGCGAATGTAAAGGTAACTCTTGAAGAAGAAAGAGGAAAGCTTGTTGTCCCTAATCCAGCTCTTGCTGATAATGAAAGAGGAGAAAAGATCGTTCGTCTTAAGAAAGGAAATGATCGAGTCGATCAGGTAGTTGAAATAGGAATTTCTGATGATTCTAATACTGTTATTCTTTCTGGACTGAAACTTGGAGATACGATCAAAGGATTCTATATGAATGGAACTTCTATGGCTAATTTGGGACTTACTCAGGGACCGAGTGATGGAATAGATATTACTACTAATCCTGATGGAAGCATGAGTTATCAATATGGAGGATAATTATTATCAGATTTTATCATCAAAAAAACGAAAATGATTCAAGCAAGTTCAGATTTCATTTCTCTTAAAGGCATTACCAAGACCTATGGAGAGAAGATGGCAGAACCTGTTTATGCCCTGAGGGGTGTTGATTTAGATATCAATGATGGAGATTTTATTTCTATTATGGGACCATCAGGGTGTGGAAAATCAACCTTGATGAATATTGTAGGGCTTCTTGATGTTCAGACTTCAGGCTCTTATTTTCTTCGTGGAAATGAGGTAAAAAATCTGACTCCTGACCAGCAGTCTATGATTCGTAGGACAACGATCGGTTTCATTTTTCAGGGCTATAATTTGCTCAAGAGAATGGCGGCGTGGGAACAGGTTGTTTTGCCGCTTTCTTATATGGGAATCCCTTCTGGAGAAGCTAAAGAAAGAGCTTATGCGGCACTCAAACTTGTCGGTTTGGAAGGGAGAGAAAAAGCACTTCCCAACCAGCTTTCTTGAGGACAGCAACAGAGGGTTTGTATTGCGAGGGCCTTGGTGACTGATTCAGGACTTTTGCTTGCAGATGAACCAACTGGAGCTTTGGATTCCAAGACAGGAATTGAAATTATGCAGCTGCTCAAAAAACTGAATACAGAAAAGGGGAAAACGATTTTGCTTATTACCCATGATGCGAATGTTGCAGAATATGCAAATCAAACCATTCGTATTAAAGATGGACTCTTTGTTTAGGATCAGCTTTTTTGATTTTATTTAAATATGTATCGGAAATATGAGGTTTTTATCCTACTTTGTGGATGCACGAAAGACCATTATGGCCAATAAGATGAGGTCTGGATTGAGTACTTTGGGAATTGTTATTGGGATGGCATCGGTAGTGGTAATGATGGCAATTGGACATGGAACCGAGAAAAGTATTACGAAGACTTTGGGAGAATTTGCAAAAAATAAGATTTCTATCTCTTCTGAAGGAGACTTTTCTTCTCGAGATGAAAATAATGATAAACCTGGAGGTTATGTGCAAAAAGTCACTTTTACCAAGGAGATTGTTCCTTATATTGAATACTATTTCCCTGAATTAAGTGGAAGAATCTCTTATCAGGTCAATGTGCCAGGTGGAACCGTTAAAATCGGGAAAAAATCTGAAGAAGTTTCAGCAGTTGGAGTGCCTCCCATTTGGTTTGAACTCAATGAAAAGAAGCTTGAAGAAGGAAGCTTTTTTTCCAAGGCTCATTATGAAGAAAAGGCTTTTGTTGCTGTTATTAATGGGGGATTTAGAGATACTTTTTTTAAAACGAAAGATCCGCTTGGGAAAAAATTTATTTTTAATAAAAAAGAGTTTACGATTGTAGGAGTTTTGAAAAAAACAGAATTTGATCGATGAAATCAAATCTATATTCCAGATACGACTGCAGCAGAAAGAATCCTTCATAAGAATGCTATTGATAGTTTTGATGTTCTTCTTGATCCCCAGGATGATAATAAGCTTCGACAAAATAAACTAGCCTATCTTTTGCTCAAAAAATATAATAAATTATCACTAACGAATGCTGGATTCAACATTTCTAGTTTTGCAGAGCAGCAGGAAGAAATGAAAAAATCCCTCCAAGGAATGAAAATGTTCCTTTTGGCGATGGGGGCGATTTCGCTTCTCGTAGGAGTAATGAATATTATGATCGTTTCTGTTACGGAAAGAACCAGAGAAATTTGAATTAGAAAAGCGATTGGAGCTCTCAATAAAGATATTATTGTGCAGTTTCTGGTTGAATCTGTTGTGATTACGCTTATTTGAGGATTTGTTGCTTTTCTTCTGAGTTATGGTATTGTTTATTTTGTGAATAAATTCCTTTCTGATCCTACTCAATGACTTGGACTTTCTGCAGAAATTGATCAGCATATTATGATTACAACTTTTTTCATTACGACATGTACAGGAATCGTTTTTGGAATCTTGCCTGCGAGAAAGGCAGCAAAGCTTAAGCCGATTGATGCTTTGAGATTTGAATAGTTAAAAATCTTATTATTATCTTTTTCAGAATTTTAATTTTTTAGACAAAATGAAAAGAATTTTTATTCTCTTGATTTCTCTTCTTATTCGATGATGTGCTAAAAGTTTTGCTTGGTCCTACCCTGTGAAACAAGTCGAAGGAAATTTCTGTGGACAAACAGGATGACTTTGTAAAATTGATCTTCCTCGTATAGAAAAGGCAGATTATTTGAAATATCAGAATTTTTCTCGTTATCGTCAGATTTATACTGTGATGTGGTGAGGAACGTATTTTGGTGGATGGGATTTCTGATTTTGATCTCATCAAGGGGTAGATATTGCAAGTATTAAGGGGACTCCTATCTATTCAGCAGGGGATGGAGAGGTTGTTTTGGCGGAAAGTAGAGGAGAACGAGGAAATACGGTTGTTATTAGACATAATTGGAAAAATCAGGTTTTACATACGGTTTATGCACATTTAGAGACAATAGAAGTAAAGGTCTGAGATCAAGTAAAAGAAGGACAATTGATTGCAAAGATGGGAGCTACCGGGAATACTACAGGACCTCATGTTCATTTTCAGATAGATACGAATGAAGGAAAGCATCCTTATTTTCCTAAGGGCTGTGGGGGAACGATTGCAGAGGTTGTAAACGAGGCTAAATGTTGGAATCAAATTAAACAGAATACTCTAGATCCTATTTTGTTTTTAGAAACACAATGAACGGTTTTTTTGGCAGAAAGGGGAGCATTGAAGAGCCAGAAGACTTCTTCATTTGGTTTTTTAGAATACCGTGATCTAGATATAAAGATGGAAAATCCAATCTTGATGCAGGGATCTTTAGCAAAGATTTCGCTCCAAACGAAAAATGATCGTGATGGATTTTTAGCTGATGAGTTGACTTTTAGTTCAACATCAGATTTTGAATTTTTCCCGTCAAAGGTTTCTTATATTGGATCATGAAGATCAGTTTCTTTTGTCCCTAAGCAAGCAGGACTTTATCCTATTTACTTGAAATCTAAAGACAAAACGGTGAAGACTTTGAGGATTTTTGTCCTAGATGAGGCAACAAGAAAAATTTTAGAACAAAAGGCTGAATCTAATCCAGCATTACAAGAGGTTTTAAATAATATAAAATAAGATACTGATTTTTGAGATAAAAATCCTTGTATTTTTGAATCTAAATACTAGACTATTTTTAGTTTTATCTCTCTTTAAAAAATGTTAAAAATCAAATCTCTTGTCTGGATAAATGGATTATTTCTTATTGTACTTTGAATGTTTCTTTTCTTTTTGCCAGAGGAAGTATTTAGAATTGTAGTTATTGTTTTAGGAGTAGAAACGCTTTTGTCTGGAGGGATTTGAGCTGTTATTTCTTGGAATCAGAAAGATTATCAATATAGAGGGCTTCTTTTCTTTTGAGCTTTATTTGAAGTAGTTTTTTGATTATTGCTTCTGATTTTTCCATGATTTTCTGAATGGATTGTGAAAGTTTTGGTTATTATCCTAGGAGTTTTAATTTTTATAAAGGGGATTTTTACTATTTTTGATGGGCTTAAAGCAAAAGAAATGCAGATTGGAAGCTGGTGGGTCTTGCTTATTATGGGAAGTGCAGGGGCCCTTTTTGGTTTGTTCCTTGTTACCAATGCTTTTTTTAGTTTTCTTCTTCTGAATAGTTTATTAGGATTTACTCTCGTCCTTTTTTGAATTTGATTGATTATGTGAGGATTTCAGATAAAAAATGTAGAAAAGCTCTCTTGAGCCTAGGGACTCTAAGAAATAGAAGTAGCATTTTTAGTTTTTTTCTCTTGAATTTATCTTTCACTTTTTTATAACGGTATAGCACCTGTATACCCTATGTGATATTTTAGTAAGGAATACAGAACTTAAGTCAGATTTTTTATTTTTGTAAGAAAAAGATAATGACAAAACTTATTCCATTAGAAGATCATGTTATTGTAAAGCCTCTTAGTGAGGAAACTACTACTAAATCTGGGATTATTCTTCCAGAAAGTAAGGAAAAACCCAGCAAAGGTCAAGTTGTAGCGGTTGGAGATGGAAAAATCCTTGAAAATGGCTCAAGAGCTCCTGTTGATGTAAAGGTTGGAGATATTGTCTATTTTGCAAAGTATTCGATTGATGAACTAGAGATCGATGAAGAAGGGCAGAAAGTTAAATATCTTGTTATGAAGCAAAGTTATATTATGGCAAAAGAAGCTTAGTTTATTTCTTGTTTGATGAGAAATGAAAAAATCAATTGCTGTATTATCTATAGTAGCTTGTCTATTTTTTGTAGGGACTAGTTTTGCAGCAGATCGTTCTCTGGCTTTTACTTGGGCTTATGAGCAAGGACTTTTGCAGAGGGATGCAGAGCTTGCTTGAAAAGCTCATTTAACGAGGGAAACTATAGCACCACTTTTACTTCAGTATATCAGTAAGGTCGCTAAAAAGGACTATAGTGATCGTTGATGTAATGCTATTGATCTTGATACAGCTGATTCTCATTATAGAGCAGATTTGCAAAAGCTCTGTTGATATGGTGTTATGCTCGGATATCAGAAAAAGCTCTTCCCTAAAAGGGCTCTTACTAATGCTCAAGCTGTTGTATTAGTTATGAGAATTGTTGATGGTTTTCAGAAACAGGGGAAATGAAGTCAACATTGGGCTATTCATTATTTTGAAAGAGCGAAAAAACTTTGATATGAGGGAATTCTTCCAATTTATTATCAAAAGGAAAAGTTGATGAATTTAGAGAATTTTATTACTTTTCTTTATAGTGTTGAACATCCTCATCAACCTTTAGTTCAGAATACTGTTATTCCGTGAACTAGGTATCAACAAGGAAATAATGAGTGATCAACGGATATTCTTCTTCAATTGCTTGAAATTATGAAGCCTTAGAGAGAGTTAAATAGAATGATAAATTTTTCACCTCATATTCAGAAATATAAAAAATATGTTTTTTTTGCATAAAATAGTTTTTTTAAATTAATTATTTTTTTGAGGGCTTATTTTTTAGAATAAGAAAAAATCCTGACTAAGATCAGGATTTTTTTATAATAAATTTATTTTAAGAGGTAGTCTAGATAAATTCCAATATTCCTCGTATACTCATCTTTGCTAGCCTTAAAAGTTTCCAAAATCAGACCTACTTTCTGCTGAGTTTCAGAATCTTTAGACTTAATAATTGGAACTAAGCTTTCTAAGATAGAAGTTTTGCTTCCTAGAGATGATTTTGCTAGTTCTACTTCAGGAGTAAATTTTGCTTTTACTTCCATAGCCTCAGCTTTCTTTTCTAGCTCTTTTTGCTTCTTTTCAAGCTCGGCTTGTTTAGCTTCTAGCTCTTTCTGTTTCTCTTCTAGGAGTTTCTGCTTGTATTCAGGAGAATTAAGGTATTCTTCCTGCTTTTTTTGCTTCGCCCATTCTTCATATTCTTTTCTTATAGCTTTTCATTTTTCAACACACTCCTCATAAGATAGTTCGGAATTTTTTAAATATTTTATATATTTACAATTATCTTCCGGCGACATCTCTACATTATAATAATGAAGATTTGACATACCAAAAGACAATCAGCAAAACGAGAATAATATTGAAAAAAGAAATAATAGTTTTTTCATCTTGCAAAATTAGCAAAAATAAAAACAATTACTTATTATGGTTATATATACAAAAGTCAAGCTAACTTGTTTCTACTATATTTATGGCGGTAGCACAATAGGTTTCTCTTATATCATTATCTGTAAAAGCAACCGCACAGGCAACAATAGTACTCTTTCTTTAGATGTGGTGCAGATCAGCTGGCTATTCCCTTAGCCATACAGGCCCTTTTATAATTATCTGATTTAGACAAGTATCCTTAATTTTTTTCCTCAATGACCATTTAGGCATTTGAACTTATAGCAGGATTTTGAGCTATAGATATTATACCATTCTTTTTAAAACTTTATAATCAATCTTTCCACTTCAGAGGAGAGGAATTGCTCCAATTTTTTTGATAGCATTGATCTTGATTAAGTTAGAAACGCCTTTTTCTTTTAGGTAGGTATTTACTTCTTTTAAACTAATTTCAAGATCTACACTAAAGAGGGTAATTTCGATTCAGTTTTCAGTTTCTTTTCCTTCTAGAGCTAGATTTGCTTCTTCACTATTTCATCGTTTTTCTTGCAAGAGATTCTCTAGGAAAGGAAGCGAGATCATTTCTCCACCGAGTTTTAGAAATCTTTTTTTTCTTCCCGTGATATAGAGATATTTGTCTTTATCAAGGTAACCTAAATCACCAGTTCTATACCAGATTTTTCATCCTTTTTTGATAAATGGACTTTCAATACTTTTGTCTGAATATCCATTGAAAACACTTGGTCCAGAATAATAGATCATCCCTTCTTGATTGGATTTTAACTCTTCTTCTGTTTCAAGGTCTAAAACTTTGATTTCACCGTTTCCAAGTGCTATCCCTACGGATTGAGCTTTCTGGTTTTCTATAGGGTTTATTGAAATAATCGGGCTACATTCTGTGATTCCATATCCTTCCAAAATAAGTCATCCAGGAATTATTTTTTTGAATTTCTCAAAAATTTGTTCATTACATTTTTCTCCTCCAGTAATCACATAACGAAGAGAAGAAAGTTGATCTGGTTTTGCAATATTGAGGAGATTTCTGAGAAATGTTGGAGTTGTTGCAAGCAGAGTTGGTTTTGTATGTTTAATGAGTTTTGCTGCGGTAAGGGAGTCGTTAGGATCTGGAGTACTGATGTTTCTTAGGCCCACAACAAGTGGGAGAATAGTATTTACAGTAAATCCAAAGCTATGGAATGGTGGTAAGTAGCAGAAAAATCTTTCATCATGCTTGATATTCATGATTTGTAATGCTCCTTTAAGATTAGAGATTAGGTTTTTATGAGTGAGAGGTACTGCTTTTGGTAGTGCTTCACTTCATGAGGTATAAAGCACTACTGCTGTACTATCAAGAGTTTTTGGAAGAGGGAGGCTTCGACTTTTTATTAATGCTTTTAGTTTACGGTGGAGAGGAATGTGCTTTAGTAAGTCCTCTAAGAAAATAAAATCATAGTTATTGAGTCGTGTTATATTAAGTTTATTAAAGAATGCTTTTGAAGTCAGAATTTTTTTTGTTTTTGAATACTTTACACAGTGATCAAAAGCACTCTCTGGGTTGGTTCGATTCATCATGACCGGAATCTTCTCTGCAAGATAACTCGCAAGGATCAAGGTTCCTACACTTCCAATTGCTGGAAGCATAATCCCGATCTGTTTTCCAGGAATTTCTTTGAGGTAATCACTAATGAGAAGTGCTTTCAGTGCAATATCATGTCTTGTTTGTAAGCCGAAGATACTGTCGTAACTTTGGGTTGCGTGTTTATTTGCTTTCCATTGTTTTTTGAAATGTTCTAAGATGTTACTTTCTTCATCTAAATCTCGTTTTTCTTCCTGAATTTCTGGAATATTTCGTTCACAAGGGAGAAAGTCTGAGTCTTCACTTTTAGTTAATCATGAAGCCATAGCTACGAGATCAGCAACTGTTTTTAGCTCAAGAATCGGAGTATTTGAAGCTTCTGGAAAACGATTTAAAATAAGGTTTTTGATTTCAGCCATATCGAGAGAATCTAAATAGAGGTCAAGAATCAGATTTGATTTTAGTGAAATTTTTTCTTCTAGGGATAGATCTTTAATTCTTCTGAGTTCTTGGATGATTTCTTTAACAGTATTTTCTGAAAATCTTGTAGTATCGTATTGCTGAGTTTGTTTGAGCTCTTGTATTGAATGTCTGATATGAAGCGGTAATTTTTTATTTTTTACATCGTTATAGTAGAAGTAATGAGGAATGTAGTTGATTGTTTCTTCGCCTTTTTCATTATAAAAGTCTTCTAAAACCTGATTGAAAACTTCTAATGATTCTGTACTAGCAAGTTTGATTTCTTCTGTTTTATCTACAAATTCAATTTGAATCTTTCTTTTTGGGAGGAAGAAAAAAAGATTAGCAATCATTCGTCGTAGTCCTTTTAGAAGTCATCAAGCAAGGCTTGGTGCACCTCCTGTTCGTGCATTAGACCATACACTTCCTCGAAGTCCGCTTGTTCTGACAAGAAGGATCTTTGTTTGTCCAGTGAGGGATTTTGTTGCAAGATAGGCTGATTTTTTTCCTCCTAGATACTCTAGTCCTTGTCCAGCGAGTTGACCAGAAGGATAGAGGAGAACTGAATCTCAATGATGAAGTGCAAGGATTAAATCATCAAAAGCTTGTTCTATTTTTTTACTACTTTGATCTAGATTTTTTTTTTCTTTTGAAATTTCTTCTATGGTAATTGTTCCTAATTCTCTAAAAATTCGTCTTAAAAAAATATTTTCGGAAAATCTGGAAGTCGCAACAGCTCTAAGTTTTTTTTGAGGGGCAAAAAGACACCAGATAAAAACAGGATCAATATAGGCAATATGATTTGGGAGGATCAGATAATTTGATTGTGGATCAAGTTTTGGAAGATTTTTAATTTCTAGAGTATAACGAGATTTTGCTATCCAGAGAAAGAGTTTTGCTAGTCGTTTCATGTTTTTTATTTCCTAAACTAAAAGGATATTTTGAATATATACAAAGAGTTAAATTTCTCAAGTGTTTTCTTTGTGTCTTTTGAAATTTGATTAGAGTATTTCAAGAGATGTTAGATTTTTCAAAAATTCTATCTTATATTTTTTTTGATAATGAAGATATCATTAAATTTTAAATGTCAAGTTATGGATTTTCTTTTTGCTTGCAATCAGACCTAGGATTTCTAATATGATGGTGAAAATGAGTCAGATTTTTTTATTTTTTCAAACTTTCTTCATGGACGAAAAAGAACTTCTTCAGCCAAGTAATGAAAAGCTGATTACTCATCCAATAGAAAAAGAAATCACTCAATCCTACATTGACTATGCGATGTCAGTGATTGTTTCTCGTGCTTTACCAGATACGAGAGATGGATTCAAGCCAGTGCTTAGGAGAATCCTCTTTGGAATGTACCAAATGAACAACTTCTACAACCAGAAGCACAAAAAATCTGCGAGAATTGTCGGAGATGTGATGTGAAAATATCATCCTCACGGTGATTCGTCTATTTATGAGGCAATGGTTCGTATGGCGCAGCCATGGTCGCTCAGATATCCGCTCGTTGATGGGCAGGGAAACTTCGGTTCTATTGATGGTGATTGAGCAGCTGCGATGAGGTATACTGAAGCGAGATTGACCAAGATTGCAGAAGAAATGCTTGCAGATTTGGAGCAGGATACGGTAGACTGGAGAGATAACTTTGATGGATCGCTCAAAGAGCCTGTGATGCTTGCGACCAAATTCCCAAATCATCTCTGTAATGGAACGATGGGAATCGCTGTAGGTATGGCGACGAATATGGCTCCGCATAACCTCAATGAAGTGCTGGATGCGTCTTTGCTTCTACTTCAAAAAGAGGGAAAAGAGGAGATCGTGACTGATGAAAACGGTGCTGAGATCAAAAGACCGATTTCGGTTTCTGTTGAGGAGATTATGGAGATCATCAAAGGACCGGACTTTCCAACCGGAGGAATGATCTTTGATAGCAATAATATTACCGAAGTCTACAAAAAAGGAAAAGGCTGAATCGTTGTTCGTGGGAAGACTCACGATGAAGTCTATGATGGAGCTCATGTGATTGTTGTAGATGAGATTCCTTACCTCGTAAATAAAGCCAATCTCGTTTCCAAGATCGGAGAACTTGTGGTAGACAAGAAGATTGAAGGGATCAACGATATCCGTGATGAATCTAACAAAAACAAGATCAGAATTGCGATTTATCTCAAAAAAGGGGTAGATCCAGATGCGATTTTGATGCAGCTTTTCAAATTCACCGAGCTTCAGACCAATTTCAATCTCAATAATGTGTCCCTGATTGATCAAGGAACTCAGCCTAGACTGCTTAATATCAAGGATCTTTTGATGGAGTTTGTGACTTTCCGTAGGGGAGTTGTGTATCGTAGATCGGTTTTTCAGCTTAATAAGGCTAAAGACAGACTGCATATTTTGGAAGGACTGAGAAAAGCGATTGATATCATTGATGAAGTGATTGATACGATCAAAAAGTCAGAATCCAAAGCTGATGCGAGAACTAACTTAATGGAAAAATTCTGATTCTCTGAGAAACAGGCGGAATACATTCTTTTGATGAGATTGCAATCCCTCGTTGGACTTGAGATTCAGAAGATTAGTGATGAAATTGAGGAAAAGATCAGACTTATTGAGGAATTGGAATGCATTATTTCTGATCCAGAGAAACTTGATGAAGTCGTAACTAAGGAATTCCTCTATATGAAGGAAAAATATGGAGATGAGAGAAGAACTGAACTTTCTAACGATCTCAGTGTCTATAATATCAGCGGAAGCCTCAAAGAATTCCAAAAAGCAGCAGATAGAATCAAGGAAGATGTGATTTGCTGGATTGGAAATGATTTTTCACTCAGAGTGTTATATCAGACGAGAATTCAGAATATTCCTGAAGAAACCCTTGATCTCATCTATACTCACAATCAGGATAAACTCATCGTGATTACTGATATTGGAGAGCTTGTTGTGCAGAGGCTCAAGGATTTTGGTGCAGGAAATATGGCAAAGCCTGCGATCAATCTCAAAGAACAATTCTGACTCAAAGGAAAGATCGTTTTTGCCAAGACCTTGCATTTCCAATATGACTACCTTGTATTCCTGACCAATCAAAATAGTATCAAAAAGACCAAAAAAGAACTCGTTTTGAGCTTCAAAAAATTCCCTACCACGATTATGGGACTTCAGTCAGGAGAAAAAATCTGTAGAGTTTTGCCAGTCAATGACTGAGATAATGTTGGAGTACTTACTCAGCAGGGACGAATGCTCCTTTTCAAGTCCGATGATATCAGACCGATGGGAAAGACCGCTGGAGGGGTGAAAGCGATTGAGCTTCAGGAAGGAGATCAGGTTGCCAATATGTTCTTGCATAATGATGAGCCGTTTATCTTGATCTACTCTGATAAAAATGGAAAACTTCTTTCATTAGAAGATCTCAAAATCCGAAAGAGAGCGAGAAAAGGACAAGTCGTAATGACCGGAAATGAAAAGCTTGAAGGCGGAATCTCAATCATTGAAGGTGCGGTCAGAATTCGTTTTGCTGATGGTAGCCTCAAGACCTTACATTCCAACGATATTTCGCTTGATGAACCAGAAACGCCACTTTACAAGATGGTAGATCAGAAGATTGATGTCGTGTATCGCCCTTGGGAAGAGAAGTCTGAAAATATGAAGTATAAAGAGGAAAAGAAAAAGGCTGAAAAAGCTGAATGAGGACTCTTTGATCTTCCTGCTAGTGAAGAAAAAGAAACTGTTAAAAATTCTGGAACTTCAGAAATCGTTGAAAATCCTGAAAATTCACAAGACTAAAATAATCTGAAAACTACTCTTATATCATAGAAAAGTTAAGGAGTAGTTTTCTTTTTACTTACAAAAGGGAAAGTCAGATTTTTATACTTTTTGTCTGGAGTTGTTTTTTTGAGGTGGTAGTTTTATTTTTGAGTAAGAGTAATGGATTTAAGTGTTCTAGAAAAACTAGCATTACCAAAAGGGGAGTGGTGTTTAGTATCAGGAAAATGTTTAGAGTTGAGAGGATTGAGAAAAAGTGAAGATTGGGATATCTTGGTTTCTCGTTCCTTTTTTGAGGATTTAATACAAAAATTTCCAAATCATCTTAAAACTTCATATTATAAAACTCCGATTTTAGTTTTTGATAATGAAAAAATTGAGATATTCAAAGATTTACCTTTTTTTGAAGGTCAGGAGGAAGAAATCATTAATCAGGCAGAATTAATAGACTGACTCCCTTGTATGGAGATATCCACTCTTATTCGTTTTAAGACTTTGATGGGGAGGCAAAAGGATTTCAGAGATATTGAACTTTTGCAAAAAATAAGGAATAATGCGTAGCTAAAACCAATAAATTGAATAAATTTGTTATATAAAAATCAGATTTTGTATTTTCTTTAAAAATCCATTTGAAAAATCTTTATAAAACCTTACACTGGAATTTGATTTTTTATTTGTTATGTTGCTTGTGATGAAGATTAGTCTAGAACTTCCAAAGGTACTTGGGTTATTGGATATTGCTTCAAGATTTGTTTCCAAAAATTCAACTTTGCCTATTTTGCAGAATATTTATCTCAAGGCTTCTATTGATAGTTTGCTTATTAGAGCAACAGATATGGAAAAATACATAGAAATTGAGCTTCCTTGTGCTGTTCAGCTTGAAGGCTCTATTACTGTAAATGCAAAAATGTTCCTCGATATTCTAAAAACAATAGAGAGTAAAACGGTTGAATTTTCAGTAAATCAGCAAACTTCTATTATGACGATTAAGACGACTAAGGATACTTTTGATATTAATGGTATTTCAGCCTCAGAATATGTCGCTTTACCAGAAGTTCCACAAGAGAATAGTTTTATGCTTGATACGACAATTTTCTCAAAGGGAACGGAAAAGGTTGAATATGCAATTACTGAAAAGAGTTTTTCACCGATTCTTACAGGAATGCTTATGAAGTCAAAGACGGAATGAGATCAGCATAAGATTATTTTTGTTGGAACTGATAGTTTTAGGCTTTCAGAATATAAAACACTGAATACCAATACTAAAGATTTTTCTCTTGTGATTCCAAAGGTTGCGATTACAGATGTTAAGTATCTTGTAAATTATGCTATAGATAAAGAGGTTCCAGAAATGTTGATTAAATATTCCGATAACTTAGTGGCTTTTGAGCTTAATGTTGAAGGCGTTAAAATAGTCGCAACTTCGCTTTTGGTTCAGGGAAATTTTCCAGAATATGAAAGAGAGGAAGTGATGCCAACTCAGTTTGTTACGAAGATTATGCTGGATAAAAAAGATTGTGAAAATGCAATCAAAAAAATCTGAATTTTGACGAGAGATACGAATAATTTTATTCAGATTGAAACTCAAGGTACGAAAGTTATTCTTTCTTCTGGTAAAACTGACAAAGGAGCTGGTATAACTGAACTTCCCGCCATTATTGATGGGGAGGCTTTAACGTTTGGAATAAATGGAAGGTATGTGACGGATTTTATTAGAATGATGTCTTCGGATACGTTAATTTTTAATCTTGTTAATGGTCAAAAACCTCTAGTTTTGATGGATAAAGATGATGATGCAAATAGATATGTAGTTAGACCTTTGACTTTAGGAACAGCTTCTTAGTTTTTTATTCATAGAGTTTTCTTTATGTACAAGCTAAAATGCAGGGCATATACGCTTATTGAGATGATAATTGTGGTACTTACGCTTTGAATTCTTATATGATTAGGAATTCGTGGATTGACGACTTTGGATGCAAATAAATATTATTCAGAAAGCTGTGTAAATCTTTTATATGGTCCCCTTAATGAATGGGTGTATTATGCGGCTATGAGTAAACAACTTTCAGGAGATATTACTCCAGATATGTATTTAATCCAAAAAGAAGCCTGAAATTCTGGGTTTACTTTAAGGTATGAGAAAGATTGAAAGGAAGAAATCTATCATACAGGGTTTCTTTCTCAGCTTCCGTATTGTGCTAAAGGTGAAAAGTATCAAATCTCTTTTTCTATGGATTTTGATAGAATTAAAATGGTTCCTTCTCTTCATTCTTATGGAGATAAAAGTGGATTTGAAATTTTGAAAAATGATGGGACGAGTTTGGCAACTGGAGCCTTACATTTAAAATTTTGCTCTCCTTCTTCAGAAAATATTTGTCATGATTTTTGAGAAATTATTTTTGATGCGAGGACGGCTATGATTAAGAAGAGATTTTGTAAAATATATTATCCAAAAGATGTATCAGACCCCAATAAAGAAAAAAAATGTAGGGAATGGACAACAGGGGAGTAGGGATCATTTTTTCCATTTTTATGAGATGATGAATTATCCAATTCCTCGTTTGAGAATTTTTTTTGCTTACAAATGATTTTTATTAGATAAAAATAACTTAAAAACTGAAATTTGACCAGAGTTTTCTCGGAATAGTAAGTCGGCTTTATTTTCTGAATTTCTTACTTTTATTCAAAAGTGGAACTGGATTTATTCTCAATTCCCTTTTATAAAGCAAATTTTTCTTGCAAATAGTATTACTTTTAATGCACTCAAGTCAAGTTCGGATATTGATCTTTTTGTTGTTACTCAGAAAGGAAGAATTTGGACAGCTAGATTTTTTATGAGTATAATGATGTTTTTTTTTCAGATAAAAAGGAACTCAAAAAATGAATTTAAGAGGTTTTGTTTGAGCTTCTTTGTTGACGAGGAACATATAGATTTAGAACCACTTCTTCTATCTGAAAAGGATGTGTATTTGCCATATTGGATTGCCCATTTGGTTCCTTTATATCAGGAACAGAGGAGCGAAATAGTATTTCAGAAGAATGTTTGGATCTCTCATTTTCTTCCTTATTTTCCTAAAAGACAAGCTATTTTTTTGTGAAATTCTGTAATACTAGGGAAATGACTCTTTAAAAAGCTTGTTGAACGATCTTTTAGGGGAATGGTTTGAGAAATTTTGGAGAGATGGATAAAAAAAATCTGGCTTACTCGTATGAAAAGATTACAGAAAGAGAAACCAGAACTTCATCAGGGGGTTATTATCTCTGATTGAATTTTAAAATTTCACTATGATCAGAGGGAAAAGTATTCTGATTTATTTTTTTCTTAAACTTTTTAAGTGTATTATTATGTCAGTAACTAACTGTTTTTTTGTATGATAACTAATAGTTATATATCTATGTTAGTAGTGATAACTTTTATATAGCAGAATGTAGAGAAATGCTCTTGTCTTTTTCTTTGATATTCCTAAAGTGGGTGTTGTAAATGATTTTTATTTTATATCTTCCGAGTAGAAATGAGAGACATTAAAGCGGTATTTGATATAGGAAATGATACCATCAAAGCGGTTGTTTTCGGAAAGGATAATGACAAAGATATTATCCTCGCTAAACAAATGGAGCCTGCCCTTGGACTTAAAAAAGGAAAAATCCTTGATGCTGAGGCTTTTACTACAACGATCAATAAGATTATTGAAAATTTTATCAAGAAGCTCGGAGGAGATTTTATTGAAGAGGTAGTCGTTGGGGTTTCTCATCCTGAGATGCTTACGCACAGAATCATTGAAGGAAAGAGGATTATGCAAGACGAGGTTGGAAGCGATGATATTGATCATCTTTCAAGGATCGTTGCTGAGATTTCTACAAAAAACAACTATGAAACTATCAAAATTGTCCCTGTTTGTTGGATTATTGATGAGGATAAAAGAGAAAAAGATCCGATCGGTTTGAAATGTAAGAAGTTGGAATTGATGGCTGATGTCTTTATGTTGCCAAAGAACTTCTATACTGGGTTGATTGATGCCTTTGATAAGGTTGGATTATCAATATCTGATATGATCCCAAATGTTATTGCTGCTACAGAGATTGCAATTGATTATGATCATAAAGATCTAGGAACGGTACTTGTAGATATTGGAAAGAATCAGACTTCTTATGTTATTTATGAAGATGGATATCCACTTGGATATGGAACAATTCCAATGGGGGGAGAGGATGTGACTAAGGATATTTCTATCGGAATGCAGGTAGATATCAAAGAAGCCGAAGAAATCAAGAAAACGCATGGAATGGCGATGCTTGCCGAGGGGATTAAATCTGATAGTCAGCTGGACCTTGCTTTCCTTACTGAGATTATCAATGCGAGATATGAAGAAATCTTCCTTAAGGTTAATCAGCATTTAGAAAGAATAGAAAAAGACTGAAGATTACCAGGGGGTATCCTCTTGATTGGAGGTGGAAGTAAAATACAGAATGTTGATTATTTGGCAAAAAATGTTTTCAAGCTCGCGACTTTTTATGGAAAAGATTTGATGGTAAATGTAGGAGATCTTTCTCAAAATATTCAGTTTATTAATTTGCTTGGAATTTACTATCGATCAAACAAATATATGGATATTGCTTCTAGGAAAATGTCTTTTAGAGGCGCAGGAAAAGTCTTCGGAAAACTTGGAGATTTGATTAAAAACCTTTTCTAGTCAATAAAAAAACTTAAATACTAATTCAGATTTTTCTTTATATTCTTATCTATCTAACGAATGGTTATCAATGAAATTATGCCTGAATTTATCCCAGGAGCAAAGATTAAAGTCTTTGGAGTTGGGGGATGTGGAAATAAAGCCCTCAATAGAATGATCCAAGAAGGATTGACAGGAGTAGAATTTGTTGCAGTAAATACTGATGCACAGGATCTTGCAACGAATCTCGCACAGCAAAAAGTAAATATCGGACTTAATATCACGAAGGGACTCGGAGCTGGAGCGAATCCTGAAATCGGAAGAAAATCAGCAGAGGAGGATGAAATGAATCTTAAATCAGTAATGCAAGATACTGATATGGTTTTCATCACTGCTGGAATGGGAGGAGGAACCGGAACCGGAGCTGCACCTGTGGTAGCGAGTATTGCCAAGAGTATGGGAATCCTTACCGTTGGTATTGTAACCAAGCCTTTTAGCTTTGAAGGAAAGAAAAGGTCTCTTAATGCTGAAGAAGGACTTAAGAAGATGAAAGAAGTCGTAGATACCTTGATCGTGATCCCAAATGATAAAATTTATACTTTGGTAGACAAGAAGACTACTTTTAAGCAAGCCTTTACTATGATTGATAAGGTGCTTTATCTTGGGGTTCAGGGTATTTCTGATTTGATTACCAAGCCTGGAGATATCAACATTGACTTTGCAGATATCAGAGAAGTGATGCTTAATTCTGGAAACGCTTTGCTCGGAATCGGATATGGAGCTGGAGAAAAGAGAGCAGTGGATGCAGCGAGAAAAGCTATTGAAAACCCACTTCTTGAAACCAATCTTGATGGAGCGAAGAAAGTGATTTTCGCGGTATCTGGAGGAATGGATTTGACGCCGATTGAGGTGCAGGAGGCTGCTGCGATTGTTGAGGAAATCCTTGATGATGATGTGAATATGATTTGGGGAATGAGCTTTGATGAATCTTTTGAAGATGAGGTGAAGGTTACGATTATTGCGACAGGATTTGAAGAGCAGAGTAAGGAGCCTATTTTGAAGCCAGTTCAGAGAAATTTCCTTGGTCAGAAGATTGAAATGCCAAAAAGAGAATCTGAAAATTATATCACGAGAGGACTCAGAAATACCGAAACGATCGCTGAACCTGAAGTAAAAGAACCTGAAGAAGATACTGAGGTTCCAGCATTCTTGAGGAGACAAATGAAGCAACAAGGGTAATTTTGCCTTTGCAAAGTAAGATCTCTTAGCTTTTAATTTTCATCGGCTTGTTTACAAATTTCTGACCGGTCGTTTACAAATTTTCGTCAGGTCAGAAATTTTTTTTCATCAGGTCGTTTGTAAATCTCCATCAGATCGGAAATGCTGATTTTAAAAATGCTAGGGGAAATGCTCTTTTAAAAACGGAATCTCTGCTTCTTCTAGGAACTTTATTTTGAAATAGATTGTTGGAATCTTTAAAAAGTCAAGAGAGGAATGTGGATTCAATGTCAGATTTTTGCTTTCTAACTTTAAAGTAACTATACTTAGGGTAGTTTAGTTTCTAATACGAGAACTATGCAACTTACGATCGCTACGACACAAAATGCAACCGTTTATGAAGGAAGGATAGATCAGGTGAGTTTGCCGACGGAGAATGGGACTTTGATGATTTATCAGAATCATATTCCCTCGGTGGTAAAACTTGTTCCTTGAGTGATTCAGATTTCTTCTGATGGGAAAATAAGTAAAAATCTGAGTATTTCCAAAGGGATCGCTCTCGTTGATGCGAAATCAGTGAGAATTACGGTTTCTATTGCAACGACGCAACCTTTAGCGAAACTGGTGGAACTTCGTGGGAGTCAGCAACTCCTTGAACTGAAATTACAGAAAGTGAAAAGCTTTGGGAGTGTGGAAGAGATTAGTCAGCTGATCTGTGAATTAGAGAAAGTCAAAGCTGATATTAAACTCGTAGAACTTTATCATTAAAAAAAGAAAGTCTGATCTAAACGGTCAGGTTTTTTTGCTCTTGAAATACCCTTAAGGATAACTATGCTTTAATCGGTTTTATTTTTTATTTGTGCAATAATGAAAAGAGTTTTACCTTTGTTGCTTATGTTTGCTTTTTTGTCTTGATGTAGTTTTATGAAAAGTCCTAAAGTCTGTGAGCCACTTCCGCCAAAAAAAGTCTATACTGCTGAGGAAAAAAGAAAGTTCATTACCTCCCTAGGTTTCAAGAGTTGTGATGATGAGCTTCTTTGTAAATATAAGGACTGCACAAAGATGGAGGATCCAAAAAATGTTTGTAAAAATGGGAGAGAATTCTGAGACCATTATCTTAATGAGCTAAAAAACGATGATCTCCGTCTGGATTATGGAGAAGGAATAAGGTTTGAGGAACAAGGTTGAACGATATTTTCAGGAGTAGAAATTAAGCTCAAAGTTCTGACTTGAGTCGTAGAAATTACAACTGAAGCACGATATAGTAGTCCACAACTGAAAAATTGTTCAAGAAATATTACTGCTTTGCAATATCTCATAAAAGATAAGATGGAAGAGGGGATTTTGCCTGCTGATACTATTCTCCCTCCGACAATCAACCAAAAAATTGTTAAAGCTGGAGAATCAACAACGATTTCAGAAAAAGATGTTATTGTCTATTCAGATTTAGAGAAATATGGATTAACAGGCTATAGCTATGAAGATTTTAGTTTTAAGATCAGTCCACTAGCCAAAGAAAATCGTATTGCTTATGAAATCATCATTCCAAAAGACTAAATAAAATCAAAAAAAGAAAGTCTGATCTAAGGGGTCAGATTTTTTTGATTATTAGAAGTTTTTGGTGGAATTTTTGTTGGTTTTTTCTTTACTTTTGATTTTTTGGTAAAATATTTGGTAAATTTTTAATCAATTTGTTTTATTCTATTTTGTTTTGAATTATAATAAACTTTTATCAGATTTGACAAAGTAAAATATATAGATATAATTGATCTGCTTTTCTATGATCATCTTTATAATAGAATCTATAAAAAAGCTCAAATAAACAATTAGTATAAAGTCTATTTGTATATTTGTTTTTCTTGTTTTTATGTATGAAAATAAAGTATATGAAAAAATTAAGTAATCCTTATTTTTTAGTTCCTATTTTAGCAAGTGTTTTATCATGTTTTTTATCTTATATCGTTGGTAGCATTCTAGAATATTATAAAATAGAAGACGATTTGCTAGTCTTATTATTATCTTTTACGATGTGTTTTCGAGGATTTGTTTTAACTGTTGTATTTTGGAAATTTTTTCCTAAAAGACTGTGGAATGAAATAGATAAATCAAAGAGAATTTATAATTGGCAGTTTTTCCATAATTGAAAATTTATTGATAAAATTGTAATTTATGAATGAGATTTAGAAAAAGGAATTCCAAATGGTAAGGGGAAACGATATTATAAAAATTGATGTATTAGATGGGAGTGAAGTTGTTTAAATGGGAATCTGCATTGAAAATGAATTATATATTATCAGAATGGAAATAAAAGTTGTGAATGACAGTTTATAAAATGAAGAGCGGAATGATATGGAAAAATGTATTATGAGGATGGAAATCTGATGTATGAGTGAGAATTTACAAAATGAAGAATAGAGTGATATGGAAAAGGATATTATAAAAATTGACATATTTTAAGTGAATGAAGTTATCTAAATCGGAGTCTGCATTGAAAATGAGCTACGTATTATGAAAATGGAAATAAACTATATGAATGAGAGTTTGTAAAATGAATAAGAAAATGATATGGGAAAATGTATTATGAGAATGGAAATCTGATGTATGAATGAGAGTTTTCAAAATGAATAGAGGAATGATATGGAAAAATGTATTATGAGAATGGAAATCTGATGTATGAATGAGAGTTTTCAAAATGAAGAGCGGAATGATATGGAAAAATGTATTATGAGAATGGAAATCTGATGTATGAATGATACTTGAAAAATTATGAGTTTGAAGGGAGAGGGTGCTTTTATTATGATAATGAAAATAATTGAATTTGTTATAGTTGAAATTATAAACATTGAGAATTTCATTGATTATGAGAGATATATGATGAGGCTGGTGGTTTAATTGAAAGATGAATTTTTGTAAATTGATTCGTTATAAATATTCCTTTTTGGAAATATAAAATATTACAATTTTTCTCTTTTGTTCATTAGTAAGAAAGTCTGATTGCAAATTCAGGCTTTTTCTTTATACTGCAAATTGTTTTTCTTCTCTTTCAGTCTACTCAAGAAGATAAAAATCTGATCAGGGAAATAGGTCTTCCTGAATGAAGCGAAGTGAAATGAAGGATATAAATGCAAACAGCTATTAGATTCTTCGTTCCATTGCATTCCACTCAGAATGACAAGCTTTGATAGTGTTTTTGAGGGGTTAATATTTTAATTTATCTGTTTTTGCTATGTATTTCGCGATTCTCTGAAAAAATAAAGAGCTTAGCTTAAAAGAGCTTGAATATGCTCAACCAACCAAGTTACATTCTTCAACTACTCAGCAGATTGTGCTTTTTGAGAGTTGTGATGAGGAGAAACTTGCACAGCTTGCAGGAATTATCAAACGATGAAAACTGATCTCTGGGGAACTTTCAGACTTTTTTTCTTCTTGTGAAAAGAGAATCATCGGAGTAGCAGATAAAAATCAAGGAATCAATCTCAAAAAGCAATATGGGCTCAAGAGATTTAAGCAAGTAGATCTCTTCCATACCGATCTAGAGGTCAAAAAAAAGGGGGTCGAACTCATAAAAATCTGATCGCAGCGAGGGCAGGTGCTTGGCTATCAGCAGATTAGACTTTATGAGGTGGCGGATTTTGAAAAGCCAGGGCGTAGTATGCAAATGGGGATGATGCCTGCGAAATTAACGCATACTTTGATGAATATCGGACTTTCCCTTTTAAAATCACAGGAGAAACCGCTGATTTATGATCCTTTTGTTGGAAGTGGAACGACAGGGTTTTTGGCGAATTATTTTGCTTATGATTTCTTAGGTTCAGATTTGAAGCTTACCTTTGCGAATCAGAATAAACCTTGGTGGCTCGGTTCTAAATGGGCAAAACCTGATCAGATTTTTGATTTTTTCTTGCACGACGCTACAAAAAGTTTTGAACATCCTGAGTTTTTTGCCGGGAAAATTCCACTTATCATCACGGAAGGTTGGCTTGGACCAGTGATTAAGGCGACCACTACGGCGGAGGAAGTCAAAGAATATCAGAGGCGAGTGAAAAATGTATATTTACCATGGATTGAGCAAATGGCGACGGCTTTTGCTGAGAAACCGGTCATGGTTTTTACGATTCCTTGGTATCTCGGGCATGAAAATTTGCTAGAAAAGGCAATTATTGAGCTCGCAGAAAAGGTCGGCTTTCGTTTCTCTTCCTTGCAAGAATTGTACAAGAGAGATCAGCATAAAGTCGGAAGGAAGATAGTTATTTTACAATAAAAAAAGACTGACTTCGAAGATGAGGTCAGTTTTTTATAAGGTTTAGTAGAGGACTCTATGTACTTCTTTCAAATCGGTAATTCCTTCAATGACTTTCAAAATTCCATCCTCTTGCATACTGATAAATCCAAAGGATTTTGCGAGAGGAAGTAAGTTTTCTGATTGTTTTTCATTCATGAGCTTTTCTCTGATTTGATCATTAATTTCTAGGATTTCAATTATTGCAATTCTTCCTTTATAGCCTGAATGATTGCAATGTTCACAACCTTTCCCTTTGAAGATTTTTCCTTGGTATTTTTTTCATGTTTCTGGATTGATTTTTTGAAGCTCAGTCAGTTTTTTTTTGATTTCTGTATCTTCTTCAGGTGTTGCATTTTGTCGTTCTCAGCAGTGAGGACAAACTTTACGAACCAGTCTTTGACCGATGATGAGCTGAAGTGCTGGGGTGAGTAAATAAGGCTCGATCCCCATATTCATTAGCCTAGAAAGTGAATCCAAAACTGAATTGGTATGGAGAGTTGTGAAGACCAAATGTCAGGTTAAGGAAGCATTGATTGCAATTTGTGCAGTTTCTTTCGTCCTAGTTTCTCCTACGAGAATAATATCAGGATCTTGCCTGAGAATCGCTTTGAGTCCTGTTTCATAATCATAGCCTTTATCATAATTGATCTGTGACTGTTGAAGTCCTGCAATTTTGTATTCTATTGGGTCTTCAAGAGTGATGATTTTTTTTGTTCCGTCGTTGAGTTTTTTGAGGATTGCATAAAGGGTAGTTGTTTTACCAGATCCTGTTGGTCAGGTGATAATAATAATTCCATTCGTTTTTTTGAGCTGATGTTCTAATATCTTCAGTGAAGTTTCAGAAAAGCCGATCTGCTCAAAATCATCAATACTTTCGCTCGCATCAAGAAATCTGATTACAATACTTTCTGTGGAAATTCAAGGCATAAAACTGATTCTGGCATCAATTTTTTTTAGCTTTCCGTCTCTATCAAAAGCTTCAAAACTAAATCTTCAGTCCTGAGGAAGATAATCAATATTCATCTTTACTCCAGACATAAACTTAATTTTTTGTAAATATTTCCAAAACTCTTGATGAGAAAATTCTATAACCGTCTGTAAAACCCCATCAATTCTTAATCTCAAGACAATGCCTTGTTCCTCTGGCTGAAAATGAAGATCGGAAGCTCCAGCTTGGAAGCTTAATCTAATGATAGTGTTGATAAACTGTGCTGGATCTTGGCTTTCTCTTTGGTTAAACTCTTCTTTCATCAAACTGATAGCTGATTTTCCCTCGGCTTTAGCGGATTGTTGACGAAGTTCAGCTTTTTCTTTTTCTTGTTGTTCTAAAAGATCGTATCGCTCTAAAGCGAGAGCAAATCCCTCATTTGTTGTGTAAAAAAGCTGATATAGGTAGCCTTTTTGTTCAATTTGATGGAGGAGCTTTTTAACCTCATCAGGGTGATTATTCGTCGTGAGAAGCTTGAGTTCTTTTCCTTTCTCTTTTCCGAAAATAATAGTCTGTGCTTTTTGAGCAAGTTCTTTTGAAATTATGGTTAAAAGAGAAAAATCTGGCTTTAAAGCTTGGATTTCCTCTTTTTCAAGAATGCTTTTGATGAGTCCGGTCATACTTGTTATTCTGAGAGTAAAGTCTTTACCTTAAGTATAGTCAGATTTCTATATTTTGCAAAAAAAGTGAAATTTTTCTTTTGTAGGCCTAAATTAAGACATTTTTTAATACATTACATAACCATATCTTTTGATTAGGTTTTTGATCTTTTCCGAAAGCTCATTATCAATTGCTCCTGCAAGTTGTGCTAGTTTATTAATACTACTATTGTGTTTGCTTTCTTTGAGCAGGGTTTCTAATACTTGGAAATTGAAGTTTTTCTTGTTTTTTTTAAGCCACTTTTTGATGAGCTCTTCTCCATAGGCTTTTTGAAGAGGGGAAGTGTTATAAAGTGTTTCCAGGATTGCAAGTTCTGGTTTTGCAATATTGAACTTATATTTTTCAATACTTATTTGTTGAGTATATTTAAAAAAAATAGAAAACAGATTTTTACTTTTGTTTTGATAAGTTTTCAAGAGAGCTTTTTTTTCAAAAAGGATGGTTTCCGTTCCTTGTTTTTTATTGTTTACAAGCAGGATTTCATCAGGAATGCTGTAATTCAGAGAAACTAATTCAAGAGCCTTAAGTCATCCGATATATCGCTTGCCTTCTATGAAATCTTTACAATGCTTATTCAGAATTGTCCAGTAGAGTTTGTTCGCTAGGGTTTCTTCGTCTGGCTCATCTGCTGGATTTTTAACGAAAAAAAGATTTTTCTTGAGGTTTACAAGGTGACCTCTGATTTTTAGGTAATAGATCATCTTGTACATTTTAGATTCCGTGTATTCTTTGTCTAAGATGTTCTGAAGTTTGTCTTTTATTTTTTCATTATCAATGCTTTTTCCCTGAAATTTTGACAGATAATTCACAATAATGTCAAATGGCGTATTCTTCATATTAAGCTTTATGTCTATAAAATAATAAAATAAAATATATTGATTTTTCTAAAAAAATCAAATTGTTTTTTCCATAAAAATTCTTTCGGTTTTTCTCTTGTATTTTCTGTGAGGAATCATACGATCAAGGTCGTCACATGATGTGAGATTTTATTTCTTAGATAATTAAAGTTATTGAGGTTCCACTTCTTACGGCTTCAGAGATGAATCAGAAAACGGTTTATTTAGAAGGGATAAGAGCTGTGGTAACCCAAAATTCAGCATCAGATTTTGAAGTTTTACTGGAGATTAATTCAAATAAAATTTTGATTGCTTTGCAGGGGGCTTATGATGCGATTGAGCAGTTTGAGATTTTAGCGGTAAAGGGTTTTGTAGAACTTAGTGTTTCCTTTATTAAAACTATAAAAAAACTGGTTGGTCATCTTTTGTGTAGATTGGATTAGTGAATGATGATAAAGAATACGCTCTTAGCTTGAAAGGAAAGGTAATTTTCTTTATCATTGCTAGGGGCTTTTTTATTTTAGATAGCTATAAAAAATATGTCAGAAACGGAAATCCTAGTAAAAGAATATTCAAAAAATCCGCTTTGTAATTATGAAATGCAAGATGCTGATGTAAGTAGACATGAAGGAAACTTTATCTGTTGAGATGATGTCACCGTTTACCTTAAGATTCAAGATGATAAGGTTGTAGAATTTAGCTATGATGGAAATCCAAGTACCGTAAGTCTTGCTGCTGCAAGTTTTCTTTCAGAGTTTATTGTTTGAGTTCCATTAGATGAAATTCTGACTTGGAATTATGAAACCTTTGTAGAGAAGGGGTTTGAAGTTTCTCCGAGAAGGAAAAGAGCGGCAATTATTGCCTTACTTGGAGCAAGAAATGCGATCCATAAATATCGTAATGATGGAATAGAAGAGGATTTTGATGAGCTTTTAGATTAAAAATTTTACACATGGAAAAGAATATTCGAAAACATCAGACAGAGTTGAGTGCAAAAATGTATAATCATATTATCACTTGAGATGTTTGGTGGGCTAAGCGATTTAATGATTTTTTTTGGTGAGTAGATGAACGCTTTTTGACTCAGGAGCTTTTTGAGCATATTCCGAAAGATAAATCACTTAAAATATTGGAACTTCCTATTTGAACCGGAATTTTAACTCTTGACCATTATAAATTATATTCAAAGTCTGATATTATAGGATGCGATTACTCTCCTATGATGCTTTCTTTAGCTAAAAAGAAGGCTGAATCTTTAGGTATTGATCAGATTTCTTTTCTTGAAGGAAATGTTGAATCTTTGCCTTTTGAAGATTGAGCTTTTGATGTAGTATTGTCTATGAATGGGCTTCATGTGTTCAAAAATAAAGAAAAAGCTCTACAAGAGCTTATAAGAGTAGTTAAACCTGGTGGACTCTTTTTATGATGTTCCTATCTTGAATGATGAAATAATAGGACAGATTGGTTAGTAAAGAATGTTTATCTAAAAAAAGGCTTTTTTTCACTACCTTTTTATTGTAAGTCGCAATTTGAAAACATTCTTAGGAAATATTGTTCTGAAGTGATGGTAAAATCATATAAAGCTCAATGACTTTTTATCTGCAAAAAGTAGTTTCCTATTAAATTCTCTTGAAAAACATTGACAGTTGTGTAAATTAAAGTAGACACTTGTCTTTTATTTTGTTAAGACAGATGCGAAAGTTTATTAAAGATATTGTGCTTTCTATACTGATTAATGCAGGAATTCTTTATTGACTGAGTTTCTATAATTTTGGAATTCTCATTGAAACGCAAGGGAGTGTTATTAAGTCTTATTTGATTCTTGGTTTTTTGTTTTGGATTGTTAACTTTTGACTTAAGAAGATTCTGCATATTGTGAGTTTTCCATTGAAACTTCTGACTTTTGGGCTTTTTTCTATTGTAATTAATGTGGGAGTAATTTATTTCTTTGCCAATTTAATCAATACCTATTATGGAGAAATTGCAACGATTACTTTGCCTTCAGAATGGATCAAAGTGCTGTTTCTTTCTATTATTATTTCGTTGGCTTATGCTTTACTTAGTAAGATTTTAAAATAATGAAAACCTGAGTCTTGCGATATGGGATAGGCTTTCTCTTCTTTTCCATTCTTGTAGTTATTCTTGTGATTCAAAATCTTTGATGAAATGCGACTTATTCATTTCTATGGATGAATGTTGGACTTGTAAATCTTCTCTTGGTAGTTTCTTTCTTTTGAGTCTTACAAGGAATTTTACTTGTCCTTCTGATAAAATATTTTTTTACAGGTATGCAAAGGCCAGAACTAACGAAATTTGATCTTGATAAACCTTTATAGATCTGAGTCCTTAAGAGTCTAAAAATCTGAATTTATCTTTCTTAAGATTAGCCAATGAAAAATTATTCTATTACTAGAGAAAAGGCTGCAATTGAGCTTGGGGTGTCTACGAGAACTGTTGATAGATATGTCAAAAGTGGGAAACTTTCGTATAAAAAGATTGCAAATAAAGTCCTTCTTGCAAAAGATGAAATTGAGGCACTTAAGTCTGAATTCTCAACTTTACATAATGAGGTGACGAGTGAGTTAATTCATGAGGTTCCTTCTGTACAATCTGCTCAACCTGTAGCTGTTAGGGCTGATATTGATCAAGCAATTGATGAAAAAATTGATAAGTTTTTTCTTATTTTCAAGGAGAAGGATAAGATGATTGAGGAAAAAAATAAGATTATCTTTATGCTTCAGCAAAGGATTGGTGAACTCGAAACAAAAATTCAGACGATGATTGCTCTTCCTGACTACAATAGAGAAAAACAAGAGGCGATTATTGAAAAGCAAAAACTTGAGGAGAGAATTTCTAAGCTCAAAGAAGCTGTGAGAACGGAAAAAGTAAAGAATTTTATTATTATGGTGTTTTCTTTCGTATTTATTGGAATTGCTATTTTCTTGCTAATGAAGTATAAAATTATTTCATAAAAGTAAGTAATAAAAATTAAAAAAGGAATTTGGTCTTATAATTCCTTTTTTTTGTTAGGAGTCTAATTTTTAATTACTTTCCTATTTTTGATTTTAGATTTTATATTTTAGATTAGGCCAAAATATCGCCAATCTTTTCCTGCAAAAATTTCTGCAAACTTGGTAATCCTTCCAAATTGGGATATCTCTTCAAAAGCCAGATTGCACCAGCCTGCACCTTTTCTAAAAACTTTAAATCAGACAGGATTTCAATCGGAATATCACTGATTCAGGACTGCATCGTTCCCAGGATTTCTCCAGAACCACGATTTTGCAGATCTAGTTCGGCGAGTTTGAATCCGTCTGTAGTTTCTTCCATGGCTCTGAGTCTTTCGTAGCTATCACCAGATTTTTTTGGAGTTTCTAGGAAGCAATAGGATTGGAGGTCAGATCTTCAGATTCTCCCTCTTAGCTGATGGAGCTGGGCGAGTCCGAATCTTTCCGAATTTCTGATGATCATAACGGTTGCTTCTGGAACATCTACTCCGACTTCAATAACTGTCGTTGAGACCAGTATTACGATCTTTCCTTTTTTGAAATTTTGCATGACGGCTTCTTTGTCTTTTGATTTCATTTTTCCGTGGAGGAGTCAGATTTTCCCTTGAAGTTCAGGGTAGAGGAGTTGCATTTGTTCAAATTCGTTCAAAACAGACTGCACTTCATCAAGGGTTTCGCTTTCTTCAATCAGAGGCGTAACAATGAAAATTTTCTGATTTTTTTTGATTTTATCTAAAAGTCGTGGCTTGAGTTTTTGAGCTTCAGCACTGGAAATAATCTTCGTCTTAATCGGAAGTCTACCTTTCGGCAACTCATCAATGATACTTACATCAAATTCGCCGAAAAATGCGATCGCCATTGATCTCGGAATCGGAGTCGCACTCATCTGCAGAATATGCGGAGCCCCAAACTGCTTGAAGAAAGCCCTTTGCTTAACCCCAAACTTGTGCTGCTCATCAATGATCACATATTGCAAATTCTGAAAACTGATCCCTTCCTGCAGTAAGGCGTGGGTTCCGATGATCACATCAATTTTGCCTTGTTGGAGGTTAGCTTTGATCTTGTCTTTCTGTCCTTTACTGAGCGAACCGGTCAAAAGTTCCACTCTCAAGCCAAGTGGCAAGAGGAGTTTCGCAATACTCTGATAATGCTGCTGAGCAAGCACTTCTAGCGGTGCAAGGAAAACGGTCTGCCCCTGCTGAGTTTGCTTGAGATAATAGGCAGCGAGCGTCGCAACGATCGTTTTTCCGCTTCCCACATCTCCTTGCAAGAGTCTGAGCATTGGTTTCCCAGCATGAAAGTCATCAATAATCTGCTTTACGACTTTTTTTTGTGCGGTCGTTAGTTCAAAAGGCAGGTGAGTAAGCATCGTTTTGAGCACCTCTCGCTGTTGGCTTTCGTTCGTAGTTTTGCTGTTGGACTGGTAGTTAAGCCTATTCATCAGAGAAAAAAGCTGAATCCTGAGCAGACGATCAAAAAAGACCCTGTGGATTGCCTGTGATTTGAGTGATTCGCTTTCAGGATAGTGAATATTTAGGATCGTTTTTTGTACCTCTAGAAGCTGAAATTCTTTCAAAAATTCCTCAGGTAAGTATTCGGAAAAATAGTTTGGAATCTGACTGCGAAGTTCTCGGATTTTCTTTGCGAATCGTCAGGGTTTAATCCCATTCATCTCCGAATAGACTGGAAAAATCCTCCCAGAATTGTAATTTTCCTGCAATTCTCCAGAATCTGAGCTGGGAACGATATCAGGATGAGAAAAAATGATTTTCCCATATTTGAAAGTTGGTTTTCCAACGATGATATATCGGCTTCCTTCCTGGAGTTTGCTCGCAAGGTAGCCAGAATTGAAAATAGAGATCGTTCCTTGAATTCCGAGTTCATCTTCAAAACTGATGTCATAGATCATTTTTCCCCCTCTGCGGAAGACTTTTTTGCTCAGAATTTTTCCTTTGGTTGCGGTAATGCCTTTTTCATTGAAAATGAGCTGATTAAGTGGCTTGATATTTGCTCTATCTTCGTAGGCTCTCGGAAAATAATTGAAAAAATCCCTCATCGTGCTAATGCCGTTTTGAGCGAGGAGTTTGATATAGAGTGGGGTTGTTCTGAGGAGGGTTTTCATATATGAGTAAGAGAGAAATAATTTCTTGTTTTCCTGAGGTGTTGCCCAAGTATCTCATGTATATGCTTCGTTTTATTGTACTCAAAAAGATAGAAGAGATCTGTTTTCCTGGATTATGATAGGAAGAAAAGCTATATTCTTCGTTTCACTCAGAAAGACAGACGAGCCTTTGTATGGCTTTTCCCTATAATGCAAAAATCCGACCTAAAAGCAAGATCAGATTTGTATGATGAGTTATGCTTGAAAAGATGGTATACTAATATAGAATTATTTATAAAGGATCTAATGTAGAATAAAATATGTTCTGGTTATATTTTTGATACTGAGAAATAACATCTTCTCTTTTCATGGAGATTCAATAAAAATATTCATTTAAAAAGAAATTTTCCTTAAAATATCATTGGGAGAACATTGTAATAATGTATTTTTTTCAATTCTCAAAAAAATCTGAACTCATGACTTTGTAATCTATATTTGGAATTAAAGCCCAGCAATATTCTCAAAATCTTTGAAAATAAGGCTCCAAATAAAAATATTCTCATTTATGCCATCTCATCAAATAAACGCAAAAAAAACAGCACATTCGAAAAATAAAATATAACTCCCAATATGTTTCAGTATTATAATTTTTATATAGTAATATTTGATATTCATCATCCTCAAAACTAAAATGAGATATGTTTTTTTCAATTTTTTGTGCGTCAGACTTTTTGTTTGGAGAAAAGCCTTTATAAAGTATATTAAAATTATTGTCAATAGCTATAATATTATTTGGTGTGTATCGTGATTTATGGTATTGTTCTACTTCTTCTCGAGTACTATTTTTTGTAAGATTTAAAGAAATCTTTGATTCAATAAATTGTTTAATTACTGATTCATAAATCCTCTGATCATAAGATGTATCTGCTAATTCTTTTTGTAAAATTTTAGTTTCATAAATGAAGTCAGATTTTTTTATCGGAGTTGTTATTTTTGCAATAGCCTGTTTATAATCAATTCGTTGATCATATTCAAATTTCGTATATTCAGGTGTACTGATACCATCTAAACCATAAGAAAATTCAAAAAAATCAGAAATTTCCAGAGCAGCATGTCAACTACAGTGCTCTGTGAGATGAGGTACATACTTTGAATTATCAACAAGTGGAGTTTTTAGATAAAGTTGCATTATTTTTATTAAAAATAAACACTATAGTCATGCTAATTAAACATAGAAAAAAATCAAATAAAAAAATGTAAAATACATAAAGAGTTAGATAAGAAAACTTACCTAACTCTAGATTTACACAAGGCTATCTACCTCCCTGTCTTCGCCCTTGATTTTTTTGGGTTCTCATACGATGATTATTATCTTTCGTATGGTTTTGTCCATGACCAGGTCCAGAATAACCTTGACCACCAGATCGATTTGAACCCTTACTACCGCCTTGATTCCCATTTTTACCATATTTAGCCATAGTGTATTTATCGGATAGGGAAATGTTCCTATTTTCTCTGCCTTTACAGAGGATCTTAAAACCGATAAAAGTATAATAATTACTTCGTTTGGAATGTCAACTGATTTTTTAAAAATTATGCATAAGCGAACTCAAAACTTGCCTCCATTTGCTCCTCCAATGAAGCGAGAGTTTTGTCTTCTTGAAGATCTGATTTTTCTTTTTGTGCTTCATATTTTCTTTGAAAGTCAGGAGAGAAGCTTGAAAGTTGCTGATCATCGGTAATCATCTTCTCAGGCTTTCCTAGATAATCCACAAAATGACTAAAATCTGAGAGATTCAAAACATAGTTGGGATCATCGGTATTGCTCGCCTCAGATCAGATGCTTTGCTTCGTAAAAAGATCAAAAAGCTGAAGTAAAGCTTCATTCCAAGCTGGGAAGTCAGATTTTTTGATTTTTGCAGCAGAGCAGTTCTCTAGGCAGGAACGAAGTACTGGGTCTTGAATGTTCTGAATTCTCTCAGGACTTTGAAGCAAGGTATCTCGTTTCTTGAGAGCACTTCTAAAAGATTGGAGCTCAGAACTCGTGCTTGATTCTGTTGTGCGATCAAGAAGTTTGAAAAGCCTCTTGGTATCCTGGTTTTCGTTAAGCTTTTTTCAGCTTGTGAGTTGCTCCATAATCTCATTAGGGATGAGCGAGGAATTTAAGGTCTGAATGGTCAGATTTTTTTCTGTATGTCTAGCAAGACGGGATTTGATCAGCTTTTCATCAGCGAAGCTTTTTTCTATCGTTCAGCTAATGAGCTGGGAAAGTTGCTGCTGATATTCGGCTGGAGTAGAGGAGTTTTTGAGTATCTTCTGAAACTGCTCTGGAGAACAGGCATTACTAAGGTTGGAAGCTAATTGCTCGGTTGTCGGCATTTGAATATTAAGCTTAGTTCTCGCTCCTGTGCTTTTTCCGAGGGTGAACGATTTGGAAACCGGATCCTGATAGAGGCAATCATCGCATTCTAGGCTTGCATTTGGGTCGCTTAAGTTATAGTAGAAAGTAAGCGGATTTCCATCAATTTTCCCTTGAAAATGTAGGACTTGGTCCTTCCCCTCTTGATGAATCTCGGCAAAAGATCAGCTTTTTGGTTTTTCTAAAAGATCAGTTAAAGTCTGTCCTCCAAGACTTTCTGAATCAAGATATTTGAGTATCGCAGTGATCGGGGCGTTCGTCGCACCTGCTTTCATAAAGTTTTTAGCCTTGTTTTCTATCTGGTATTTAAGCTGATCAACTTGTTTTTGGTAATTTTTAAGCGCTTGTTTCTCTACTTCTGATAAGAGATTTTGCTCTTTTGTAAAAAGGGGGGTAATCGCCTGGAAAAACTCTTTGAGAGCTGGAGAAGCAAACGATTGGATCAGCTTTTTTTCTTCTTCTAATGACATGTTTTCTGGAAAATAGTTGAGTTTTTCAAAAGCAGAAAAATCCTGACTTTCATTCGCATATTTGGAGAGATCAGGATTCTGGACAAAGGTTTCATTCTGTGGTTCAAAGCTTCTAAAAAATCCTCCTCTAGAGCTTTCTGGAATTCAGAGGCTGTGTTCTAGATTTTTCAAGCTTTTGAGAAAGGTTTCATTTTCGGGAGTAGAAGTATCGTTTCCGATTTTTTCTCTTGAAAGGAGGAAAGAAGCATAGTCTTCAAATTTAATATTGGCATTTTCAAGTTTGGATTTGATTTGGGGAGAGAGGGTGCTTGTTTTTGCTTGGAGTTCAGTTTCAGTATGCTTGGTGTATCTAGGATTTAGTGCTTTTTGTGCAGCTTGGGTTTGTTCTTCTAGGATTTTGATCTGCTCTTGTTGTGTGTCAATTTTAGCTTGTTGAATCTTGGTTTTTAGTGATTCTTCCTTGTCTTCATTTATGGTAGATTGAGTTTCTTGAGTAGTAGATTGAGTTTCTTGAGTAGTAGATT
>CAJZIX010000005.1 GCA_916049765.1 uncultured bacterium
ACGCTCTTCCGATCTAAAATTTTGGGAAGTTTTTTAGACTGTAATTCTAGAAAATATTCAAAAATTTTATTGTAAAAACTTTTTGCTTTCTTATACTCAAACTTGATAATTTTATTTTTCATTTTTATAAAAGATGAAAAAACTGATTAAGAAACTGATTTGTTATGATAAATTCTATCCTGTTCTTAAAAATTCAGTCTTTTATCATGTTTTTAAAAAGGTTCAAGCAAATATTGCAAATTCACTTTATGGTAATCCTTCAGATGGTTTTTTTATTATTGGTGTAACAGGGACTAATGGGAAAACAACGACGGTGAATTTGATTCATAAAATTTTGAATGATAATGTTGCTCCGACAGTTGCAGTAAGTACTGCAGATTTGAGAATTGGGAGCAAGAGAATCACTAACACAAAGAAAATGACATCTTTAGATGTTTTTGATCTTCAATCGCTTCTTTCTACTGCAAAAAATAATGGTTGCAAAGTTGCAGTTTTGGAAGCCTCTTCTCAGGGGTTAGATCAGCAAAGATTTGCAGGTATTGATTTTGATATGGCTGTTTTGACCAATATTACTCATGATCATTTGGATTATCATGGAACAATAGAAGCTTATGCTGAGAGTAAAAAACTGCTTTTTAAAAATGTTCTTTCTAATACTAAACAAAATAAATTTTGAATCTTTCCTTCAGATGATAGTTATGGAAGGAAATGGTTTGAAGAAATGCCTTTCGACAAGAAAATTAATTATTCTCGTCAGGCTTCTGCTATTTTAAAGGCAACTCAAGTTATTGAATATCTCGATCATACGGAATTTGTCTTTTCGTATCTATGAAAACTCTATCGCAGTTCTACGAAATTGCTTGGTGCCTATAATGTAAATAATGTGCTTGCAGCAATTGCGGTTGGAATTGAGTTATGACTTGATATTGCTACAATTTTGAAATCTACTGAAAGCTTTGAATGAGTAGATGGAAGGCTTCAAAAACAAGAAATTGGAGGGGTAACTTATTTTGTAGATTTTGCTCATACTCCTGATGGCTTGGAAAAAACTCTGAGTTTTCTTTCTGGACAAAAGGGGGATAAAAAACTGATTACCGTATTTGGTTGTCCTGGGAATAGAGATAAAGAAAAAAGACCTGTTATGGGAGAAATTGCATGGAAGTATTCAGATATTGCTATTTGTACTGATGATGATCCTGATACAGAAAACAGACTTAAAATTCTTGATGATTTGAGTAAACCAATTCAGGAAAGATTACTTGCAGGAGGAAAAAATTCTTACATTCTTCCTGAAAGACAGTATGCGATACAATTTACTATGGATGTAGCAAAGCCTGGAGATATTGTTCTTTTAGCGGGGAAAGGTCATGAACAGGTTCAACTCACGAATTTTGGGAAGAGAAAGTGGAATGATAACGTTGTTCTTTTAGAACTTGCTAAACAAAGAAATTTATAATAGAGATTGTCTAGGGAATATTTCTTTTTATCAGAAGAGGGGAGGAGGCTCCAATTTTTTTGTCAGATTTTTTGCTTTTTAAAAAGATTTTAACTATACTTAGTTATGATTTATTTTTTTTGAAAGCTATGGTGGATATGGAAATGTTGCTGCTTGTGTTAGTAATTTTGGGAATCGGAGCTTTGCTCGGAATCAGTATGATTATCCCTGATCAAACGAAAGATTCTTGTTTTTTAAAATCTAATGAGAATTGAGGAAGATCTTTTTCCTGGGGATTTTTTATTGGAATGTTGTTTCCTATTCTGGTTTTTTTCCTTTTATGAGGGTTTGGTTATGTTCTTTGTACGAGAGGCTATTGTAATCTAGGAAATATTGTTCCCCTTCTTTCTGCTTTGGGAATCCTTTGGATTAGCTTTATCGCTATCAAGTTTATTACTCCCTTTTTCGTAGTAAAAACCGTTAACTCTGAAACAGCGAATTATAGAACTTCTAAAAGAGCACAAAGTACAAAAAATCTGACGAATTATGTTATGTATGCATTGTTCTTCTCTTTGCTTCTGTTTTCATTGCTTTTTGTGAATGTTGATCTTGTAGTAGATTGGTTAAGAAATGTTATTATCAGTTTCTGATTAAGCGGAAAATTTTTGGAAACTTCTTATTTTGAAAAAACGGTTTCTTGGATTTTCTATATTCTGAATATCTCGGCTTTAATTTGAGTTATTGCTACCTTGAAAACACTTGCAAGTGATACTGAAAGAAAGGGAAATCAGTATTTCCAAGAAGAAAGGCTTCGTGAGTTTGAGTCAAAAATTAGAGGATATTAGGTTTTAGTTCACTTTTTTCTGCCAAAACGAACATTTCTCATTCCCGTTAAAGAGTTTCTTTTCCTTTCGAAACTCTTTTTTCATATCTTGTATTGGAAACGAGCTAATCCGCCCTCCAGCAAGAAAACCCGTAAAACTTTTTTTAAGTTTATGATATAATTCCTCTAGATCCTGAGTCTTTAGTCTCTTCCCATAAGGAGGATTCGTAATCATTCGAGAAGCTTCATTCAATGAAAATTCAGATTTTAAGAAGTCTTTTTGTTCAAAGTGGATACAGTCTTCTACATTAGCAGCTTTAGCATTACTTTTTGCTAAAGAAACCATCCTAGGATCATGATCATAAGCGAAAATCTGATACTTCCCATCAAATATTTTTTGTTCCGCTTCAGCTTTTATTTCTTGAAAGCTTTTGTTTTCAAAGTTTTTAAATTTCTCAAAAGCAAAAGTCCTCCAAGAACCAGGAGCAATATTTTTTGCCAATAAAGCAGCCTCTATTGCAAGAGTTCCTGATCCACAGAAGGGGTCAAGTAAAGGACTTTTAAATCTCCATCCGGCAAGCAGAAGAAGTGCTACTGCAAGATTTTCTTTGAGAGGAGCTGTCCCCGTTTGTTTTCTGTATCCTCTTTGATGTAATGCTGTTCCTGAGCTATTCAGATACAGGGTAGCAGAGTCGTTTTCCAAGGTTAATAAGAGCTCCGTAGTTCGTCCAGCTTCGTCTCCAAAATTTTTTATACTTTCCAAAAGTGCCTTATGGGCAACAGATTGGACGCTTCTCACAGAAGAGAGTTGTGAAGCTTTAGTTTGAACTTTGATTTCTACATGAGTATTGCTGAGGTATTGAGGATAAGAACTATTTTTTATAAGCTCAAAAAGCTGATCAAATGTTTTTACTTCTCCTTTACCGAGCTGAATAAACACTTTGTTTGCAATTCTTGACCAATAATTAATTTTCATCATTCCATGCATGTCAGTATTGATGAAAGTTCAGGTCTGAAAAGTATTCTCTGGATTAAATCAGAGTTTTTTTAGTTCATGAGCTAAAAGACTTCAAAGTCCATAGGGACAAGTAATAAGGAGTTGCATTATGAAAAAAAGTATAAAGAACAAATTCCTTATACCTTTTCGCTAGAGAGATGCAAGTGCTCCTCTTAGTTGAATTCTGAAAAAATCTGATATATGATAAAGAGAAAGAAAAATAATGCACTTACTCCGAGGGCAATATTGATGAGGGTGTTTTTAGCTTTTTTGAAGTTTTCTCCTTTACCGCCATCTACAACGAGTAAATATCCAGAGTAAATGATCATTATTACGATTACACTTCCACTAAGATATGCTAAGAATTTTGCTGATTGGATGATGAAATCTCCGACTTGTTGAGCAAAATTTTGTTGACTTGCAATATAGTAAATAAAATCAATAACCTTCATTCCTACCAGAGCGAAGATAATATTGATCAGGTTTTTTGCCAGCTTTTTACTATCACCGGATTCTCAGGATTGAGGATTCATCATTTTAAATCCGGTTACTACGATCATAAGAATTGCAATAAAAAAGGCTGCTCCTTTGAGAAAACTTAGGAAGAAAAACAGAATTCCTCCACTTGAAGTAAGATTTTGCTGGAGTCCAGTCGTTGATTGAAGGGAGTTTAGGTTGATGATTGTTCCGAAAAGCCACATTGCACCGAAGAAAAGAGCTGACCCAATTAGGATAAAAATTAGATGACTTACTGATTCTTTGATGCTGTCTCCTTTTTTTGCATTCATAAGTAAGGAGATTGCAGAAGAGACGATCATAATAAAAACGACTAACATTCCGATATATTTTACAATGTTTCGAAGATATCCTCAGGAATTTTTCCCTGGAAAAAAAAGGCATTCTACATTTGTCTTGAATGAGTTATTTTTACTAATACAAGAAATATTAAAAACTCTTTCATCAGATTTATTATCTACAAGTTTATTAGCAAAATCTTTCTCAAAATTTGGCGCAGGAGACGTATTCGCAAAGCCTACTGGTACAAGGAAGGCAAGCGAACATAAAAGCAGAAAACAGATTTTTTTTCGTCATTTCATGGTTAAGAGAGCTAATTGCTAAAAAACATATTCATAATTGCCATTACAAGTTTAATGATTACGAGGAAGCTTGTCATAATGATAACCCCAATCAATATTGATTGAATATTCCCTTTTACAGTTTTCATATCACTTCAACTTACTGCACTATTGGTAACGAGGCGGAATCAATTCCAGATAAGGAGAATTGTTGCTCATGATAATCCAAGATAGAGCATCCATTGAAGATAGGGTTGAATATTTTTTCTTATCCATTCCAAAGTATTGGTAATTTGATAGTCGGATCCGTATCCTCACTGTCTGTTGTTGATTTTGTCAAATTTAGTATCCTGGATTTTCTGATCTTCATTTGCCTTGTCAGCAATTGTATTTACAATTTCCTCTGGTGAGCTTCCTCGTCCAGCTCGGGTATTACTAATTTCTTGAGCATGAAGATAGCAGTTCCCAGTTAGTAATGAGAAGATTCAAATGAGAAGTAATCAGATTTTTGTTTTCATATTGTGGAATGAAAGATAAAAGAGATTTTTTTATGATATCTAGGTTATCAAAATATATTGCCTTATGTATTAAAAATAAGCATTTTATTCTTCTTCATTTTCAACTTTTTCTCTCAGTTTTGCTTTTATTGCGAAAGCTGCAATTAATCCAATAAAGCTTACTACTACAATTCCTACAATCCAAAGCAGAATTTTTAGAAAGGTAGGAAGTCATGATGAAGGCTTCTTTTCTACAGTTTCAGTGATTGCTTTATATTCAGGGTTATCTTTATTGTAATCATTACACATTTGAGTCGTAATTCAGTCTTCGTTTGCGATTTTACAGAGATTAGGTTTTACGATTGATTGAAAATCTTCTGAGGCAATTTCATTTTCTCAGATATTTTGATCTGATTTTGCAACGTGATTAAAGATCGTTGCAGAAATGCTTTCTAGGAGTTTCTTCTTTTCGGTAATTCCTCCTGTTCCTTCGCTGACTTCCTCATACCTCTTGAAGCCATTGAGAATATTCTTTTTGAGTTCTAGAGGAAGCAGAGATAAAATTTCTTCTTTTGCTACTTCATAAGTTCCTGCTCCCTTGGCAGAAAGTGTGGCATAGTCAGAAAGATCATTAATGAGACCTTGTAGTTTTTCTTGTTGCTTCTTTGAAAGTTTTACTTCATTCTTATCTAAAAATTCTTCAATCTGAATCAAACTTCCTCTTTGTGCATTTTTATCACTAAGCGTATTCCTGAGCAAAATAAGGAGATTTCTTAGATCAGAATTTGCGACACTTGAACTATCATCTATGGTATTTATGAGCTCACTGATGGTTTGATAATATTTTCTGGTTGTTTCATCTAATCCATTTTCAAAATCAGCGAAACTTACAACAAAATCTCTGCTTTTCCAGTTGTTTTTTTGAACATTTGTGGGTTTATAATAGACTCTTCCTATTACCGACTCAAAATTTGGAGTATAAGCCTGAGTACTAATTTTATTACAGCTAAAGTCTTTATCATTTTTTGGATCTCCATCATGATTACTATCAAAAGTAATATCAGAGTCTATGAAACAGCTTTTGATCGTTTCATCGGTTTTGATATAGAAGAGGACTTCGTTATTAAGCTGTTTTCCAACGAAGATTTCAGGGAGTTTTGCGTTATTGAATTGAGCTTCTGGAAGGGAAATGAGAAATATTCCCGAAGCAATTGGAGTAACTTTTCTTGTTTTAGGAATTTCTACTTTGAGGCTATTTGTTGCTTCATTTCCATTTTTATCTTTTACTTTTATTGTTACCGTATAGCTTCCGCTTTTTGGATATTGAACTTTAAAAGTCTTGTCTAAGGTCGTGTTACGATAGGCTGGATTTCCCTTTTCACATTCTTTGGTATCAAGGCAGATTTCCCTTTCTATAATCTCTCAAAGACTGACATCTTTAAAGAGGACGGTTGTTCCCAAACTAGTATAAATTAATGCTGGTTTAATCCCATTTTTTACTACAATTGGAGCACTTTCTCCCATTCCTTTGTAATCTCTGTAGATAACGTATGCTTTTGGAATATAAGGAGTCGATGTCGGGCTTGGTTTTGTATAAACGTGCTTTACACGATCATCTTTTGTCGTGAGATCAATTTCCCCATCCCCATCAAAGTCAATCTGGATTGTTCTTTCCTTTGCAAAATCTGATCTATCAGAGAGAATTTTTGAAATAATATCAAAAGTTACTTCTTCTCAGACTTCTACATTGATTTTATCAGTTTTTAATGTTACAAGTGGAATATCTGGCTGCTTAGAATCAGGAGGAAAAACAATAATTGGTCCATTTCCCAAAATTTCCTCGCTCGATTGTGTCCCATCATCATTGTCAAACATTTTAACACCAAACATAAATTCTCCCTGTTGTCTAGGAACAGAAAAGAAAGTATAAGGAATATTTCCTGGAGTTATTTTAGTTTCAATGATTTTGTTCGGATTTGATTTTGGATAATAATATCGCTTGAAATATGAGATACTACCATCACTATCCATAGCCCCTTGAGCATTAACCTTTATAATAATAGGATCCACCCCTGATGCAAAAATATCTTGAGTCTGATTTCCTTGTTGGAATCCAATTCAGATTTCATTTCCATATTGTGGGAAACTCAACGTCACATTATCAAGTTTAGGGAGTGCGTTTACTACCTTAAACCAGATTCTTTCTTTTGTTGTTTTACCCAGAGACACATCTTCAAGGGTATAATCAATATACTGACATCATATACCATTAAATTTATAAGAGAATTGTTGGCTCTTGATGATTTCATCGTTTTTCGCTTGAAAGTAATGCCTAAGTTGATTCGTATTTCCTTGTGCATTTACAGAAAGAGTCGTATCAATGGAGAACGGTTCTTGTCTATTTATTCTGTAGGCTTTTACTTCACTTCCAGATCCTCACTTTTCATTATTAACAAGACAAAGATCATTCTGCCCAAGAGTGAAATTGTGACTATCTTTGATTTCATAACCAATAATTGGAGTATCTTTTTCTCCGATAAAGACCGTACTATATACTTCATTAGTATTCCCATTTTCATCAGCTACTTTTACTTTGACTTTATAGGTTCAGACTTTTTGATATTCATATTTCATCGTATTGAGCTTGTTAACTCTTGGAGTTGAGCCATCTCAAAAATCCCATTCATAGCTTACAATTGGTGCTGAATTTGCATTACTTTTGAGAATAAATCCAACATAGGTTTTCCAAACGGCAGATTTTGGACGAACAACCAGTTCTGGTCTAAGTGTGGATTCTACATTAACTTCTTTGACAATTTCTTCAGTTTTCCCATAGTTATCTGATACCTTGAGAGTTACTAAATGCTTTCCCGTTTCATTGAAAAGTGCCGTAATTTTTTTGTTATTATCTTCAGTTTCTGAAATCTGAACTGCGCTTGGATTAGAAAAGCTCCAATCATAAGTTAGCTTATCATAGCCATTTCCCACATCAATATCATTAGAAGCTTTTGCATCAAAGAAAAATTCTGATGGATATTGCCATTTGTTGGTCGGTGTAATCGTAAATTGTGGCGTTGGAGGAGTGGATTCTACATATACATTGAGCATATCGCTATTTTTGAGTCCCATTTCATCTTCTACGGTGAGTTTTACTGTATAGTTTCAGGGTTTTTTAAATTGTTTTTTGATCGTTTTCCCTTGCAGAGTATCAAGTTTATTCCCCTCACTATCAAAAAGCTCCCAAGTATAAATCTTAAGTCTAGAAGTCAGTGAATATGAGGCTGTTGCTCCGAAACTATAGGTGGTAGAGGTGTTCCCTTTTTCTGGAGTTTGTTGAATAATAGCTACAGGATCAGATATGGAAATATTAAAGTGTTCACTGATTGTATTTTTTTCATTGTCAGAAACGGTTAAGGCTACCGTATATTCTCCTTGACCAGGGAGTGGAACATTAATATAGCTTGGGCTTCCATCTCCTTCTTTTCCCCATTTAAAACCATCTCTAGAATTAATTGATCGTTTATGATAGAGAATTTCTCTTCATCACATTGGAGTAGTAGCGCTTCCATCAAAAAATACTCCTTTTTTTGCCTCCTGAATTCAGATTTTTGAAGCCTTATTTTTGTTCATCTTTTTCCCATTAGCATAAATGCTGACCACGGCTGACTTTGGACTAACATTTACAGAAACGGTTGATTCTCCATCAAATATTCCAGCATTAGAGCTTCTAACTGTTAAATGCACCATATAGGTTCCAGGTTCAGTGAAGGTATGCTTTGCAAGTGGTCCGACACCAATTGGCTTATCAATCCCATCAATATCTCTATAATACCAAAAATAGTTCCTTGCAGGAATAGTTTCATTAGAAGGGTCTTTACTCGTTCTTGCATCAAAGGTAACTGTTAGTGGTGCTGGACCTCAGGTTGGGTTTGCACTTGCAATGGCTTTTACACTATATTTATTTTGAATAGTAGTGGTGATATTTGCGAGTGGGTTTTTACAATTTTCATAAAAACTAGAAAAATTTTCTCTATTAGGATTTCTTTGCATCGCTTCAGTTGTTTTTAGACACTGCTTATAGACCACCTGAAAACTATAATCTTGTTGAGGAAAATAAGGGAAAATTCTCTTCATAATTCCCAATAATTCTGAGTAGGTGCTACTTCCATTGATCTTTCAGATTTTGTTTTCTGCATCAATATCTACAAAAAGCTCAGAGAGTCTTGACCAATCTTTTTGGATTTTATAATTGGCAAAATAATCCGTAGGTACTTTGGAGCTATACGTGTTTGTCTGTGCTCTCGTACGTCCTCAGAGCAATATTAAAACTCCCCATGAGAGTAAAACTAGAGTGCTGAGGAATTTTCTTATCATCAAGTGTTGTTTCATCAAATGAGAATGCTGAATAAAAGACCTATTTCAAGTATAGTGGATTTTATTGAGCTTTGCAAGTTTTCTAGGAGTTTTTTGATTTTTGATACTTGACTTTTTGGAAAGATTTTTGTTTTTCTGTTTGAATTTTCCTTGAAAAATATCAGATAATCATTATCTTGAAAATCTTGTCTTTTATTGAAAAATAAAAATATATATATGGGAATACGTTTTTTAAAGTGAAATAGGGGTCTTAATAAAATTTCTAGAGCTTTTACTCTTGTGGAAATATTGGTTGTTATTGTTATTATTGGAGCTTTAAGTTCAGCCTTATTCCCAAGGATAATGAAATACATGGAAAGAACAAGAGATATAAGAAGACAAATAGATTTAAGGAATATTGCTGTAGCAATTGAGTCTTATAAGAATGGACATAGAAACTTTCCTTTGGTTGAAAGGGTAAATCGTGAGCTAGAAAATTGGGGTACGTTAATGGGACCTGTGACTAATTTTATTCCAGAATTATCAGAGTATATTTCTTCTATTCCTAGTGATCCTCTTAAAAACTCTCAAGTTAGTTTCAAAAATAATACTTACTCCAATAGAGTATCTACAAGGTTTTTTTGAAAAAGTAATTATGTGTATCAGATGTTTAGAAAAGAAGGTGTAGATTTCTGAGCTATCGTGTTAATTGCAAAGATGGAAACTCCGAATGAAGCGAATTTTATAGACCATCCAGATGCTCTCAAAAACTGTTTAGGAGGACTGTTTTATTTATGGTGATGGAGAAAATCTCCCACTGGATTCCTTCTTTCTCGAAATAACATTCGTCCGAGATATGATATTAGTTGTTTACATTTGTGTACTTCTTTGGAGAGAACACCCAAAGGACAACAAGATAAATTTATTGTAAAAACGGATTGAACTGTAGAATGTACCTATTCTTCAGAAGATCAGCTTTATTATATTTTGAAAATAGATTAATATTAATTATCTATTATTTTATGTGATTTGAGCAGAAAAAAGCTGAAGTCCAACACCATTGAAGATTGAATCCTCAGGTCTCACCTGTAATATTAAGAGCCTCTCCTAGTATGAATGCTCATGGCATTTTTTTCACTTCAAAGTGATCATTTACTTCTTCAAAGAGAATTCCTCCAGACATAACTTTTGCTTCATCTCGGCTTCTTAGGTTTGTTGGTCTAAGAGTTAGAATATAGTTTTTAAGTCCTTTTGGAGCTTTTAGATAAGAAAGAAGTCTTTTTGTTATTTGATCAGCTGGAATTGTTAGTTTGATTCTCAGATTTTTAAAATTTTTTTCATAATGATAACCAAGCCAAAGAGAAGTATTGAAAATTACGGGTCCAGAAATTCCCCAGTGTGTAAAAAGTACAGTCCCTTCTTTTTCGAGAAGGATTTTTTCTTTCTCAAGGACTTGAATTTTTGCAAAAACACTACTTCAAGAAAGTTGATCTAATTTTTCCTGGACTGTTATTCAGCAGAGCGCAGCTTGTGGTCTTTTCGTTTTGAGTTGATAATGATCGGCAAAAGAAAAAGCGAATTCTGAAGCTCAGATTTTAGGAAAAGAACAGCCTCCACTTGCAAGGATGACTTTTTTCGTCGTAAAAATTTCAGCCTTCGTCCTGATAAGAAAACGATCAGCTTCCTTTTCAATGGCTAATACTTCAGTTTCAGTTTGTATTTTTGTCCCGTTTTCGTGATTCTTTTGGATAAAAAAATCTACAAGTTGACGAGATTTGTTACTTTTTAAAAGTATTCTTCCATTCTCTTCTTCCTTGCTTTCTATTCCATTGTGCATGAGAAATTTGATCATTTCTTGGGATCAAAATAGTTTAAAGAGCTTATCAAGTCTTTCTCTTTGATCTCCAAGATAATAAGTTTTTCCAACCATAGTATTTGTAAAATTACATCTTCCTTTCCCAGAAAGAAGAACTTTAGAACCAATAGTTCCTGTTTTCTCAAGAATCAGCTTTTTTTGATCTTTAGGAAGAAGCATTCAGCAAAAAAGTCCGCTTGCACCAGCTCAAATAATGATTACATCAAACATAATTGCTTTTTACAAGCTAAAAAATACTTGTTCAAGTGCATGAATGACTGCATTTCAAAAATAGAAAAAAAGTAGATAGGAAAAGAGAAAACATCCTGTTCCTAGCAATGCTCCAATGATAACATCACTCAGCCAATGTACATGAAGGTACCACCTACTCCATCCAACAATGCTTCAAAATATGAGAGCAAGGGTAAAGGCGGTTTCACGATATTCCAATCCAATCATCCAAGAAATTGCGATTGCAATACTTAGAAAGAAGATAAATCCTGCGGTTGTATGTCCACTTGGGAAGCTAAAATCTTTGAAATGAATTTTTGCCTTTTCTGGTCTTGGTCTTTGAGTAATTCTTTTAACAGTCCAAAATCCTATTGTCCCCATAACAATGCTCGTCAAACCAATAGAAAAAATTCTGATTTCTTTCATTATGAGGAGTATTGCACCTATCAAAAGATAGAAAATACTGACAGTAAGCGGAGTAATGGCATTATTGATAAAGAGTGCTACTCCTGTTTTTCGTTTTCTTTCTTTCCCCTTAAAAGCAAAAAATTGATCAAAACTATTGAATGCCTTCGGGAAAAGAATAATCCCAAGCGTAGTCAACAAAACGATTACTCCAAGAGAGATACTGATATAGATAAGATTTTTTGGAGTAAAATTGAGCATTAAAGAGAAAAAATTTCTAATAAATTAAGCGAGTTTAACTGCTTGAGCAATAACTTCTGCAACTTCTTTATTTAGAGCTGAGGGAAGAATTTCTTCTTTTGTAGGGTTTTTGATAAAATTTGCAAGTGCTTTCGCAGCAGCAAGTTTATGTTTAGTTTCAATCTGAGGAATCCTTGCTTCCAAAACTCCTTTGAAAAGCCCTGGGAACACAAGCACATTATTCACCTGATTTGGGAAATCTGATCTTCCCGTTGCAATAATACTTGCTCAGCCTTTTTCAGCTTCAGCAGGGAGGATTTCAGGTTCAGGATTGGAAAGTGCAAAGATGATTGGATCAGGATTCATCGTTTTTACTTCTTCAACTGTGATCAAATTTGGCTTACTTACCCCAATAAACACATCAGCTCCCACGAGCGCATCAGCTAAACTTCCTTGTTCATTATTGAGATTTGTGGCTGTCCAAGCGAGTTTATAAGCATTTAAGTCTGATCTCCCCTCATGGATACAGCCCTTAGAATCGGTAATAATAAGATGCTCAGCTCCATAGGCTTTAAGCAAAGTCGCGATAGCGAGTCCTGCTGCACCTGCTCCAGCGATAACAATCTTGAGCGATCAGAGTTCTTTTTTGGTAATTTTCAGAGCATTGATGAGTCCAGCAAGAACTACAATAGCCGTCCCATGCTGATCATCATGAAAAACAGGGATGTTGAGTCTTTTTTTGAGTTCCTCCTCAATATAAAAGCAGTTAGGAGCAGCAATATCTTCCAAATTAATCCCTCAAAAACTCGGAGCAATACGCTCTACGGTCGCAATAATTTCATCAGGATCTTGAGTATTTAGCACGAGAGGAATCGCATCTACATCACCAAAAGCCTTGAACAGCACAGCTTTCCCCTCCATCACTGGCAATCCCGCAAGTCCTCCGATATTTCCAAGCCCCAAAACGGCACTTCCATCACTCACCACGGCAACACTTCTGCTCTTCCAAGTGTAGTCATAGGCTTTTTCTGGATCTTCTGCGATCTCTAGGCAGGGCTGAGCAACTCACGGACTGTAATAAGTAGATAAATCTTCTCTCGTCTCCAAAGGAACACGGGAAGTAATTCAGACTTTTCATTGGTATTTTTTATGTTCTTCTAAAGAACGCGTATAGTAATTCATCAGTTTTTTTGTAAAAAAATAAATCTGAAAGTTCACTTTAGGGTTTTATAAAAATAAATCAAGCTTTTTCATTTTTCTTTTTTCTTTCTCGGTCTTTTCTTCGTCTTTTATAAATAGATTTCTACTTTATTGTCTTTTATTTTTAGATTTTCTAAAGATAAAAAAATCAAGCTTTTGAAAAGCTCTTTATTAATAGCTACTTCAAAAAAATCAATTTCCTCTGAGGATTCTAAGACCTTAATTCTCAAAATAGGCTTGCATTACGCTCTTAAAAGTATATAGTAGCGAGCACCAAAAAACAAAAGCCTATAAGAAAATAAAAGACAAGTATGAAGTTTGCCTTGCGATAGTGAGCCGAGCTTCCGAAGTTAGGGGATGACTTTGTTACTCAAATTCCTCAAAAAGCAGAAAGTGGTCTGCTTTAATCAAAAATCAAACAGGATTATCGCCACTTAGATAGTCCAAAAAAACAAATACAAAATATGAGTAAAATTAAAAAGCTAGTGTATTCGCTAGCAGTTATGATCTTCGCGGTTGTAGCTTTTAGCTCCTGCGATAAGAATGAAGAACTTATGAATTTTAATTCAGAGGAGTCTTCGCTCAATTATGAATCTCCTGCTACGAGAAGTGCAGGTGATGGTATTGATTATGAGGGGTTGCCGAAATTCGGATCTACTTTTCCTACGAATTCTAATTTGAATGGTCCTTCTAAGGCTATTATTATTCCTGCAAAAACCTGCTATTGTGTGAAACTTACGGATAGCTATCGCAATATGTTGAGGTGGTATAAGGTAAGGATTTGGTTTGATACGAGTTATCCTGTTCCTAATAATTCTGCGATTTTGTTTGATCGCTCACGCAATTATTGGAAATGGGATGATGATGACTATATGGCTGGTCCTTACTATGTAACTGCAAATTCCAACCATTCTGTTGAAACAGCAAAGGAAACAAATAGTGATGGTCCTCAGGGCTCAGGTAGCCCTGGTTGGCAGTGGATTCGTTTCAAGAATGCTACGAATAATGATATTCATGTTTGTATTCAGTTCTTGTGGAAGAATAAGTAAGCTTTCTTCTCTGAGTAACTGGGTTGTGGTATATTTTACCACAACCCAACTGAGTATTTTATTTATCTAATATATTTTATTATGAGAAAATTGGTTTTAGCTTTTTTGGGTTTGGTTGTTTTATCTGGTTGTGTTCAGGATAAAACACTTACTCCTAATACTCAGGAAGTTCATGCCGATCAGCTTACTTTTTTTGAAGCTGCTGAAGCGATGAAACAAAGATATTTTACCCTTTCTCAGCAACTTGAAGATGGTACTTATGCTCAAGATGATTCTTGATATTATCAACTTCCAACAGAGATCAAGAAAGAATGGTTTTATTTCCTTAGAGGAATGAAATCGGCTCAAATGATGACAGATTTCTCATCAGCTAAAGAGAGAATGTCAGCATTAGCATTGCCAGTATTTTATTGATTAGAAACACAGGTTGATTGAGATTGGTTTATGCATATTAGAGGAATGGCTCCAACAACAATATCTGGAGAAAGAATTACTTTGCCTGATAGTTCTGTAAGACTTCCTGTGAGATTGCCAGCAAAGTACTATCTTAATACTCATTTATTGGGAGAAGTAAGAGAAAATTCCATAGATATTACCGTAAAAACAGATAAACATTCTCCTGATATGGATAGTGAGGAAATGGTTGAGGGAGAAAAGACTTTTCATTTTTCAGCAGGAGAAAGATTTGATATTAATCCTTGGAAAGATGAAGAACTAAGACCAACAAATGCGATAAAGGATCATATTTACTTTTATATTTCCAGTGCAGATTGAGGAGTTTTTGATTATGAGTTTAAGTTTTAGTTTTAGATCATTTTCCTTAAAAAATCCTTTGATAGTATATATAAACCCCTCTTCGTGAGGGATTTTTCTTTTCTCAAAAAATCCCTAACTTCCTCTTGCAAAGCTCTTAGATATTCCTAGACTTCCAATATCTTTATTCTTTAACCAACTACTATCATGACTGTAAAGTATAATGTTATTGAAAGAAAGAATCCGCTTAAACCTACTGAAGCTCCAAAATTTTATGCTTCAGCAAAGGCTGATGGTGAAGTAAGTTTCAAGGCACTTGCCAAAGAAATCGCAGCTGCCGGCTCTACTGTTTCAGATAGCGATATGCTTGCGGTATTAAATGATCTCAATAAACTTTTGATCAAGCATCTTTCAGAGGGAAAGATTGTAAGGTTTGGAGATTTTGGAAGTTTTCAAATATCAGTATCAAGTGAAGGAGTAGAAAAAGCTGACAAATTCACTGCAAGCAATATTACAGGGAACAAGATTCAATTTCGCCCTTGAGCTGAATTAAAAGCAATGCTTGCAACAGTAAAATATGAGAAGCTGAAAGCTTAGCAAAAATGTCCGTATCTTTTCTCAAAAATGTCCGTATGTTTTGTTGAAAATGTCCGTATCTTTTTATCAACTTGTCCGTATGTTTTTATCCAAGGGTAATTATCTTTCTTTCAAGAGGTAGTTACCCTTTTTCATAAAAGGGAGAAAGAAGTCCTTGCTTTTGAGCAGGAGATAGCTATTTTTTACTTGTTTTCAAATACGTTTTTTTTGAAAATTTGAGGGATTGAATTACTACGCTTACAAAGTAATGGTCTTTGCAAGGAAGGGAGACTCCCGAAGTAATCTACTTAAAAGAACTGTCTTTCTGAGGCAAAGCCGAAGAATATAAATTATTTCCTTCACTTCGTTCAGGAAGACAGGTTTGCTTCTTCACTGGATTGCTTCACTTCGTTCGCAATGACAGGTTTGCTTACTACACTCTGAATTATACGCTCATTTTATTTCATTTCTTTCTTATAATGCAAAGCTTAACTTCTCAGGAAATTAGACAAAGACGATCAGATTTTTGGACTTCTAAAGCGCATACGCATTTACCAGAAGCCTCACTTATCGCAGACAAGGAATCTACTGCGCTTTTCAATGTTGCGGGAATGCAGCCGCTTATTCCCTACCTTGCTGGGAAAGAGCATCCGCTTGGGCATAGGCTTTTTAATATCCAAAAATGCGTAAGAACGGTGGATATTGATGAGGTTGGGGATAGTTCACATCTGACTTTCTTTGAGATGATGGGAAACTGGAGCTTGGGTGATTATTTCAAGAAAGAGGCGATTCAGTGGAGTTATGAGTTCCTTGTAGAGAAGCTGAATTTTGATCCTCGTAAATTAGCTGTAACCGTGTTTGAGGGGAATGAAGATGCTCCGAGAGATGAGATCGCTTTTGAAGCTTGGAAAAAAGCAGGACTTCCTGAGGAGAGGATTTCTTTTTTGGATGCTAAGAATAACCGATGGAGTCCAGGTCCTGTTGGTCCTTGCGGTCCTGATACGGAGATTTACTACCGAGTAGGGGAATCAGAATTTCCACCTGCTGGTTCTAATGTAAAAACCGATGAGGACAATTGGCTAGAAATCTGGAATAATGTATTTATGGAGTTTTATAGAGATGAAAAGGGAATCCTGACCAAGCTTTCTCAGCAGAATGTAGATACCGGAATGGGACTAGAAAGAATGTGTAAGGTTCTTCAGCACGAGGAAAGCGTTTATGAAACCGATCTTTTTGCTCCTTTTCTTCATATGCTAGAACAGGCAACCGAACTCAAGTATGCCGACCACCAGAGAAAATTCAGAATTATTGCTGATCATTTGAGAACAGCGTTTATGCTGATCAACGATGGGCTTACGCCTTCCAATGTCGGAGCGGGCTATGTTTTGAGGATGATTATCAGGAGAGGATATTACAATCTCTTTTTGCTCAGAAAGATGATGAAGCCCGAGCTGGAGCATTTCATAGATCAGGCTTTCGTTGCGTTCAAAGGGCTTAGGGATTTCAATGAACCAATGATCAAAAAGGTGCTGCTTCAGGAGATCGCTCAGTTTGAGAAAACCATTCATAATGGAGAAAAAATTCTGACTGAACTCTTGGATAAGCTTACTGCCGAAGGGAAGAAAAACCTCGGAGGAGATCAGATTTTTATGCTGTATGATACCTACGGTTTCCCATTAGAGATTACGAAAGAACTTGCTGCGGATCGCGGAGTTGATTTAGATCTCGCAGGCTATGAAAAAGCTTTAGAAGCTGCAAAAGAGAAATCTCGTCAAGGAAGCAAGGCGATGTTCCAAAAATCTGCAGATTGGTCTAAGTATTTGGAGGGCATTCCTGCGACGGAGTTTGTGGGCTATGAGAACCTGAATTTTTCTGATGCGAAGCTTTTGAAGGAGATTGATACCGAAGAGGGGCAAAAAGTGCTGATCTTTGATAAGACCCCGTTCTATCCTGAGATGGGAGGACAGAATGGAGATGCTGGAGTGATTGAGCTAGATGATGGTCGCCGTTTGGAGATTGTAAATGTGCAGAAGGTCGCAGGTGTGATTTTGCATTTTGTAGGGTAGTAGTTTTTACGTATTTGAGATAACAACAATGGCTTCACGAAAAAAAGCGATCGGATTCTGAGTGCTAACATGGCTCATTCCGTTTATAGTTTCAATCCCTTTTTATGGGAAAGGAGGCGTTCCGATGATTGATATTTTCCTCCTAAAAACTATCATGATTATTACTTGAGCGGGAGCTGGTGGCTTTTTGCTCGTGAAATATTTTCAAACTGTTCAAAAAAATTACCTCAAAGAATCAGTTTTTCTGGGCTTGATTTGGCTTTTGATAAATTGGTTTCTGGATTTTACTATTTTGCTTCCGATGTCAAGCATGACTTTACAAGAGTATATGATGCAAATAGGGTTGAGGTATCTAATGATTGTGATTTTCAGTGTTTCAATAGGTGCTCTATTGAGTAAAAAGCTTTAAAAATCAGAAATCCTATTGAATTCATAAAGATTCTTTAGTGAATCGTAGCCCTAAACTCGTTCTTTCTCCGTCTGCAAGAGAGTCCCCGACCGCTAGGATGCTGTTAAACGAAGCTATTTTCTCAAAAAAACAATTCCCTTTGACTTTTCTTCTAAAAAATCGCTCTCTTCCCTAGGCAATTCAAAAACCTGCTCAGATTTACCTCTTTTCTCTCACAAAATGCGATTAGAAGAAAAGCTAGCAACACTCTTCTATCACCAAAAAATTTCTTTAGTGCTTGACCTGGGAGCGGGCAATGGAAGGTGGAGTATTTTCTGTGCGAGCCATGGTGCGAAAGTAGTCGCAATCGACAATCAATCCAAGCCTGATCGGCAATTCCCTGAGTATTTGACTCTTCATCCAGCGATACATTTCTTTCAAGCTGATTTAAAGGAGTTGCCTCGTCCTTGCGACCAAAGATACGATCTAATCTTGCTCTTCAATGTTATCATCTTCCTAAAAAAGAGTTTTGTTCTCTCTCAATTGCTTCCTTCTGCTCTTTCTCAGTTGAGCCAATGAGGCAAGCTTTGTTTAACTTTTTTCTTTGCTGATGATCAAACGATGGGAGTGAATCAAAAGCTTTCCTTCTATACCTTTGAGGATTTTAAAGTACCTCAGGGCTATTGTATTGAATGTCAAGAAGAGCAATTTGAACAGGATCATCATGCTCCCTATGGAGAACATCAACATCATATCGGATATATAGAGCTTGCGAAGATATAAAAATAAGAAAGGGGCTAGGCTTTAAAAAATAAAAATAAGAAGCTTTTATTAAAACCCTTTCACTTGAGTTTTAAAACGGTAATACTCATTAGTATTGATCTTTGAGATAAAAAATATGGGCTTATCAATTATAGTAGCTTCTTTTGGATTTCCTGTATACTAGCATTTAAGGGAAAAGCTCTTGAAAAACTTGTTTTCTTTAGTATTATTTCGTTGAGATTTTTTATTTTTTATGGAAAATACAAATGAAAAAACATTCTTTACTTGGTGGAGGATTTGTTCTAGCAGGAGTGATGATGCTTCTCTGAGGATGTATGAATCCAACTATTGTTGAACAATGAGCTAAAGTCAGTCTTTCATATCTTGCAACCGATCCTGAGACGATGGAGGTAGTTACTTCTGGAGAGAAAAAAGATCTTATTTTAGATTTTACAGGATCTGCACTTTTTGAGCTCTTATCTGGGGCAAAAAAAGATGAAATCAGAACGTGAATTTTGACAGATCCTTTTACTCAGCATGATGAAAATCTGGTTCAGAAACAAACGGCAGTGGTAATGAATGAGATGGGTCTTCCTTTAAAAGTAGGAGAAGTTGTTGAAATTGCTGGTAAATCAGAGAGAATTTCTCAAATTGTAAATGAAGATGGTATTGAGCAAGTTGTTTTGGATGCTAATTTGCCTGAAACGATTTTACCATTAGAGTGGAGATTTACTATTACTGAAATTCATTAAGCTTTTATTCGTCGTTTCTTCCTTATGCATCTTTTCAAGAGGCTTTTGCTGACAAAGTTTCCTAATTCAACGATTCATAATGCTGTTAATCCTGCAAGTATGTTTGTTGGCTTCATTTCTGCTAAGGAATTTTTTTCAATTATCAATAGGAAAATTATAGAGAATCATAAGCTGAATCTTTTTGACGTAAATCTGGATCCAATAGAATTTAAGATGGGATTTTGAGAGAATCCAAATTCTGATAAACAAAAAGATTTAGAAAATTACTTTGCTTATGCAGTGGCAGCGAATCTCAATGGAACGCTTTTTTTTTCTCCAGCGAATTTAGCAAATGGAGTATCTTTGCTTGCTACCTTGTATTTTAAGCAAGCAATGACGAGTTTCCCTGAGTATTATTTTGTTCAACTGATTTATACGGTTTTTTTGCTAAGTTTTACCTTTGTATCGAGGGTTAAGGTTTTCCCATCAGAGTATGATCAAGAAAATTATAACTGGTTTGTAGAAGTTTTCTTTGATTTTTACAAGATTACTTTTGAGCAACTACAAACCAAAATCTCTGATTCAGATTTTTTTGCTGTTAAAAAAGCTATTTTACAAGAAACCGCTTTTTGCTTTCTTCTTTTCCATTTTTATAAAAAGCTTAATAGTTTGCTTGCTGATAAATCATCTGATACTGATTATTTAGATTGGCTCCTTTGAAAGACTAAACAAACTAATTTGATCAAGGCGTTTAAGGAAAATTATGCGACGACTAAGTATCTTCCCCATTCTTCTCCTCTAGAGCAGAGTATTCTGAATATGGTACGACCTACAGATATTCTGATTAAATATCTTTTCGGTGATGCAAATCCAATTATTGCGGTTGATACGATTGTATCTAGGATTTTTGATAAAACAGAACTTGATCCTTTAGTACATTCGTTTCTCACTTCGGATCAGCAGCTTCCTCAGCTTTTTGAATATCTTTTAGAGTATAAAAAGTATAAATACTGATTCTTTGCTGGTGTTCAGAATTATATTATTAAACTTCTCAGATCTGAGGGGAAAGAAGATATTTTGGAGGATATTGATGAAATGCTTTCTGCAATTGATAACGGAGATGATATATCTAATTTTGATGTCCCGGAGAGGATTAAAAGGGAATCTAAAGTGACGGAAAGACTTCTCAATTTTTATGTTACTCTTCTTGGTGGTTTTACGACAGCTAGAGGGGATAGCTTTTATTTAAGACTTTTGAAGCCAGAAATTTTAGATTTTTTTACAAAGGATAGTTTAAATAGTTTGCTGGGTTCGGAGGTTCAGCTTAATTATTTTGGTGGAGTTTTATATCAATATGCTAAAAATCTTTACTACTATAGCTATATAAATGAGAATATTAGAGCAGGAAAGAATAAGTTTTCAATGCCGCTTAAGGGGGAAAATTCTAAAGTAACGACGAATTTTTCTGTGATTAAACTCTATATAGAGGCGATGATTGCTTCTTTTTTCCAAGATTTAAATCCTAAAGATACAAAACTTACGATTAAAAATACTCAGATTTTAGATCTCTTTAAGATATACTTTGGAGAACAAATTTCGGAGATGGTTAAGCTTACTTCAGATGATTTTTTACAAGCTTTTTATGCTCCGATTCTTTCTCAAATTAAAGATTCGAAGTCTTTTGTTCGTGTTTTATCCTTATCTTTACAGGAAAATGATCTTGTAAATCTTAAAGATGCACTTTATAAACTAGATTTTTGGATCTGCTTTTTGTTTTTTAAAAAGTTAGAAGCCTTGAAACTCTGAAAGCAATATGATGATTCCCTTTTGCTTGCACTTTTTGGAAGTATCAGGGAGACATTCTTTTGATTAGCATTGCTGTTTGTTTATCTTGAGCAAGATAAAAGATCTTTATCTCATGGAAAAAATGAGATTCTTTTGATGATCTATGTTCGTGATATTTTGGGGATCAAAATTAAAAAAGCTGATCAGGTTTTTAAGGTGATGATAGAAACAATAAACGAGGTAATGCCAATTTTAAAGCTCTGGATTTCTCTAGATGATAATAAGAGTTTTTTTGCTCTTATTGCCAGAAACTGGGACTCTTTTTCTGCTGAAAAATCTGAAGAACAGCTTCTTGCGTCCTTTTCTGGAGAAGATTTAGTTTGGTTCAGAGGATTATTAAAGAATATTGCCTATTATAATAAGAGATTTCTTATTCCAAGGTAAAGTTTTATGTGAAAAAATCTTGTAATGAAAAAAGGACTTGTTTCAATTCTTCTTTGTACTTATAATGCACAAGAAACTATTGTGCAGACACTCCAATCTTGTTTAAATCAGACCTATCAAAATTTTGAAATTCTGATTCATGATGATGGATCAATAGATGAAACCTTAGTAGCTATCCAAAAAATAAATGACTCAAGAATTCAAGTTTTAAATTCTTGAAAAAAATTAGGTCCCTATAGGTGATTAAATTTTCTTTTAGACCATGCAAATGGGGAATATATTGCTATTCAGGATCATGATGATTTACGAGAGCCAAAAAAATTAGAATTTCAAATCCAGTTTTTAGACAAAAATACTGATTATATTTGATGTGGTACAAAAACTCGTATGCGATATGAGGGAGATAATAAATATTTTGATTATTTTTTATGAGAGAAAAATTATTATACCCTACATCCTTCTTTAATGTTTAGAAATCAAGGATTTCGTTATCCAGAAGATAAAGTATATATGAATGATGCTTGGTTTCAAAAAGAAGTTTTATGTAAATGAAAAAAGAAGATAAAAAATTTAGACCAAATGTTGACAATTCATCGTATTAAGGAAGGAACAAAAAATTATAGTTATAAACGATTTAGTCTAAATAGAGAGAATTTGCATACCCTTTATCATCTTCACTCATGGCGATATGCAACAGCTGCATTAGGTATAGAAATTATGAGAAAAATACTTTATCCTTTTTTACAGAAAATAGGACAAGGGAATATAATTGATAAAATAGAGAGATTCCCCTTTATTTTACAGGGGTATTGTATTGAAACATTATAAGACAGAATAAAGCTTTTTATAGTCTTTTAACATCCTTCATAGAGAAAACTGAGGATTAAGTTCTACATGCAGTGAATCTTTATGTTGTATGGTTCGTTTAAATCCCTCCATTAATGCATAAAAGTCTTTATATTCTGCGATATATCAGTTTATTTTGTGTTTTGCTATCTCTGGAATTCCTCAGGTATTGAAGCTTACCACTGGACATCATGAAGAAATACTTTCTGCAACAACTAATCAAAAGCTGTCTGCTAAACTAGGATAGAGGAATATATCCGCAGCGGAAAAGTAGGAAGCCATTTCTTCTTTAGAAACAAAGGGAAGCTCTAAAATATTATCGAATTCATTTTTTTTATGATTCCCTAGGGTAACAAAAAGGAAGTCTGGATTATTTTTATATGAATTTGCAATTTTTTTAACGTAGCTTAAACCTTTAAGCATACTCTTACTTCAGCTCCCAGCAATACTGAGAATTAGGATCTTATCTAACGGAAGCCCTAAGTGTTTTCTACTTTCTATTTTTGATTTTTTGTTAAAAAGTTTTGTATCAATTCCATTATATATTGTAAGAACCTGATTCTTTCAAATAATGCTATCTTTAGCTATTTTATTACTCATCCATTTAGAAACTCCTACATATGTAACAGGTATTCTTTCAAAGATAGCTTTTCTCTTTAGATATTGATCTCTAGTTTTGTATGGGAAAAGATTATTATTAGTATCATTTCCAGAGAGTAATCGATCATCATGAAGGGTCATTACTATTTTCTTTTCTTTGGCTATCAAAGGTAGACATTCTCGATCAAAAAAACCTCCTTGAATACTATGAAGGTGGATGATATCACTCTTTCTATAATAGTCTTGCTGTGATAAAAAGGTATAATCAATAGCTCAAGGACTTTTCCAGTCAAATAAAAAATTGAGTCATACGTAAGCTTTATATCTGATATTTCTATATCGTCGATTATTTTTAGTTTCATAAAGAGAGTTTGTATTTTTTGATTTTTCTCAAAAATAATATCCTACAAGTTTATGACTTAAAAATTCTTTTGGATCTAATCAGTCAATAATAGCTTGACATAAAGTATCAGTTCCTGTACGACCTCATATGAGATTAATATGAAGTATTTGTCTCATTTTTCCATTTTATAAGGAATAAACTGATATTTAATGGTAGATACGAAAGTACATAATGAAGTATGTTTTTAATAAGAGCAGATAAAAATCATGGATAAAAATTTTTATAGAGAAGACTTAGTTTTAGGATATTCCATCTTTGCATCCTTCTGTTTTTTCATGATATTCAGTTAGGATCTATTTTAAAATTAACACAATTTTCTTGCAGATTATAAATTTTATACTTTTTACCGATTCTTAACCATAGTTCATGATCTTCTACATAATCCCATTTTGGATCATAATATCCAACTTTATCAATACAGGATTTTCTGAAGACAACACTTACATGTAATAGTTGTGATCATAAGAGCATTTTTTGTCTTATTTCATTATCATTTTCAGGTTTTTTAACAAAGAAAAGTGGTTTTCCTTGTGGATCAAGAGCAACTGCATTTGTTCCACAGATTCAGTATTCTGAATTCTTTTTTAAAAAATGAATTTGTTTTTCTAATTTATAAGGGTCTGTCCAAATATCTTCGTCATCAATTCTAGCAATAAACTCTCCATGACTAAACATTATTCCTTTATTAAGGGTTTTTGTAAGCCTTAGATTTACTTCGTTTTCAAGATAGAGTATTCTTGTATCTTGTTTCGCATATTCTTTAAGAAACTTTCAAATTCCATTAGTAGAAGCGTCATTTATAATAAGTAATTCCCATTCTTTATAAGATTGCTGCTGAACAGATTTAATCGTTTCTTCTAGATCGGTTTGATGACCGTTATATACAGGCAAAATAATTGAAATCAGGTTTTTGTTCATTTTTCTTTATTACGAAATAAAGAGTGATTGGAGTTTTTTTTCTAGAGTTTGAATGTGTTGAAAAATTTTTTCTGCTGCATTAGGAAGAAATATTGGTTCTTTAACAAAATTTTGATATGTGCAAGTATTTGTATAAAGCTGTTTAATGAATTGCGCGCTAGATTCATCCCAAAAAATAATTCTTTTTTCATTAATAATACTTTTATCAAAATCATTCAAATATCCTTGGTAAATAGGGATAGCTCCGCCCATAAAAGCATCAGCTAACTTCTCAGTAACATATCCTTTGGAGACAATATTTTCTGGACAAATAGTAAAAGTATAGTTATGTAGTAACTTAATTTTGTCTTCGCGACGATATGAAAGCTCGATATCAATATTATGTAATAAAGAGGATGGACAATCAATAGGCGCAATATTTTCGAGTTGATTATAAATATGAGTTCTCATTCCATTCATGTCATGTCTTGCAATCAAACAACAAAATTTTTGTTTGAGAAATTTATATTGATTTTTCTCTTCTATTTTTTTTAAAGTTGTCTGTATTTCTTCTAAACTGGTATGATAGGGAGAAATCAGCCCATAAAGCCATAGAGGAAATCTGATATAATTTTCTGCTACAATATCCCTAAATCCAATGGAAAGATGGGTATCATCTAGACAATAATCGTCATAAGTTGCAAATCTTTCTGTTCATATATATTCTCCTGTAAAAAAAATTTTTATATTCTGAGAGTATTTAAGACATGAACGTGGTCAAAAAGTAGAAAAAAAATCAATAGGTTTCTTTTCTGGATTCAGGTTTTTTACTTTTATAAATTCAGTAAATCGAAAGCTTTTTGCTTCAAATCCTTCCCAGAAATTAAGGAAAGTAACATTTTCGTATTTTTGATTTTTCCTATCTTGATTATATTTTAATATTGGAAAAGCTTTATTAATAAATTTTTCCCTACAAAAACGAAGAAAATTCATCACTATTTTTATTAGAAATAAAATTATCTTTTGTATTTTGAGAGTTGATATAATCCATTTTTCCAATTAATGAGAAAAAATATACCATAATATCCAATAAAGAAAAAATAAAGCTTATTTCATAGAATAAATCCATGAAATATTCCAATTACTATCATATAAAGAATATAGACGCCTTGAAGTAATCCGTTTTGTCGTTCAATATCAATGCTTTTTATATCAATATTTTTTTGTTTAAGAAAGTATTTATATGCGTTCATAATAATGTCGTATAGTTCTCTTAATGAGAAGAATAGTAAGAGTGGTGTCAGGTATTGTGAAATCTCAGTATTTATCTGAAGATACAGAACAGGGAAAATGATGCTCAATTTAATAATCCTTAAAGCTAGTCGAGAAAAATAATTTAAAAGTCGATTTCTCCATACATTATGAGCGATATAAGCAATAATAGTTGATCCAACAAGAAGGAGATAATATATAAAATAACTTTTTAGAAAGAAAAAAATTAGAACTCCACCGAGGAAAACTACTATTCCTCTTAATGCCATTTGATATAAAATAAAAGAATCAGATACAGTATCACGAATTCTGATAGTAGGATTTTTTTCGTTTTTTATGCTATAATGGTCGTTATAAAGATAGCCAATTTCATATAAAGCATGATGTAATAAAAAAAGAATAGAAAAGATTCCTAGACCACTAATAAATTGTGAAAAACTAATATGCTGTATATAATAAGCATATATTATGGGAATAAGAACAAAAACAATATGTCAGTAAATATAGGCAGGGAGATTTTTTGGTTTTACCCTACAGGTGATAAAGTATTTATATGGGGCATATTTAAGAAAGGTATTCATAATTTGTAAATTTAAGAGAGGTAAAATAGTGTTCTCGATATTGTCTATCATCTTGTGAAAGTAGTATGATGTTTACTTTTTCTAGTTTTTTTGTTTTATGAAGATAGGAGATTAATGAGATATCTTCTTTATTATCCGTATAGAAAGATATTTTTTTATAATCATCTAGGTTAATTTTATTCTCCTTGAAAATAGATTCCTTTCTTCCTTGTAAATCTTCAGTAAAAGATCAAGTTAAAATATTGTTTTTTTTCTCAAGTTTACTGGCATAATAAGGAACAGATAAAAATTCTGCTAAGATCTGTATTGGGGGGTCAATGGATGCAGATACCAGAATTATAGTTTTTCACTTTTGTTTCTCAATAAGAAAATGCTCATGATTTTTTAATTTTTTTAGGTAGAAGGAGGAAAATTTTTTATTGAGATTTATTATTTCTTCTTGCTTTATCCCGGAAAAACACTTTCTTATAATCAATCTTGTAATATCAAGGTGAAAAAATTTTCGAAATATTCAGGCAATGAGAGAAAAAAATGGTTTTGATCTTTTATAATGTTTTGCTCGAAAGTTGGCAGGACCCTTCTCTAATAGATAATCTAGGTATAGTTGTGTAGAATTTCCATCAATAAGGGTTCCACAGACATCAAATAGTACTAGATTCATTATTTATAATAGTTGTCTAAAAAATCTTTTTGTAGTTCTCAAATGTCTTTTTCCCATCGACGAGAAGATAAAAGTTTTTCAATTTCATCTTGCTCAAATCTGAACTTTTTGATAGTCGCAGGAACTCCTCATACGATAGCATAAGGTGGAACGTTTTTTGTAACTACTGTTCATGCTCCGATAATAGCTCAAGTACCAATGCTAACTCATGGGAGGATTATCGCTCAATGACCTATCCATACATCATGACCAATCGTAATTGGTTTACCTAAATCATATTTTTTGTTATTAATTTCATTATATATCCTTTCTGGAGGATAGGTACTATAGTTTTTGATACTATGAGAGCTGTAACTTAAAATCAGTACATCATCAGCTATACTACAAAAAGATCCAATTTCTATTGGATTTTTAACAGATCATCGAATTCTTGCATTGCAAGTGTAGGTATATCTCCCAATAGATACCTTTCATAAGCAAAGTCCACCCAGAGAAACGTTTTCTCAAAAAGAGAGTTGTTTTGTAAGTATCTGGTGGAGTGTTACAAATTTACAAGATGAAAAATTTATTCCGTATTTTTTCCCTAGTGAATATTTAATTATTTGTTGTACGATATTTGGTAGTATATTCCGAATAAATATAAATATTTTTTGGAATTTTATTTTCATGGTTTACTAGTATTAAATAAAATATATTGGTTCTATATTGCATATTAGTTTCTTTGTCGAGTGAATTTATTTCTTTTCTTTATCTTTTCAATCTTTTCAAGCAATACTTTTTATCTCTTTTTTTAGAATTTTTATCTTTCCCCAGTTTGATCCACTAAAACAAAGAATATAGATTATTATAATCTCGATTAGTCATTGTATTATTGTTCGTCTATTTTCTGTGTATAATAAAAGGTGCTTTTTTCAAAAATAAAGAATTAGCCCTAAAATAGTCAAAATAATTAAATTTTTTATCATAAACTCCCATTGGAACGAAAACGTACTTGCTTTTAGTAAGTAAGGAAAGCTCAAGCACCGTAAAATAAAATAGCTTATTCCAAAACCTATTCCAGCTCCTTGTAGTCCAAAAAAACGAATCGCTAAATAGGTAAATAAAATGGTAATAATTGTTCAGATTCCTAAAATCTTAACTCTTTCTTTGATTTTTCCAAGCCCAGCTAGAACTAAAAAATTAAATACCGTTAAAATATTAAAGTTTAGAAAAATTCAGGTAAAAGAAAGAAGAATCCCTGAAAATTCATATTTCTCTCAAAAAAGTACAATAGCGATTTCAGGTCCAAGTGTGATAAATAAAATAGAAAGACTTAAAGTCAAAATTAAAAAATAATTGTAGAAAAATGAAAAGAGGAGTCATAGTTTTTTTTGATCTTTTTTTGTAATTAATTCGGAAACTATTGGAAAAATCAGTCACATGATTGGTCAAATGAGAATGTTTCCAATATAAAATAAGCTCAAAAAATTTGCATAATATCCAGCTGCTTCAGCGCCAAGAAAATAAATAACCATTTGTTGGATAATTTGTCAGAAGACATTTCCAATATTTGCGCCAATAAAAGCCCAGAGTGCATAGTTGCGATATCTTTTTAGCATGGGTTTATTTCGTTCAAAGCTTCCCTGCATTATCGGAGTACGATATTTTTTCCAGTAGAGGAGTCCAGCACTCAAAACTCCTACACCAAGTCCTAAGAGCCAGTTTAAGCTATATCGTTCAATACTTGCTTTGTTTGTAAAAAAACAAAAAACAGTAAATCAGACAATGGATCGCATTCTAATAAAGTCTACAAATTGATAATCAAAAGTTTTTTGAAAAGCAATGAAAATACTCTGCAATGTCTGAAAAATATTTATTCCCAAAAAATAAAGACAAAAGTATTTTAGAATTATTTCAGCATTTGGGTTATGAAAATAATGATTAGCCAATCGTTCTCCTCCAAATCGAAGTCCACATGCGATAAGAACTGCAGTTACTGTTTGAACTAAAAAACTAAGCCAAACGATAGTTTTGATCCAGTTATATTTTTTTTCAATCCAAAATTTAGGAAGAAAATACTGGAGACTTTCAGTCAGTCCTAAGTCATTATACACATTCAAAAAAGCAATAAGACTGATAATACTATACAAAACTCCCAAATCTTCTACGCTTACTTCAGGAGAATTAGAGATCAAAAGCCTGACTAAGTATCCCGCTGGTGCCACTAGATACGAAAAAAGATAAAGCCAAAATCCTTTTTTGATTAGTTTTTGACTTAGGGTTTCATCTTGAAGGAGGTCAGTTTTTTGATTGTAATCCATGTATTAAAACGAAAAGAAGGGAATATCCTCAAAATAGATCGTAATTTTCCCAGTATAATTTTGAGGTATCCCATTAAAAATAAAGGTATAATTTCAGCTTTCTGTTAAATTTTTTAGTGTCACTTCAGAACCTGTAAGATTGATCTTTTCCCCAGAAGGAGTATAGATTTCTGAAAATTGTAAGCCAAGAAAACTTGGAATAAAATATACTTTTACTCTATCTCATGCGAATAAGTACTTTTTGAATGTATTGGTTTTCCCGAGGAAAATCTGATTCTCTTCCCCTTTACTCAGGACGGATCCATGTGTTTCACAAAGTGATTTATCAAGTGAATACAGTAAAAACCATCATCCTCAAAGGAGTCATAGAATGAAAAGGATAATCCAAAGTAAGCTCCAATATTTCCTTTGCATAGTTATCAAGAGGATAAATTACCAACTCCTTGCAAATCTAAGATCTCCATTCGTAAAAAGCCTAATGTCTTTGATTCCATATCTTACGGCAGCAAGTCTATTGATTCCCATACCAAAGGCAAATCCCGTTCGTCATTCTTCTGGATTTATGCCTGCAGCTTTGAGCACATTAGGATGGATCATTCCAGCTCCGAGGATCTCCATTCGCTTGGACATTTCTTTGGCTCCCGTTTTAGGATTGGTGTATTCATATCTCGTATCAATTTCAAAACCAGGCTCTACAAAAGGGAAAAAACAAGGTCTCATTCTGATTTCAACTTCTTTTTGCAGGGCAGCAGAGAGAAATTTGGTAATCACACTTTTGAAGTGTCCGATACTGATTCATTTATCAATATAAATCCCTTCAAACTGATAAAACATCGTATCATGCGTTGCATCTACATTTTCAAATCTATAGACTCTCCCTGGTAAAACAGCCTTGATAGGTACTCCATACTTTTTAATCACATAATTCTGACCTGCAGAGGTGTGCGTTCTCAAAACATAATTTTCTCCTCTCTCATCTTTTTCAGCCACATAAATGGTATCGTGCATTTCAGTAGCAGGATGAGAAACCGGAATATTTACCGCTTCAAAATTCTCAAATTTGCTCACAATATCCGTTCCACTTTCTACGATAAACCCCATATTCTGAGCGATCTCTTCAAGCTCTCTTCTCACTTTCGTAAGCAAAGAAAAATGTCCTTCCTCTAGCTCCGTTCCCGGAAGCGAAATATCTACCGTTTCTTTTTCTAGCTGTGCATTGATTTCAAGCGTCTTGAGTTCGTTAAATTTTGCTTGGTAGGCGTCTTGAAGGCTGGTTCTCATGCTGGACAGTTTCCCTCCTTGTTCTTTTTTCTCCTCAGGACTGAGCGTTGCGAGTCCTTTCAAGGCTTCAGTTAGCTTTCCTTTTTTTCCTAAAAGTTCTTGATACCAAGTTTCAAGTTCAGAAAGGGTAGTGATGGCATGAAGCTTTTGGAGTAATTCTTCTCAATTCAGCATGATCATAGTTTAAAGATAAAAAACTGACCGAAATTCTAGCGTTTTACTTTGTCTTTGCAAGCTGTATTTCTCTCTAATGCTTCTTCTGTTTTAAAAGCAATCGGAAAATGCAGAGCTTTTTTTTTATTATTTTTTCTTTTTCTTTAGTTATTTCTTGTTCCCTTTTCCCTTCCTCTTTATCCTCCCTCCTTTCACCAATCCAGTTATAACTAAAAAGCTCAAAAGCTTCATAGCATCCTGAGTGGAATCAAAAAAATCTTCAAAAAACTCTAAAAACTGATCAAAAATTTCAGTTTTTTCATCAAAAATGCCGAAAAACTGATTGAAAATTCAATTAAATGGTCAAAAACATGCTAGAATACCAAAATATTTCATCAAAATGATCAAAAAAGCCAAAAAATCAATCAGATTTTCATTTTTTTGGTCAAAAATGCCAAAAACCTGATCAAAATTCCACCAAAATGATCAAAAAACTGACAGAATACAAAAATATTTGCCCAAAATGATCAAAAACCCCCCAAAATTTGAATTTTAGTATAGTGTTTTGCTTTAATTGTGTAGATTTTTTTACTTCAGAAAGAAAAAAGCCAGGTTTATTCACCTAGCTGTTGGATTTATGACATAATGTCATAAATCCATTCTTTCACACCTCTTCCGATGAGGAACAGGGCGAGGGATACAACCTCAAAATAAAATTTAATTTTTTTCATACATTTTTTCTTTAAAGATTTTATATTGCATTGGGGAAGTATATCAATATCCTTTCAAAAAACAACCTAAATGATGACATTTTTCAGAATTTATTTTTTTATCATAAAGAATGCAGATCAAGCTCTACAACACCCTCACTCGTGAGAAAGAAGACTTTATCCCACTGATGCAAGATCCTAACTATTCAGGAGAGAAAAAGGATTTTGTAGGAATGTATTCTTGTGGACCGACCGTCTATTATACTCCACATATTGGAAATCTCAGAGCGACATTTACTGCGGATTTGATTAGGAACGTGCTGAAGTATTTTGGCTATCCAGTGAAAGCAGTGATGAATATTACGGATGTGGGACATTTGGTTTCCGATGGAGATGAAGGAGAGGATAAACTAGAAAAAGGAGCAAAAAGAGACGGAATCTCAGCTTGGGAAGTCGCAAAAAAATATGAAGAAATCTTTCTCACTGCGATGAACGAGCTGAATATTCAGACTTTTGATGTGATGCCAAGGGCGACCGAGCATATTGCCGAGCAAATCGCACTTGTACAGAGCCTAGAAGCGAAAGGCTATACTTACGAAGTTCCGGGTGATGGAATCTATATGGATACGAGTAAAGTAGAGGACTATGGGAAACTCATGGGACCAAACTACAAAAAAAGGCTTGAGGACTTGAGAGCAGGGGAGCGTGTTGATATGAAAGGCAAGAAAAATCCGACAGATTTCGCTTTGTGGAAGTTCTCTCCAACAGATGAAAAAAGGCAGATGGAGCGAGATTCTCCATGGGGAGTTGGTTTCCCTGGTTGGCATATAGAATGTAGTGCGATGTCCAGCAAATATCTTGGTGAGCAGTTTGATATTCATCATGGGGGAGCGGATCATATCACGGTTCATCATCCAAATGAGATTTCTCAGTCAGAATGCTGATTTTGAAAGAAGCCGTGGGTGAAATATTGGTTGCACAACGAGTTCTTACAAGTAGATGGAGGGAAAATGAGTAAATCACTCGGGAATATCTACTCTTTGGAAGATATTAAAGCCAAAGGCTATTCTCCGCTTGATTTGAGATATTTCTATTTCAAAGCCCAATATGGTAAATTTCAAAACTTCACTTGGGAAGCTTTAGAGCAAGCTAAAAATGAAAGAGCAGGTTTGATCAAGAAAATTCAAAATCTGACCCAAACTTCTCAGCAAACAAGCACTGAAGATTGGAAACTTCGCTTTGATGAAGCCCTTGCTGATAATCTCAATACGCCAAAACTCCTTTCCGAGCTCCATTCTGCACTTTCCAAGTCAGGAAGTGAGCTTTTACCTCTTCTTCATGAATTAGAAGAAAAAGTTCTAAAAATCTGACTCTTTTCTACAGAAACTCCAGTATCTCAGGAAGCTCCAGAAGCAATCATTTCGCTCGCCGAGCAGAGAAAACAAGCTAAATCCGAGAAAAATTATGCCTTAGCTGATGAACTTAGAACTCAAATTACCCAAGCAGGCTGGGAAATAAAAGATACGAAAGAGGGGTATGAATTAACAATTAAAAATTAACAATTCAGAATTAAGAGAAATCCTTCCTAGCTCTCCTTTGATAAGAGGAAAATATTGAAAAAGTTCCGTCTTTCTTAATAAGGGAGTTGCCCAGCGGAGCGAGGAGGGATATAGAACTATTATCTTAAAGTCCTCCAACTTCTTCCCAAAATTTTAGACCATTTATCTCACTGAAAATTATGGCACAAAAATGGAAGCTTATGAATTCTCCAGCCGAAGATTATCATATGCATAGTTTAACTTATTCTGATGGGCTTCATACGATTGATGAAATCGTGCAAATGGCTCCAAAATTCTGACTTAAAAAGATTGCCATTACCGATCATTCTCAGGCTGTTTTAGAAGCTCAAGGATTAGCTTTAAAATGCTGGAGATCTACTCTAAAACACTGGAAAAATTATTATAACGAGGTGGAAGTGATCTTCGGAGTAGAGGGGGATTTGCTTGATGAGGAGGGGAATTGCTGTTTTGAGATTCATCGTCAGGAGTCAGATTTTCGTATTTTATCACTTCATTCTGCTACTTATCAAGGGGATTTAAAGAGGGTAACTCAGTCCTACCTCAATGCAATTTCTAAGTATCATGAGCAGATTGATCTTATCGGACATCCCTTTTATACCAAAACCTGTGAATTTTTGGAGGTGGAAAGTTTTGTAGATTGCTTGAATCAGTATGGAATCCCTTTGGAAATTGATACTGCTTATCTCAGAAAAGAGAGAACCGATCTCAATAAACTCAAATATGCTTTGGAACATTTGGAAACGGGGGTATATGTGAATAGCGATATGCATACTTTCGGGGATTGGGAGCAGAGAACGGCTGGTTTTGAACTCTTGGAAAAGCGAGGGTTTCTTTAATTATACAAGCTATGATGATGAAAAAATTATGACTATTTGGTTTATGTGGACTTCTTCTATTTATACTTTCAGCTTGTGGAGAGAGTAAAAAAGCTGAATCTTCACTTTCAGGAACGAATATTTCAGGGACTGTCGTATCTTGAACTGTTTCACACTCTACTAGTGGATCTCAGGATATAAGTGGATCTGAGATATCTTCTTGAAATTCTCAAACTTGAAGTCAGGCTTCATGAAGTTTTGCAGTACCAATAAAAAGCTTGTTTCCAGTAGAGCTCTGTAATAAGATTATAGCTTTCAATCAGTGTATTATCGCGAAAGCACCAGTTGAAAATCAGCCAGTAATGAAGCAACAGTTAGTTAAAGTAATTCAGCCATGGAGATTGCTTGCAGAAGTTCAACTTCGTGAGGTTTGTCAGCAAGTTTCTATCCAAGAAAATTTTCTTGAGGTAGTAAAACACTATCAGGAGCAAGGGTGTAAATTTTAATCAGCTTTCTTTATATTTAACAAATTATTTTTTCCAGAAAAATAACTTATTAAAGAACTTTCATTTTTTGAGAAGATAGAACCATTTGAAAAGGTAGTAGAGAAGCGGGTTTAGAATGAGGTCATAATTGCCATAGAATTCTCGCTTCATTCCTCAGAGCGATTCTTTAAATTTACTAACTCCAGCTAAGGGATGATTAGGGAAACCTGTTGGAGCTCAACCCATAAGGTCACAATATTCAAATCCACGATCTCTAGCCCATTCAAACATTGCATATTTAAGATAATGGTGTCATCCCATATTAGTGTACTTTCTATCGGTAAATCAGTAGAGATAAACAATAGTTTTTCCATGATAAAGACAAATACTTCCAGCAATAATTTGTCCATCAAGCTCAGAAACGAAAATATTTCAGCATTGTTTTTCTTCTAGAACTTGCAAGAGTTTTAGGTATTGAAGCTTTGTAATTGTAGAAAATCATTTTCCACCGGCGGTAATCTGCCATTTTTCAAAAAAGGTATCGTAATCATCATGATCTCAAAGTCTGACTTTGATCCCTTTTTTAATAGCTTTTTTTACTCTATCAGCACATCCACTATTCATTTCTGAAAGCAACTGTTCATCGCTTTTACTCAGATTTATCATAATGGTTGTTTGAGGCATATTTTCTTTAAATGCAAGTTTAAGCGGGGTTTCTTTGTGGATGAGCTTTCTGGTATGTTCTCTCATAGATCTTACTTTCCCTACAATATTCTGCTCTCTTGCTCGGGCATTATCAAAACTTGTAATTTCATTGATAAATCCTAGCTGAAAAAAAATATTTCCCCATTTTTTTCCAAATTCTTTTTTGAGTTTTTTAAGTCCTTTTCTTGCTTCTTCCCGATTACTTGGCATTTCTAGTCCGATTGCCTGAAATTCCCTAAAAGTAAACGGTCAGATTTTTTTTTGTTTGATCAGATAGAAATATTCCTTTCCAAAAATTCTCGTAAACCCATGAGGTTTTTCATAGATTTCTACTTGAAGGGTTTCTCGAATCGGGCTTTGATAAAGTGAATACATCTTCTAAAATAGGTGATAAATAGACTATAGAAAAGGGAGTTTTGTTAGTAAGTTTAGTAGTTTTATTGGAGCTTTTCGATCAATGCAGTTTTTAGAGTTTCTATTCCTTCTCCTTCCTTAACCGAAAGAAAGACAGGATTAAAATGAGTAAATCTCTCGGCTAATTCAGCTTTTTTTTCTTCATTGATCAAATCAATCTTATTAAAGACCAAAATCTTTTCCTGATTCGCTCCAATATCAGACAAAACCTGATGTACAACTTCAATCCTCTCCTCTACAAAAGGATCGCTCGCATCAATCACATGAAGCAACAAATCTGACTCAATACTATCCTCCAGCGTAGAAGAAAAGGACTTAATCAGCTTCGGAGGCAGATCGCGAATAAATCCGATTGTATCATTGAGTAAAATCTCCTTTCCAAGTCAGGTTTCAGAATTGGTAATTAGATAGCATTTCCCGACATTCGTTCCAAGCGTTGCAAAGAGCTTATTTTCTGCTAGAACGCCTTTTTTGGTCATCGCATTGAGGAGAGAAGACTTTCCCGCATTAGTATATCAAACGATACCGATCGTAGGCATTCCCTTCTTTTTGCGAGCATCACGATGGAGCTTTCTCATCTGTTCGTATTCAATCAGCTTTTTTTCTATTTTCCCTACTTTCTCTTTCAGGTGCCTTTTCATCCTTTCAGTATTGGTTTCTCCGATTCCTCTGGTTGCTCCACCTCCGCTTCCAGAGCTTCCTCCCTGCCTACTCAGCTCCATTCCCATTCCATAAATCCTCGGTCCCATATGCTTAATCGCCGCGAGTTCAATCTGCAATCTCGCTTCTCCTCCCTCTGCATGTTTCTCAAAAATTTTCAAAATTAGATCAATTCTGTCCCAAGCGACCATTTTATCTTTGAGATTATGTTCCTCACTCACGAGACGGAGTTGTTCGTTGATCTGATAGATTTGTGAAGGTTTAAGCGCATTTCCAATAATCAGCAAATTTGCGTTTAAGCGGAGCATATCTGCGATAATTTCTTCTAGTTTTCCTTTTCCAACATAGGTTTTAAGATCTGGGAAGTCTTTTTTCTGATATTTCTGCAAAACTACTATTCCACCATAGGTATTCACAAGATTTTCAAGCTCTTTCATCCTATCTTCAAGGAGTGCTTTCGGAGTTTGTTTATCTACAATATCTGCGAGGAAAACGCGAAGTTCTGGCTGTTGTTCTACCTGCATAATAGTTCACAAAAAATCTAAAATCTGATTTTTTACTTATGGAAAGTATATAAACTCAGTCTTTAATTGCAAGGGCAGTCGATTTTATTAATATAAAATGTTAATGCTTTTTTTGTCGGATTTTGTTACTATTGGAGCAATTAGGTTTATGCATCAAAAAATATCTCTTTTTTTATTTCTTAAGATATAAATAATGATATCATAAAAGAAAAATATCAATTCCTAACTTAACAATAAGAAATGATATGTTTCATATAATTCTCGTAAGAAATATTCAGATGAAAAAAATAACAAATAATTGAAATCAGTTTCCAGCAATTTTTTTTAAAAGAGAAAATGTGAAAGAATTGACCTTTCTCTCTCTGAAAAGAGGATAAACAATATTTGTGATAATACTCACCAAATATATTCACAAAGGAATCACAACTAATTGCATTTGTTTGAAGATACTTTCAGAAGAACTCTTTTCTAAGAAGTCAAAAGAATATGAAGAAGAAAAATTTACACATCATAATAGGCAACTTTCAACTCACTCAAAAGTGATTCATCCAGAAGAAGCAAGAAAAAAGAATCATATCATAAGGACAAATAAGGACCCGTAATAAGAAAAAATACCAATCAACAAAGAGTAAAAAATTTTTAGCAAAAAATGTAATAAACGTGAATTACTATTCGTAAGTGATTCTCAAAACCACACCTGATAGAATAAAGAAAAAAACAATACGAGTGCTAAAATAATTGTTTCAAATGTCATCAATAAAAAACAGGAATTTCGACTCCATCCCCAAACAAATACTCATAAAAATAAGATAACATACCAAAAAACTAATCAAACAATAGCACTCAAAATTTTAGGAAATGGCATATACGATGAATGATATATAAATCTAATGTGCTAGAAGATAAAGAATCTGAATGGAAATTCAAGCAAACTATTTTTTGCAATATCATTTAAAAAAAGATTTCCTCCATATTCTCTATGAAGCCAAAAAATCTTTCCCAAAATTTGACATTTTTTGCTTTTATATATAAAATTAGTTTTGTATTTTATAGCACACCTTACAAACATGAAAAATCAATGGAAAGAAGTTGAGGCTCTTCAGGCAAGATTTCACAAAAGATTTGGGACAAGGATTATCAAAAAAAATCATAAGTGAAGGAGAATTGATAAAGCTTTTAATGCTTCTAAATTTCTTCATCGTAATTGGATTTATGTTGGAGAGCTTTGTCTGGCTCTTGTTTTAAGTTTTTCTACTTTGATTTTTGGAGATGGGAATGGAACTCCAAATAACCGTGAACTTGTCTATCCACTTCAGGAAATTTCCACTTTAGAATGTAGAACTCAAGAACGAAATAGTCTTAAAGCTGAATGTAAAAGAGAGCTTCCTATCATTAAAGGGGCAAATTATGCAAATTATGAAAATAATACTGATTATACCACAATTTATACCGTGCTTTTTGGTGGAAATTACAATAGTGGCTGGAGAACTGATTTAGGAAGTCATTATGGAGTAGATATTGCGACAGCAAAGGGAACTCCTCTTTATGCTGTTGCGGATGGAAAGGTTTATTTTGCCGGTCAACAAGCAGGATATTGAAACGTTGTAAAAATTGAATTTGTTTATCAAGGAATTAGGTATTTCGCAGTGTATGGACACATGGATAGTATTAGTGTAAAGGCAGGAGAAACCGTTAGTAGAGGTCAAAAAATCTGAACAACAGGAAATAGTGGAACTACAATGTGAGGTTTAGGAGGGTATCATGTACATTTTGAGGTTGATAAGGGAGATAAAGGAAGACCGGTTTATGCTTTCTACAACTGTCCTGATATCAAAAAATGAGGAGTTGAAGTTATCAATCAAGGACTTTGTAGGACAGAAATGTTTAATACAACAGTTGATCCGATTGCTCTTCTAGAAAGTGCAAATGCTAAGCTTCCGCATCCCAATGCCTCTCCAATTAAATCAGAATCAGAACAACACTCGGCTCCTGATACTAACGTAGATACTGCAAATCGCGATCAGATTTTGAAACTTGCTAAGTTTTATTTAGATAGTCCGTATCAGCTTGGAGCAACGGGAACGCTTCCAGGGAACCCAACAGACTGTAGTAAATTTACTCAAAATGTCTTTGCAAATGTGGGTATTGAGCTGGAAAGAAGTTCTTCTGATCAGGCTCATCAATTCTCAAACGGAGGATATTGGTATGATAATTTAGAGCAGGCAGAAGTCTGAGATTTGATCTTCTTTAAAGGCACGTATAATGCGGGAACCGAGATTACTCACGTGGGAATTTTTGCTGGAAATGGAATGATGATTCATGCTGGAACTCAAAAAGTAGAAATTGTTCCATTAAATGGCTATTGGAAAGAGCATTTTAAGGGTTTTTGATCATTTAAATATCTTAATGCTAAGTATAATAAAGAAGTTGCACAGAAAAATTTTAAACTTTTAAATAGTCTTCCAAATAGTAAGTGATTGCCAGAGAAAAAATCTGAATCTCTTCCAGAGATTAAACCAGAAATAAAGACTCCTCAGTCTCAAACCAACCCTTTAAGCTCTTGATTAGAAGAGTTGATTAGTCTAGATAGTAGTAAGCTTGATGGTATTGGAAAGCAGTTTTTCTCGGAATGGAATGTTCATCTTAAAGGAGATCGTTCTTCTCAGATCAAACAGGGAGAAAGCAGAATTTTTACTCTAGAAATTACAAAAGCTAATGGTGATAAATTTAATGGAATATTGAAACAGCCAATTGTTCTCGTAGCTAATAGTACAAATATCACGATCGAGCCTGTTGCAATTAGCCTTGTAAAAGATGGAAAAGTAGAAATCAAGCTTACTGCAAACCAGACTGGGCCCGTCTATACTGCAATTAATATGGGAACCAATAGAATGTGAGGAATGAGTATGCAGGTAATGTAAAGAAATTAGAAATCAGCTTGTAATTTAAGGTCGTTTAGCTACATATAAAAGCGACCTTTTTTATTTTTTTTATAGAAGTAATACTATGAAAGTTCTCGTGCTTAACAGTGGTAGTTCATCATTGAAATATCAGCTTTTTAATATGGAAAATCAGACTGTTCTTGCAAAGGGACTTGTTGAAAGGATCGGAATAGAAGGGGGTAAAATAAAGCATAAGACTATGTCTGGAGAAAAACATGAATTTGATGGTTTTCTTGAAAATCATGAAGTTGCTCTCAATAAGGTGCTTGATCTTCTTGTAAATAAAGAGTTTTGAGCTTTGGATAGTTTGGAAGAGATTAATGCGATTGGACATAGGGTGGTACATGGGGGAGAGTACTTCCCAACATCTGTTCTTGTAGATGAAGAGGTGAAAAATAAATTGAAAAAGCTTTTTGATCTAGCTCCGCTTCATAATCCTGCAAATGTTATGGGAATTGAAGCTTGTGAAAAGATTCTTCCTGGAATTCCTAATGTTGTTGTCTGTGATACTTCTTTTCATCAAAGTATGAAGCCTGAACATTTTCTCTATGCGCTTCCTTATGAATGGTATGAAAAGTATCAGATTAGAAGATATGGGGCACATGGGACTTCTCACAAATACGTAAGTCAGAGAATGGCTGAAATTTTGGGAAGATCAGATTTGAAAATTATTACTTGTCATATTGGAAATGGAGCCAGTGTCACAGCAATCAAAGATGGAAAGGTTGTAGAAACCTCTATGGGACTTACTCCATTAGAAGGGGTAATTATGGGAACAAGATGTGGAAATATTGATCCTGCGATTGTTCCGTTTGTAATGAAAAAAGAAAACCTGACTCCAGATGAAATAGATACGATTATGAATAAAAAATCAGGAATCCTTGGAGTCTCTCAGATAAGCAGTGATCATAGAGATATTGAAGAGGGATATGCTGAGTGAAAAGAAAGAGAAGTGATGGTAATGAAGATGTATACTAACGCTATCTTAAAATATATTTGAAGCTATGCTGCTTTATTAGAAGGAGTTGATGCTATTGTTTTTACTGCTGGAGTGCTTGAAAATTCAATTCTTCAAAGAAAACTTCTTGCTGAAAAGCTTGGACGATTAGGAGTGGATTTTGATGAAAGTAAAAATAATTTTAGGGGAGAAGAGAGAAGTTTGACTACAGAGCAGAGTAAAGTTCAGCTCTGGGTAATTCCTACAGATGAGGAGTTGATGATTGCAAGAGATACTTATGAACTTACAAAATAAGAACTTCTTAAATAAAAAAAACTGGTCGTGAGGATCAGTTTTTTGTAAATAAAAAAACTAATCCCGTATGTTGAGATTAGTTTTGCTTATTATTTTCCATATTTCGCCGCACTTCCAAGTCTTTCTTCAATTCTCAAAAGCTGGTTATATTTCGCGATTCTATCAGTTCTCGAAGCAGATCCTGTCTTGATAAATCCGGTATTCATCGCAACAGCAAGATCAGCGATAAAGGTATCTTCGGTTTCTCCTGATCTGTGAGAAGAGATTGATCTCATACCGTTTTCGTGAGCCATAGTGATGGCATCAAGGGTTTCTGATACTGATCCAATTTGGTTAAGTTTGATCAATATTGAATTTGCGATTCCTTTATCAATTCCCATCTGAAGTCTTGTGATATTGGTTACGAAAAGGTCATCTCCTACAAGCATAATCTTCTCTCCCAAAGCATCAGTCAGCTTTTTCCATCCTTCAAAATCATCTTCAGCCATTCCATCTTCAATAGAGATGATCGGATATTTCTCACACCAATCCTGATACAAAGCAACAAGTTCATCAGCAGTCAGCTTTTTCCCTTCTCCTGCAAGATCATACATTCCCTCCTTATAAAACTCGCTAGAAGCTACATCCAAAGCTAATGAAACCTTTCCAGTATAACCAGCCTTTTCAATCGCTTCAACAATCACTTGGAGCGCCTCCTCGTTAGAACCGAGATTTGGAGCGAAACCACCTTCATCCCCTACAGAAGTTGCAAGCCCTTTTGCCTTTAAAATCGCTTTCAAATTATGAAAAACTTCAGCTCCACATCTGAGTCCTTCATGGAAATTAGGTATTCCATTAGGAATAATCATAAATTCCTGAATATCAACATTATTATCCGCATGAGAGCCTCCATTGAGAATATTCATCATTGGATAAGGAAGCGTAGTTCCTTTTCCTTCTCCAAGATATTCATAGATCCATTTTCCTTCCGCTTTTGCACAAGCTCCTACGAATGCCATACTTACTCCGAGAATTGCGTTCGCTCCGAGTTTGGATTTATTTGGAGTACCATCAAGCTCAATTAAGGCTTTATCTAAAGCTCTAAAAGAATCAAAAGTCTGATTTTCAACTGCTTTTGCAATTGTAGTATTCACATTTTCTACCGCTTTCAATGTCCCTTTCCCAAGGTATCTACTCTTGTCTCCATCTCTGAGCTCCAAAGCCTCATGCACTCCTGTAGAAGCTCCAGAAGGAACTAAAGCTCTATGCATTACGCCATTTGCGAGGGTCAATTCTACTTCAACAGTAGGATTTCCTCTAGAATCAAGCACTTCTCTTGCTCGCACTTTTTGAATAGTATATGCCATATTTCTTTTTGTAAAAAATAAAACTAGCTTTTAGACTAAGGTTTTCCCTTATAAATGCAAGTCAAAAACAGATCGTTTCCTGTCAAAGGGGTTGAGAGTTTTATCCTACTTCACGAGGTTTCCCTGATCTAGCCTAATAATATGATCTGCAAACTGCAAAATATCCTCATCATGCTCAATCATTAGGATCGTATCTCCCTTTTCCAAAAATTTTTTTAGCACTTTCAAAAGCCTTTCAATATCCGCAGGATGTAGTCCAACTGTTGGTTCATCAAGGAAATAAACTGTATTTCCCCTATATTCTTTCAAAAGATGCTTTACGAGCTTTAATCTCTGAGATTCTCCACCAGAAAGGGTATGTGCAGGCTGTCCCATCTTGAGATAGCCAAGTCCGATTTCTACCATCAGTTCTAGTTCCTGTTTGATATGATCCATTTCATGGAAGAAGTCTAAAGCTTCGTAGATATACATATCCAAAATCTGATTAATCGTCTTCCCTCTCCAAGTGATGGCGAGAATTTCAGGTTTATACCTCTTTCCTTGACAGAGCTCACAAGGAACATAGGTGTCAGGCAGAAACTGCAGCTCAATCTTTTTGTATCCGTATCCATTACAAGCAGGGCAGGCACCTTTTTCAGAATTAAAGCTGAAATGCGAGTTCGTAAAGCCTAAATATTTCGCTTCGGTCGTTCCTGCATAGAGGAGCCTGATTTTGTCAAAGACACTCACAAAAGTTGCAGGGCAGCTTCTCGGAGTTTTCCCAATGCTAGACTGGTCTACATAGATCGTATTTTTGATCTGTTCGTGTCCGGTGATTTTTTCTACTCCGATATCTTGGTAAAATTCTTGCAATGCGAGATTCTCAAAATGGGCATATTCCTCAGCTCTCATCACGGGAGCAGCCAAGATTTCCTCCCAGCTCAAACCCTTTTTCAAAAGTTGAAGTCTGATATAACTCTGCACGAATTTCTGCTTATCATTAAGGAATCTATACAATGTCGTGTACATCAAGGTCGTTTTCCCGGCTCCAGAAGGTCCAGTGATCACTGTAAAACTTCAGAGATTCAGCTTAACATCAATATTCTTGAGATTATATTTACTTGCGTGTTTGATCTGTACTCGGTCGTGGCTTGGACTGTGCTCAAAATCAACTTTTACTTTCTTTTTTCCAGTAATGTAGTCTGAAGTCAGTGTTTTTGCTTGTAGAAAATCTTCATAATTTCCGTTAAAAATCAGCTCTCCACCGAAATCTCCAGCTCCAGGACCGATTTCCACCACCCAATCCGAAGCCTTGATAAATTCCTCATTATGCTCCACGACAATGATGGTATTTCCCATCGCCTTGAGTTTCTGAATAGAGGCGATCGCCTTATTGATTTCTCAGGTATCAAGCCCAATCGTCGGCTCATCAAGCACATAAATAATCCCGGTTAATTTATTCCCGAGCTGTTTTGCTAGTCTTAACCTCTGAATTTCCCCTCCAGAAATCGTATCTACTCCTCTTTTGAGTATTAGATAGCCGAGTCCAAGCTCCTGAATCGTTTTTGCCCTATCCAGAAGCGGATTAAGAATCCTATCAAGCAGATTTCAAGGCTTATTACTGGCTTGTTTGAAAAGGTCTAAAAAGCTGATCAGATGATTCAGTTCCATTCTCTGCAAATCTCGGATATTTACCTTCAAAAGCTGTTCATCTGCTGGTCTTGCAAAAGGTAAGCCTTCTTGATTGATAAAAAGTGAAGGGATCAATGCTTCAACTCCCTCTTTGCGAGCGAAGCAAACCAATCCAGAGTCTTCATTTTTAGCCGTTTTGTCGGTTTTTTTCAGCTTTTTTGTGGTTTTCTGGATTGCTTCGGTCGTTCCTCCCTCGCAATGACAATCCATATTCAAACACAAAAAGCAGTGCAAACTTTCCTTTTTAAGCCTAGAACCGAAACAATGCGGACAGCTCTTCATACTGAGCATCGCTTGAAAATCAACCGTCAAAAGCCCTTTTGCATATTGATCTTTGATGATTTCTTCAATTCCGTGATATTTGATGCTCGTTCGTTTTCCTCAGCTATTGACTCTCAAAAGCTCATCATCTCCCTCAATAATCACATTCAAAAACCATTCTGGTTGATCCGCTCGTTTTTTCTCACCATCCATGCTGTATTTCTCACAGAGCTTTTTCAAAACAGACTGTCCAAGGTTGCTTTCTCTCCATGGCAGAATCGCCTCCAAAAGCGGACTTTGAGGATCAATGATTTTATCGTATTCCACCTGCAAAATCTCACCAAGCCCCAAACAATGCGGACAAGCTCCTTCCTGTCTATTAGGAGAAAAATGCTGAGTCGTAAATTCAGGATAGGTGATATTACAGTTTGGACAATACATTTTATCAGTAAACCGCTGAATTACTGGCTTTACCTTGCTTTCGCTCATCGGAGTGGAGGAGTCAGTTTTTTTCTTTTTTTTCGCAGAAATTTCAATATTCGCTCAAAAGTCAGAAGAAACTTGCTTTTCGGAAGTCTGATTTTCTAGTTCTTTACTGCTTTCTGTGCTGTAGATTCAGAATTTCTTGGTCTCAGCAAGGATTTTGATGATGTCTTCTTTCAATCTGCCGAGTTTCTGCTCTTCCAAAGTCAAACGATCAAAGATTCCATAGCTCTGAAGCGGAAAATAGCTCTCAGGAATATTCGGCTCTTCTAGGTAAAAATATTCAATCGGATCTTGCTTTTCGGGATTCTGAGAAAGGAGGAGATATCTCGTAAAACCTCAGCCTTTTTCTACTTTTTGTTTATTATTTTTGACAAATTTCAATAATTCTGACTTTTCTGAGAACTTTCCGCTTTCTTTCAAAAGATAGATTTTCTGTCCTTGGTAGTCCGTTTTGATCGTATCCATGATCTGATCAATGGTCTTCGGCTCAATCTTCGCACCGCAGTGATAACAGTAGGTATCACCAAGCTTTGCAAATAGCAACCTGATATAGTCATCAATTTCTGTAAGCGTTCCCACGGTAGATCTTGAATTTCCACTTCTTTTGTTCTGCTCAATTGCAATCGCAGGAGAAAGTCCGCTACAGTAGTCAATCTCTGGTCTATCTCCAAGGTTGAAAAACTGCCTAAGATAGCTGGAAAGCGATTCAATATACCTGTATTGTCCCTCTTTATAAATAGTTTCAAAAGCCAGAGAGGATTTCCCTGAACCACTCACTCAAGTGATGGTAATGAGCTTATTTTTCGGTAAAGTGAGATCAATATCTTTGAGGTTATGGGTTCTGATCCCTTGGAAAACAATTTCTTCTTCGGAAAGAGCGAGGTTTTGGCTTCCTATTGGGCTATTCAAAATGTCAGCTTTGAGATCAGTTTTTTTTGCCTTTGGCATTTGCTTTTATTTCAGAGATAAATCCTAACTTTGAGCATAGCTAAATTAAATGGAAATGCAATAGCTTCGGAGCGAAAAATTTGCTTTATTAGAATTTCAGATTATACTTATCTTAAGTATTTTTAGCATAATTTATTTTTTTGTTATGAAGCAGACTTTAGAAATCCCTTTTCAAGAAATAACCCGCTATGATAAAGACTTGAAGAAAGTCTCTACTTCTTTAGTTCAAATTCTTGATGAGAAACCGATATGAAAAGGTTTTTACGGAGATGTTTCTGAAGTATTGGTAGATTATAAAGGCAAAAAGCTTCGTTTCGCAAAAAAATCGTTTGAAACTTCACAAGACGCATGTATATCACATTTAAGATATCAAAAAGTGAAGGAAGCAAAACTGCCGACTCGGACAACCTATAGAGGCATAAATAGAACCTTTGAAGTTTTGATGACACTCGGAAATGCAGATGGTTCACTTCTCTTTTCTCCTCATAATGAATCCAAGGATAGAGAAAAAGCAAAATCTGAACATATTTTTGAAAAAATAAGCAATAAAGATGCTTTCTTTGAACAGGCTTATTCACTTCTTGTTAAGTGATCAGAGCAAGGAATTTTGTTGCCCTGGGATGCTTATTTTTTAAAAGTAAAAAATGGAGAACTTTCTCTTATTGTCTGAGATTTTGATCAAATTTCTTTGTGGAGAAAAACACCTTCTATGCAATTAAGACTAGAAGATAGTATTAAAGAGTTTTTTGGTTTCTTATCTAGAGTAGATGCTTACTTTGGTTTGGAATATAGGGAAGAGTTTTTTAATCTTCTTAAAAAGAAACAAGAAAAATGAGAAAATATACTTTCTAATATAGATATTCAGTCTCTTTATCATTGGTGTAACTTTATTCGAGAGGAATAAAAAAACTTTTTATAAATTTGCAAAATTTGAGAAAACGACTACAATTAAGTCAGATTTTATCTTTTTAAAAGATTGACAATGAGTCTATCTAAAGGAACTCAAGCTTGGAAATCCCGTTATTATCTTTTGCTTTTCCTCTTTCTTGGAGCAATTGGGGTTTTGTTTTATTTTTATGGAGTTTCTTATTTTCAGGAGAGAAATATGGCTTGATTAGAGCAGGAAATTCAGATTAAAAATCAGGATATTGATCGTTTTTATCAAAATACGGGCTTTAAAGAGTTTCTTGCTATAAAAGAATTGGACGCTACAAGAAATCACTTACCATGGAGTGATTATATTGAGAAAATTCTTAGTATCCTTGCAAAGGTGAAGGGAGTAGAAGAATGAAGAGGAAATGTTTTATTATCTGATTTTAAGGTAAATTTGGAAGAACTTTCCTTGGAAGGAATTGTTGGAAACCTCAAGGCTCTTTATCTTGCTCCAAGTGGAGGATCTGGTCTTTCTCTCTTAGATGAATTTAATGGTTTAGAATTTCTCAAAGATATTACTATTAGAAAATACGAAAAGAGTGAAGGAACGAGAGGTTTTAAATTTACTTTATCTGCTAAAGTTGTGAACAATGTCTGAACAGAATCCACAGTTAATCAATAATTTGCTTGAGCAGCAGAAAACGACTGCTTATGCCCAACAACTTGCCATAGATGATGGTGATAATCAACTAGCAGTTACAAGAGTGGTAACTGCGAAATATAAGGTTTATGTTATTATTCTCCTTATTTTATGAGTTCTTTTGTGAAGTAAATATTTGCCAGATGCTTATGCTTATTATCGTTCAGTGCAAACAAATTATCAGCAAAAGCAAACTGAATTAATAAATTTAAAGCAGAAAATAGAACAATTGACTCAAGATAAATTACAGCTTCTAAATTTGAATAAGTATGCAGATCAGATTCTCGTATGTGTGAATGAAAAAAGAGAGTGTTCTGCGCTTCCAGATAATTTAAAATCTAATCTTTGACCAGCTGTTTCTTATCTTCAGATGGGAAATCTAAGTTCTGAGAAAATGAAAATTGATGAGAAAAAAATTTTGAAAAATTTGGATCAATACCTAATCAAGAATAATCCTGCAGAAAAGGTTTCTACACCAAATGGACAGATTGAAGAGATTGAGATTTGAGAACCAGAACCTGTAGCCAAAGACTCTGTTTTCTTTAAACTACCTATAAAGATAAAAGTTACCTTTTCAGATAAAGATGATTTGATTTCTTTTGTAGATAATATTGAAAGATTTATTATCCCTAATGCAGAGGATCGTATTCTTTACCAGATTGATGAAGTTTCCTATGATATGATGGCATATGATGAGACTCAAACGACTGAAATTCAGCTTTCAGCTTATTATTTTAATTAAACTAGTTAGCAATGATTCCTACAGAAAATATAAAATCTGAATGAGGATTCTTAGAGAAAATAATTATTTCTATTATGAGTAGTGTGGATAAAAGTTCATTTTCTGCTAAAGATAAAATTCTTTTCTATAAAGAGCTTGTTTATATGCTTCATGGTGGAGTGTCAATTATGCAGGCAGTCGATACTATCAAAAAATCGACAACTAATTATGCACTTAAAGCGATTGTTACTAGTATTTCCTTCCATCTTAACGAGGGGAAAAGTTTTTCTTATGCATTAAGTCGTTTACCAGAATATTTTGATGAATCAGATAGCGCGATCATTAAAACTGGAGAAAGTACTGGTAATCTCGATACTGTCTTGCAAGAGTTGGCGAATGAATACTCCTATCTAAATAGTATCAAGAATAAATATAAGTCAGCTTTGACCTATCCAATTATTTTAATCATTATGTCGATTGGAGCAGTTTTATTTCTTTTTTCTTCAGTACTTCCTGGAATTTTGGAGATGTTTGTTGGAGAAATGGATAAACTACCCGCAATTACTCGTATTCTTAAGGCTACTTCAGATTTTTTTGTTACTTCTTGGAAAACGATTCTTGTTGTGCTTTTTACTGCTATTGCAGTAATTTGAATTTATGGGACTACAGATCAGGGAAAGAAGTCCCTTTCAAAATTTATGATGTCGTTTCCTCTTGTAGGAAAAATGACGAAGACCTATTATCTCATTAAATGGGCAAGATATATGAAACTAATGATTAGTTCAGGTTTGGATTATGTACAGACTTTTCGTTTACTTAGAGGAGTGCTTGCAATTCCTGCCTATCAAGAAATGATTGAAAAAGTGATGGCTGGGCTTCAAATTGGAAAAACAATCTATGATACTATTAAAGACGAAACAGATTTGATCTATCCTAATGTTGCAGTAATGATTAGAGTAGGGGAGGAAACTGCCCATTTAGAAGATTCTATGGGAAATATTATTGCAATGTATCAAGAAGAGCTTGATAATTCAATTACTCAATTTTCAAAAATTTTAGAGCCAGTGATTCTTATTTTTATGTGAGTTATTGTTGCATTGGTAGCATCAGGAATTTTTTGAGTTGTATTCTCTGTGATGGAAAATGTAGGAGTCTAGCTTTATTTCTCTTGAAGATATGAAAAAAAACAGTAAAAGGGGATTTACTCTTGTGGAAATGTTAGTTGTTATTGTTATTATCGGAATCTTGATGGTTATTGGATTGGGACTTAATTGGAGTAGTCTTGATCAAATTAAAGCAAAATCAGCGAGAGAGGAGTTGACAACCTTTTTTGATGCAATTTTTCTGCAGATTAATATTTCTAATTATCAGAATCAAAAGGTATATACGGGTATTGAGCTTACGCTTTCAGGTGGAGATTCAAAGTTTTCTTACTCTTATTTAGGTGAATCTTCAGAAATTCAAAATCAGAGCGGAGATCTTTTTGGAAACTTTATAATTACTGGTTTGACTGGTGATAGTTCGAGTCTTGATTTAGTAAAAGTGAGATATAGGCCCTTTTCTCCTACATGTGAAATTAATGAAGGGAATGTTTCTTCTTTATCGTTTTCTATTCGTCAAAGGGGTAAGCAGGATGTCTGTTTTAAATTAGAAAGTCAGTATTGTAAGCTGCAACAAGTAACTTGTAATTAAGCTTTTACTTGCATTTTCGTAAACTTTCCTTAGTTTTAAGGCGAGTTTTATTTTTTATTTATAAAAAAATGAAAAATCCTGACTGCCTTTTTTGTAAGATTGTAGATGGAGAAATTCCTTCTCATAAGGTACGAGAAAATGACGAATTTTATGCTTTTCTTGATCTCTTTCCAAACTGTAAAGGACAAACCCTTGTGATCCCTAAAGAGCATTTTGATTCAGATTTCTTTATGATTGAAGATTTTGATTTTTATACTCGTTATCTTCAGGCTGTCCGTGAGGTAGCAAGACTTTTAAAATCAAAACTTGGAGTTCAAAGAGTGGGAATGATTATGGAAGGAATGGGTGTGAATCATCTTCATATCAAGCTCTATCCAATGCGGGGACTAACTAAAGGTTGGAAACCAGAAGTAAGTAAAGACGAAGTCTTTTATGAAACCTATCCCGGTTTTTTGACAACAAAGCTTGGATCAATGGCTTCCCAGGAATCACTTTCTGAACTTGGGAAATTTTTAAGAGGAGAAAACTAGGGTATCGTTAAGAAATTGATACATTTTTTATGGCTTCTCGTCCACTGACTTTTTGTATTCAAGGATGTTCTTGTTCGATAAAGAATTGATTTCGAGGTTTATCTAACAAGAAAACTTTAATTCCTACGGTTTCAAGATCGATCGCATATTTTGGATTATCTTCGACAAAAAGTTTAATTCCTTTTTGCTTACAGATTTCTTCTTTTGAGAAATGAGGGTGAGCGTCTCGATAGTGATTGCAGAAGATGATTTCATCAAAAAGATTCGGAAAATATTTTTGTATCCATTTTTCGGTAGCATGTTTTACCGGTTCTCCTCTTGCGGTTATTGCATAAAGAATGTGTCATTCTGATTTCCATTTTTTGAGTATTTCATAAGCTCAATGAACAGGTCTTAATTCTTCTAATGCACGTGGAGCGTTTTGAGCTTCAACAAAAAACCTAACTGCTTCTTCACGAGAAACCGTTTCATATCAAGGGATATTTGGTAAGTAATAGTCAGATACTTGAGCTCTGCTTAGTGGGTTTCAGGCAATTTTTCCACCAAAAAACTGCAAGGCAAATTCTAGGGTTTCACAAAGAACTTCGTCAATATCAATTCCAATATGCATATTCAAAATTAGCAATCTGAAGAAAGAATCCTACTAATATAGTCGTTTTGTAAGATTCTATATTTGGTAATATAATGTTCTACTTGATCCTTATCTTCTTTGAGTAGGCTATCATAGCTGTTGTGTAGTTCTTCTAAAAAAACTGCATCTACACAGCCCTTTTCCTCTGCTAAGTGGATGGTATCTAAATAGGTTGCTTCTAGTTTATACTTTTCTTCTAGAAGTTGTCCATTCTTTCCTATAAGAGTGAAACTAAGTACTTCTATTTTTTGGATGATGTTTTTGAATCCCGAGTACAGTGCAATTTTTTCTGCAGGATGTGTTCTAAGATAATTTAGGCATGTCATCAAAAAAACAGTTCCAATAATAAGTTTGAAAATATTGTGAATAAAGGTGGTTTTTTCTTCGTGAGTCATAGAAATAATTGAGGATTAATGATGTAGAAGTAAGAATTTTTTAAAAAATACTATTTTAAACAAAACGAATATTCTTCATTTTCTCTACTTTGTGGTTATACAAAAAAATGGATCATTATCTTTGAGGTTAGAATGAAGAAGATTCTTTTTTGTTTTATGTTTTTCCTTCATGGGGAAATAGAGATTTTTTACAAGTAAGAATAAAAATCAATTCCCCATTCCGGAAAGTATACATTGTTTTAAATTTCTAGTCGTTTTCTTCTTCTGATTTAGAAGTTTTTTTCTGTTTTGAGTCAGCTTTTTTTTCTACTTTTTCAAGAAGATCTCTAAGGAGTGGGTTGAAGTATCCAGTTACGCAAAGTACTCCAGCAAGTAAAAGCAATACTCCCCAGATAAACATTCTCAATTCCCAAAGTGCTAGTAGCAAAAGGACTCCTCCAAGGATTGTTGTAGTGATTTCTTCTGTAGAAGATTTATCTCGCCATTTTTTTAGACTTGATGCGGCCTTTTTTGTTTCTTCTGCTCCACTTTCAAACTTTCCTCATAGTTCAGAAGCAACTTCTTGGATTTTATCTGTCATTGCATCAATTTTTTCTCCAGTTGTTTTTTCTTTTTTTGTCATTGTCGTTTTTTGTAAAAGAATAAAGCTAACTTCCTTTTAGTTATTTTTTTAAAATATGCAAGTGCTTTCTCAGATTTTTTATTCTTTTTTTGTTTTTCTAAAATTTAACATTACTTTATATATTAATTTTTCTTTTTGTAAAGAAGTATGGAAAGAGAAATCCTCAGAAAAATTTGACAAAGGATTATAAATGGCTATACTTATTTGTGAGAACTTTCTTTTTATACTTTAATTCCCGTATAATGACAGCTCATCAAACAAAATTTTTTAAACTAAAAGAGGTTTCATTCCCAATTCTTTTATGAATTGTTGGAGTGAGTGTTGCTTTAGTTCTTCATGTTTTCGGAGTTTTTAGTCATGCTAAGCCTATTGAAAACGAAGATAAAGTGACTGTAGATGGGGTGGAAAATGTTGTTCAGTATCTGACTTCTCTGGTATTGCATGCTCCATGAACTTCATCTCAACTCATTACTATTCAGTATGATGGAGGTATTGATGCTCTTCGTGTGAATGGGAGAGTTAATGCAGATGCTCTCGTTATTGATGCTGGACAAGTTAACAATAACTCTTCCGTAGAAGGAAATGCTGTTTTTTGATGAATGGGAAATAGAGTAGATGGTCAAACTTCTAATAATTTGATTGTAGGGTGAGAAAACAATACGATTAATTTTGCTAGACTTAATGGTGCTATTCCTGGAAGATTTTGAGTTTCCCAGGGGGGAGGTTCTGTTGTGATTGGATCTGCAAAGTCAGAGATTAGAACTTCTGATAATGTCCTTAATATTGGAACAACAAATTCTTCATTTAGTAATAAAACTAGGAATGTTGCAGCAATAGGGTGACAAGTAGTTGCACAAGATGTTGAAAATAGTGTTGCTTTCTGAGCTGGGAAGAAGACTCTTGCCTCAAATTCAATACTCCTTGGGAAATCAATTAATGCAGGAGGTAAAAATCAGATTTTTGTTTGGTCAGATAGTGACGAAGAGTTTGCACCTGAACATTCAAATGCCTTTTATGTAAATGCAGCAAATGGATTTGGACTTAATACTACTGCTCCTAGAACAAAACTTGATCTCGGAAATGTAGGGGTTTTGAAGATAGCAAAGACTGAACCTAAGAATTGTTCTCAGAGTTCGGCTGGTGTTACTTCTTATGCAGGATCGGTGTTCTGTGGATGTGATGGAAAAGAATGGATTCCCCTTACCTCTGATATGACTCCGGAGAAAGTTGCTGCTTGTAAAACTCTTGGGAAAGTAAAGTGTATCGGAACTATTAACACAGATTCAAACGCTACTAATATGTGAGAAAGTTCTGCATATTCTCGATGGAATCATGAGTCAGATAAACGAGAACCAATGGGATGGAAATATTCGTCTAAGGATAAGTTAGGTGCCTGTGAATATAATTGTAAAATTTGATTTCATCCTGGTGCAAATGATCCAGAAGGGTGGCTTCAGGTTTGAGCGTGTAAAGCTTGTAGTGAAGTAGTGAATAAATTCAGATGGAAAACAGCAGGAACAGGAAATGATAACTGTGATTTTACCTGTAAGGCGAGCTTTAAATATACTAATTCTTCCACACAGAGAATATGTTCAGATTGTGAGGTAGGAACTTATACAGAAAATGATAATCAGGATAAAGTTTGTAAGAATTGTAACGCTCCAGAAAGACTTTCAACAGGGGCTATCAGTCCAGCATTCTGAACACATTATTATACTTTTGATACTAAAGGAACAGGGGAAAATGCATGTGATTTTACCTGTGATGCTCGTTATGCTTACTTTTTTAATGGGAAAGGAAAACATGATTCAAGAGATTCTTTGAGTGCTGATTTAGGTAGTCAAGCTTTAGATTTAGGTATATCAGTAGGTCGTGGAGAAGGATGAAAAGGAGGAATAGGGACTAATCCACTTCCTGGTCAGGGGACTCCTCTTATTAAAAAAGACTGAGTAAAAATGTGAACTTCTTTTTTTCCTGTTTCGTACAATGCCTGTGTATATTGTAAAGTGGGTACTTGGTCTGCTGGTTGAAAATCTAAAGAATGTACAAACTGTACGAATAAACAAGAGAATATTGATTATTGGGTAGATAATGTTAAAGGTATTCTTTCTGATTTTTCTACATACATTGGTAATGGTTCTGCAAATGATTGTGATTGGAAATGTGATGCTAATAAAGGATTAGAAAAACATGGAGATATTTGTAAATGTCGTGCTAATACTCATCTAGAGTGAGGAACATGTATTGCTAATACTAGTAATGGTCAGTGTAATTTGCGTCGTCAGCCATCTGGTAACTGAGTTAAAATTTGAGCTACAACATATTCTCGTATCTGGAATCCAGATCTAGATAATCCAAATTATAAGGGGACATGGTCTGCTCCTGCTACAAAGTCTTGGGTGTATGTAGAAAATACAACTTCTCTAAGTCCTTGTCAGTGGTCATGTGCAACTGGTTATGAACCAAGTGGTAATACTTGTGTGAAAAAAGCAGTTCCAGTAAACGGAGCATGTGCTCAGAATGTTACGGTTCCTATTGATGGTACCAAATTAGTAGATTATGCTCAGGCTAATTCATCTCTCTTCTGTAGCCCAGGAACTTTGGTTGGTCCTGTAATCTCAAAGGGTAAGTTAGAATGGAAATGTAAGGGAATAAATGGATGATCAACTTCTCCAACCTGTAGTGTTTCATGTCCAGCTAATTATACTTTGCAGAATGGAGCTTGTGTTAAATCAGAAAATTTTTCTTGTGAAAATGTTCAAATAAAAGTAAGAAAAGGCTGTGGTTGAGCATGAGTAGGGGATGAGTGGTCAAATAGTTGTAGAGCTTCAATAGAAAAAATTTCTCTGAATGGAAAGAATATCAACGATAAAATAAAATCTATATCGGGAAAGATATCTGGATTTATTAGGCAGAAAAATTGACCAAATCAGAATCATTATCAAGAAGAAATTGTTGATAAAAAGTTTAGTGTTAGTATCTGAGAAGAATTTGAATCATCATTCGATGAATGCTATCTTCCTGGATGTGAAAGGCAAAGTGATTGGAGTTGGGATTATGTAGCTCATGTTCTTACGAAAGATGGAACTGAATTTGAGTGTCCTGCTTCAGATCAAAGTTATTTTTGTTTAAATTTACCAGTGAATGCTGTTGCAAATAACGATAAAGACCCCATTTCATCAGATAAAAATTATTTCTATAGCACAAATACATCAGAAATCTGCTCATTTCAGTGTAAGAAAGAATATACTTATAAGTCTGGGAAGTGTGTAAAACAAGACATTGCTGAAGAAGCTGATGTAACAGTTAAATTAAAATGGGAAAATCCTTGACAGAGTTACCTTAGTTGTATGGTACGAATCAAAGTTGAATGAAAATCCTCCTCCTATGGACCTTTTCAGCGTCGTCTCGAATTTAAACACAATTGAGGAGGTGAATATATTGCTAATTTAAAAGAACACTATCCAAATTTAAAGATAAAAAAATGAGATGTAGTTAAAATACAAAAGGTAGATTGTAGTGGTAATAAAATAAACAATAAATGGCCACAATGGGAATCTCGAGAAGATTGTAAATCAACAGGGCAAATGCGTTTTTATCCTTGTAAAATTTGGCATACAATTAATACATCACCCTATACCATTGAAGTGCCTCTGGGGGATTATAGACGTTCTTAATAATAAAAAACTCTGATTGAAAGATCGGAGTTTTTTTATTCCTTTTTTTTAGTGTTTGCTAAATTATATCAATTTACAATATCCAATTACTATCTTTGTGAAGATTTTTATCTGTTCTCCTTTTTTTTATAGATTTAAATTTTTTGTAAAATCCTTTGATTTATCCTATAAAAATGCTATGTTTAGAATGATCTTATCTTTTACTTTCTAAATAATTCCGATGAAAAAATTACTTGCAAGCCTTGGAGTTGGGCTTTTGATGCTAGGAATCACTTCAGCAGCGACTCCTGATACTCAGCTCTTGGAGCAACTCTCTGGCACTACTGCTGTGCAAAATCTCAAATTTACCCAAGCGAAAAGCTGTAAATCATTAGAAAGTATGCTAGAAAAGTATGCCAAAGAAGCGAGAAACAACAGTAGAAGTCCTTTTATGAAAAGGATGGGGATGATGCTAACCGAAGATGCAGCCGTTACTAATGAAATGGCTCCGCAAGCTCTGGATGTGATGAGCTCTAGTTCTACAGATTTTTCTCAGACCAATATTCAAAAAAGCTGAGTAGATGAGCCAGAAATCCTCAAAACGGATGGAGAATACTTCTACTACTACAATCAGGAAACGAAGAAAATCAGCATTCTTTCTTCACCTTTAGATCTTCAAAAAGCTAAGCTTAATCCTGAGAAACTTGCTCTTGTCAAAGAAATTGCTGTGCCTCAAGATTTGGATCAGGTTGAGCTTTTTCTCGCCAAGGATCGTTTGGTATTGATGGGGACTTTGTATACGAGGTTTTCATCTTTTCAGAGCCGTTTTACCTGGTTGAATAGCGATATTCGCACGGTCGTTGCTGTGTATGATACGAGCGATCTTGCTCAGCTTAAATTATTGAAATTTGAGAATTTACCTGGGTTTTATGAGGATGCGAGATTGATTGAGGATCAGCTGTATGTGATTGCCGAGCAGGGGATCAATCGATGGAACTGGAAAGGGCAGGAACACGATTTCCGCAAGGCTTTCGCACATGTAGAGATCACCCCTCAAGGGAAGAAAAGCTATCCTTTGGAATGTGATCAGATTTCTTATGTGTTGCCAGAGGATAAAAATCTGAGTTTAGATCCTGTGTTTACGCTTATTTTTGCGATGGATATTCGTGATACCAGTAAAAAAGCTGAAACGACCGCTCTTTTGGCTCCAAATGGTGAAATTCATATGACCAAAGATGCTCTCTATCTGGTTTCTGATTTTTATACACAGAGTAACTGGTCTTGTCCTCGTGGAATGTTATGTGCAGTTCCTTATTTCAGGACAACAACTCAAACTATGATTCATAAATTTTCTAGACATGGTTTAGCATTAAGGTATCAAAATACAGCATTAGTCCCATGATCCTTACTTACGCAATATAGTATGGATGAAGACGATAAGGGGTATTTCAGGATTCTAACGAAAATGTGGGATCCTAAGCTTTCAACTCAGCTCTATGTTTTTAGTCCAGATTTAACGCTTGCTGGGAAGTTAGAGAATATTGAACCAGGAGAAGAATTTAAATCTTCCAGATATATCGGTGATAAGCTCTATTTGGTGACTTTTGAGCAAGTCGATCCGCTGTTTGTGATTGATCTTGCTAATCCTAAACAGCCAAAAATCATTGGAGAGCTTAAAATCCCTGGTTATAGTACTTATCTTCATCCACTTAAAAAAGAAGGGACTAAGCAATATTTGGTTGGGCTTGGCTATGCTACTACAACTAATCAGTGGTGAGGGGTGACTAATTCTGGAGTAAAGCTTTCACTCTTTCAGATTGATTACGCAAAAAAACAAGGAGAATTAATAGATGTGAAAGAACTAGATTCTCTTGTACAAGGAGGTAAGAATTCAGATTCTCAAGCTCTTTCCAATCCAAGGCTCTTTGTAATGGATAAAAAATGAAATATAACACTTCCTCTTAAACTTGTTTCCTGGTCAAATCAAGGGGAAAACTGTACTATTACTTATGATATTCAAGGAAAGGAGCAGAAAAAAAACTGTTCTTCAATTCTTGAACCTTCATCTTATTTCCTTGGCTTAAAAACCTTTTCTGTTAGTCCACAAAATGGAATTAAAGAAGTTTTTGCTAAAGATTATCTTCAGGCTATTCTTGCGAAAAAAGGACTCTCGATAACAGGGGATTTTCAAAAGATTCAAAGAGAATTATGGGATAACGATGAAATTTTTGCATTACAGAATATGAGAGTTGGATATGCTGGAGATGCATTGTATGCTTTTACTAACTTTTTTGCTGATTTTATCTTTCCAAATAAGAGCTCAAAAACGCTTTGGTTTAAGTAAGAGTGTATCTTCTCTTGAATAAGGCTTCGCTTTACGTTTTTTGCCTTATCTAAAGATTTTCTTGATTTTGTTTTTTGTATATATAGAATTAAATATGTTTATTTCTTATTGAATCGCTATGGAAAATAAGAGATTTCACAAGGATGAATATCTTGAAGAAACTACAACTCCAGAGGAGGAGGATGGACCTATGCATATCTCTCAAGTTCTCATTATGGGAGCCTTTACAGTTGCAAGCTTTTATGCTTACTTTGCAGGGTATCAGCTTCGTTTCAAAAATCTTAATCTCGGAGCTTATTCTTTCTTGGTTGTAGGAATTCTGTTTTTGATAGCTTTTTCGTATTCTTTCTATACCTACCTTCAAGAACAAAAAAACAATAAATAAAAATCAGACTTTTTACCTTTGTTTTATTTTTTTTCTGATACAATAATGATGACTTTTTTAGCTCCAGGAGTGTGTTTGATTTGAGGAGTATGATCCCTCATCTATACGCTTTATCGATGGAAAAATGGTGGATCTATCAAAATTTCTACCCTACTTCTTGCAGTTATTGGAATCCCAGTAGGAATTGCTTATCTTTGTCAGTATTTTGGACTTGTTAACGTTTAGGTACTTGCTCAAGGACTAGGGGCGGAATATTATGCTCAGCGAACTCAACAGCAAGCTGCTAGTATCGATGATGAGATAGAGGATTGAGAAGATTTTGAACAGGATATTGATGATACGCTTGAAAATGTAGAAGATTAGAACTTCTTATAAAATAAACTCTCTTCCAAGAGAGTTTTTTCTTTGTTCTTAATTTTATTCAGTTGAGGCGACTTATCTTTTTTTGGGAGGATAGTGCCAGATTTTCTTGCCTTACTTTTCTTACCTTACTTTTCTGGTTTATTTTCTACTTTTAAAGGCTTTTGCGGATTTAGATAAGGCCACGATCCGATCTCAGACTGCTTCTTTTTGAGTCTTGTGAGAAATGACTTTTCAAAGGAAGTAAGTGACTTTTTAGACCTCATGAGGATTAAACAAAATCAAAATAGATCTTTTTCTCGGGGAAATGCTTCTGAAACAAGGAAACAAAAGTCTGAAAAATCTGATCAGGAATCTTTACAAGTCCATTTTCTTGGAGCTGAACGAGATTTCGGAGGTCGGAATTCAGATTTTTTTTCTGCATTTGCTTAAAATCGCCTTGATTGTAGATGAGAGAAGCAATGAAAAGTGAATTAACTTTCTCCATATCAATCTCTCTTTTCACTTGTTCTAAGAGTTCGCTATAAAGATTCTTATAGTTCTCAACTGGTAAAAGAGGGAGAAATCTGAGTCAGACTTTATAATTTTTTTCTAGAAGGGTATTGATCGCCTGGATCCTAGCACGAAGTGGAGCAGTCCCTTTCTCATACTGCTCAATAATACTCTGCGGATTAAGTGAAAAAGAAATCTCCGTATTGTGAGGTGGGATTCCTTGATTTGCTTCCAGAATGCTTGAAATGTTTGCAGATTTTGTCCTCGTTTCCATCAGTACTCCGTCAAACTGCTCCATAAAAGGGAAAAAATGCTGATTAAACTCAGAAAGCTGATCAAGCCCCTGAAGATCAGAATAATTACTCGCATAAAGGGTAATCTGCCCTTGATATCCAGCTTTTCTCTCTTCTTCAATTTGTTTTTTGATGCTTTCCTGGATTTCATCATAGTTTACGAAAATCACAGGATATTGAGTCTTGAAATTCCCTTTGAGATAGCAGTATTCGCAGTCAAAAACGCAGTTCAAGCTCGTCTTGAAAAAATAAGCTTTCCCAGGGTAACCATAGTGATCGGGAACCGTGATCAGCTTTGGATTTTCCTGCTGTGCAAGAATAAGTGCAGGGCTTAACTGCTGATTTCAGATATTCTTGTCAAAAATATTTTTATAATGGTCTATTTCCAAGATTTCTGCTTGAGGAAGCTTGCCGAGAACGCTTTTTGTCAGCGGAAAATTTTTAGCTTTTTTTTCAAGATAAATCAGCATGTAATGTAGTATATTTAAAAAAAATCATCACGAGGAAAAGGAAATCCAAACGCTCGTTTTCTGATTTCCCTTTCTTGGTAATGAATTACTATTATCTATTTTTGGTTGATTATCAATGCTTATGCAACAATTTTCCCTTCGTTATTTTCTATTTTTTGAAGGTAGTCAGCGATTTTTTCTTCATAAAATTCTTTTGGATGAGCTCCGAGAAAACCTTCAGCAATTTGATGATTCACGCCTACGAAAACCGTAGGAATAGAAACGATTCCGTATTCCTGTGCGAGTTCTGGAACCTGATCTACATCCACTTTCAGAATTTTTACCTGACTTTCATCGTATTGAGTAGAAAGTTCCTCCATCACAGGAGCGAGCATTTTACAAGGTCCACACCAAGTAGCGAAAAAATCTACGAGGAGCACCCCATTAAAACTTTTTAAAATCTGTTCAAATTCTAGTTTAGAAGCAATGTGTTGCGCCATTTTTATAATAAAAAAGAATAAAAGTCTGATTATTTAAGACGAAAGATGATTTTGAGTGAGCTTCTTAACTGCTGATAGATCTCCGTATTGAGGCGATATCTGATATTTTTCCCTTCTCTCTTGGCGAGCACGAGTTGCGCTCTCTTGAGCATTCCCAAGTGATGAGAAATCAGATTTTGAGGCTCTTGAAATAGCTCTACCACCTCAGAAACACAGATCCCCTCCGGTAATTTTTTGCAGTTTTCTGCAAGCAGGCAGAGAATCCTTAGTCTATGTGGCTCTGCAATCAGTTGAAGAAGCTCGGAAAACTCTTCAAGATTGTCTAGTCAAGAAACACAGGTGCTCATTCCTTTCTCTTAAATAAAACAATATATCTATATGGATTGATATATAAAATGCAAGAGATTTTTAAAAAAAGAGGACTTATCCTCTCACAAAAATCTTATCTGAATACTGACTCAAAATTGCTTTTGCTCTATCAAGATCAGCACTTCCAGCAGCATGCACACCCTCCAAAGGATACTTCCATCAGAGCTTATCTCGTTTAGATTTTCCGAGATTATGGTAAGGGAGTATTTCTAGCCTTTCCATACTTTTCCTTGTTTGCAAGTAGTTTCCAAGCTCATGAAGATCTGTTTCATCATCAGTATAGCCAGGAACGAGCACATATCTGAGCCAATACGGCTTTTGAATTTCATCTAAGTAGTCCAAGGTCTTGAGCGTATTTTCATTACTTTGTCCTACGAGCTGGAGATGTTTTTCTGGATTTATCTGCTTCAAATCAGGTAAAACCAGATCAACAAGCTGGAGAATTTCTTTTGCCTCTGTACTTTGCCAAAAACCGTTGGTATCAATACAAATGTGGTAGCCTTCAGCTTTCAGTCTTTTGATAATAGGAAGCAAAGCCTGAGCCTGAATGAGCGGTTCTCCTCCTGAAAAAGTAATCCCTCCTTTAGCTCAAAAATATTCTTTCTGCTTCTCAGCCTGGAGGAGAATGTCCTCAACACTTCGCTGCTTAGCTTTATCATTTTCTAGTGGAATGGTATCCGGATTGTGGCAGTATTTGCATCTAAACATGCAACCTTGCAAAAAAATTACAAGTCTGATCCCAGGTCCATCTTGGGTTGCGAAAGTTTCTATAGAGTGTACATTAAGCATAGTTTTATCAATTAAGAATGAAAATAATTTAGTTACTTATAGATTGGTATTTTGACTTCCATATTCTCCCCATGAAAAAGCTCCACAAGAGGCGTGGAGCAGATGTTTCTTTTTTTAATTGAGAGAAATTAAATGACTTCAATTTGATAACCGCTGAGCTGAGAAGCAAGTTTGATATTGCTTGCTCCTTTCCCGATAGCAAGGGGTTTCTGAGACTCTCACAATAGCTTTAGTATCTTTAATTTCAATTTTTTCTACTTGAGCAGGTTTCAAAAGCCTGATGATAAGTTCTTTTGGGTCATCTACAAGTTCTACGAAATCTACCTTTTCTCCATCAAGAAGTGAAAGCACGGTATTAATTCTATCTCCTTTATGACCTACGAAAACTCCCACAGGATCAACGCTCTCGTCATTAGAAGAAACCAGAATTTTTGTTTTTTTACCGGCAATTCTTCATATCTTCTCAATAGTTACAATTCCTTCTTCAAATTCAGGAACAATTTTTTTCAAAATAGCTGCCACATAATCACCACTTGCTTGTGTGA